>JBDSTZ010000159.1:0-56958 GCA_039927975.1 Massilia sp. | reverse complement strand
CGGGCAGGGCTTTGCCGAAATCGCTCACCCATGCCTCGGTCAAACCATCTGCGCGGTATAACAGAATTCGCATGCTTGCTCCGTCGGCGTATTACTCGGTCTTGAAGGCGAGCAGTGGCGCGCCATCGGCCACCTGGTCGCCCACCTGGTACAGGATCTCTTCGACCAGCCCATCGCTCGGCGCGGCGATGGTGTGCTCCATCTTCATCGCTTCCATGATGACCAGCGCCTCGCCGCGCTTGACGCTTTGGCCCTTGGCCGCCAGCACCGCCACCACCTTGCCCGGCATCGGCGCGGTCAGGCGCCCGCCGGCCACTTCGGCTTCACCCGCGTGCGCCATTGGGTCATTGTAGATCAGGGCGTGGTGCGCACCAAAGGCGAACACGTGAAAAATGTCGCCTTCACGCAGCACCGTGCCCTGCACGGCCGCCTCGCCCAGCCGGATCGAGACGGCGGCATCTTGGCGCGCCACCAGCGTCAGAAGCTGAGAGGGAGCATCGGCGGCGAGCAGCCAGCCGTCGCGCCGGTAGTCCAGCCGCAGGCGATAAGTCTGGCCGGCGCCGGCATGGTCTTCGGTGAAGGCGAGCTGGCGCTGGAGCGCGCCGTTCAGGCGCCAGCCATGCCGGCTGGCCCACGGGTCGCCATCGTCCTGCGCCTGTTCGGACGCCAGCAGGCTGGCCGCCGCCAGCGCCAGCACGGGCAGCGGCGCGGCGGCCGGCGCGGGGAACAGCGTGGCCGCGTTGCGTTCGATCAGGCCGGTGTCCAGATCGGCGCTGCTGAACGCCGCGCTCTCGACCAGCCGTTTGAGAAAGGCGACATTGGTCGACAGGCCGACGATGTGAAACTCGCCGAGCGCTGCGCTCATGCGGGCCAGCGCGACCTGGCGGTCGGCGCCCCAGACGATCAGCTTGGCGATCATCGGGTCGTAGAAGGGGGAGATGGCGTCGCCTTCGCGCACGCCCGAATCGATGCGCACCGGCGCCGGCAGTTCGCCGCCGACCGTGAAGTTGACGGCGTCCGGCGTGGCCATATGGCGCAGCGTGCCGATCGAGGGCAGGAAGCCTTTCTCGGGGTTTTCGGCGTAGATGCGGGCCTCGATCGCGTGGCCGCGCAGCGCCAACTGGTGCTGCGCCAGCGGCAGCGCGGCACCGCTGGCGACCAGCAGCTGCCACTCGACCAGGTCGGTCCCGGTGATCATCTCGGTCACCGGATGCTCGACCTGCAGGCGGGTGTTCATCTCCATGAAGTAGAACGAGCCATCCTGGTTGGCGATGAATTCGACGGTGCCGGCGCCGACGTAGCCGACCGCGCGCGCGGCAGCCACCGCCGCCTCGCCCATCGCCGCGCGGCGCGCGGCCGGCATGCCTGGCGCCGGTGCTTCCTCGAGCACTTTCTGGTGGCGCCGCTGGACCGAGCAGTCGCGTTCGTGCAGGTAGATGCAGTTGCCGTGGGTGTCTGCGAAGACCTGGATTTCGATGTGGCGCGGCCGGCTCAGGTATTTTTCGACCAGCACCTGGTCGTCGCCAAAGGCGCTGATCGCCTCGCGCTGGCAGGACGCCAGGGCGGCGACGAAGCCGGCGCTGTCCTCGACGATGCGCATGCCCTTGCCGCCGCCGCCGGCGCTGGCCTTGAGCAGCACCGGGTAGCCGATGCGGTCGGCCTGCGCGCGTAAAAACGCCGGGTCCTGGCGCTCGCCGTGGTAGCCGGGCACCAGCGGCACGTCGGCCAGATCCATCAGCGATTTGGCGGCTGACTTCGAGCCCATTGCGCGCATCGCGTCGGCCGGCGGGCCGATGAAGACCAGGCCGGCCTCGGCGCAGGCGTCGGCAAACGCCGCGTTCTCGGACAGGAAGCCGTAGCCCGGATGGATGGCCTGGGCGCCGGCCGCGAGCGCGGCGGCGATGATTTTATCCCCGCGCAGATAGCTCTCGCTGGCGGCGGCGGGGCCGATCGGTACTGCTTCGTCGCACACGGCGACGTGCCTGGCGCCGGCGTCGGCCGCCGAGTACACCGCCACTGTTCTGATGCCCATGCGGCGCGCGGTAGCGGCCACCCGACATGCAATTTCACCGCGGTTGGCGATGACAATTTTTGTAAACATGCTTCACCTTTGAGACGGGTAGTCCAGGGAAAAGCCAGCAGGCGATTGACGTGGCGATCAGCCTCCGCAACTCGCTTTTGGCGCGGAATCGAGCGTGGCCGCGCGGGTGGAGAGGCCAAGCTTGTTCAACAGGGTGCGGTCGTCTTCCGCTTCGGGGTTGTCGGTGGTGAGCAGCTTGTCGCCATAGAAAATCGAATTGGCGCCGGCCAGGAAGCACATCGCCTGCACCGCTTCGCCCATCTGGCGGCGTCCGGCCGACAGCCGCACGCGCGCCTGCGGCATGGTGATGCGGGCGACCGCGATGGTGCGCACGAATTCAAACGGGTCGAGCGGATCGATGCCGTGCAGCGGTGTGCCTTCGACCTGCACCAGGTGGTTGACCGGCACCGATTCGGGGTAGGGATTCAGGTTGGCCAGCTGGGCGATCAGGCCGGCGCGCTGCAGGCGCGATTCGCCCATGCCGACGATGCCGCCGCAGCAGACTTTCAGGCCGGCGTGGCGCACGCGCCCGAGGGTGTCGAGACGGTCCTGGTATTCGCGGGTCGAGATGACGTTGCTGTAGAACTCGGGCGCGGTGTCGAGGTTGTGGTTGTAGTAATCGAGGCCGGCCTGCTTGAGGCGGTCGGCCTGGCCTTCTTCGAGCATGCCGAGGGTGGCGCAGGTTTCCAGGCCCAGCGCCTTGACTTCGCGCACCATCTCTTCGACCTTTTCCATGTCGCGCTCTTTCGGGCTGCGCCACGCCGCGCCCATGCAGAAGCGGGTCGCGCCGTTCTGCTTGGCCTGGCGCGCGGCGTCGAGCACGGTGTCGATGCCGAGCAGCTTCTTGGCCTCGACGCCGGTGTCGTAACGCGCGGCCTGCGGGCAGTAGCCGCAGTCTTCTTCGCAGCCGCCGGTCTTGATCGACAGCAGGGTGGCCAGTTCGACGTCGCCGTCCGGGAAGTTCGCGCGGTGCACGCTCTGGGCCTGGAACATCAGTTCGTTGAAGGGCAGCTCGAACAGCGCGAGCACGTCGGCCACCGGCCAGCTGGCGTCGGGCGACACGCTGATGGCGGCGGCGGGCGGGTGAAACGATACGGCGTGGGATTCGGACATCATGCTTCCTTTGGTAGTGTGTTCTGTTCTGTTCGTGTTCTAGGCCGAGGCGACCAGCGGCCAGCCTGGCAGCGGCGCCAGGTCGATATAGTCTGCGGCGGCGGCGGCCGAGGGCTGCGCCATATATGGCACGCGACCCAGCAGCGGCGCCGGAATGCGCTGCAGCAGGGCCTCGATATTCTCGTCGGCGAAGGCCATCTCGGGGTCGACCTGGTTGGCGACCCAGCCGGCCACCACCAGGCCGCGCGCGACGATCGCTTCGACCGTGAGCAGGGCGTGGTTGAGGCATCCGAGGCGCATGCCGACCACCAGCACGATCGGCAGGTTCAGTTGCACCGCCATGTCGGCGCTGTCGAAACCGGGTGCGAACGGCACGACGAAGCCGCCCACGCCTTCGACCACCACGGCGTCGGAGGCGGCCGACACTTCGGCATAGGCGGCGATGATCGGCACCGGGCTGATGTCGACGCCATCGAGCGCGGCGGCGATGTGCGGCGCGGCCGGGGTGCGCAGCAGGTAGGGCGTGGTGATATTGCGCGGCAGGTGGACGTTGCTCTCGACGATGAGGGAGTCGGCGTCCTCATTGTGCAGTTCGCCGTCGCGCAGTTCGGCGCCGGCGGCCACCGGCTTCATGCCGCAGGCGCGCACGCCGCCGGCCACCAGCTTGTGCAGGATGGCGGCCGAGACCAGGGTCTTGCCGATTTCGGTGTCGGTGCCGGTGACGAAGCAGCAAAAGCGCGAGGGCAGGCCTTCGGCGGACAGCGACGGCTGGGGCGCCAGTTCCTGCTCGCTGCCTTCGACCGGCGCCAAGGTTAGGTCCAATGCGGGCGCCAATGCGGGCTCCAGCGCCGGGTCCATCGGATCGTTAAGGCTCATCGGATGTCCTTTCAAGCTCGTTGAGCGCGTGCGCCAGTTGCGCCACGTCGTCCTCGGTGTGATCGGCCGACAGCGTCACGCGCAGGCGCGCGGTGCCGGGCGGGACCGTCGGCGGACGAATCGCCGGCACCCACAGCCCTTGCTCGTACAGCACGGCGGCGATGCGCAAGGCTTCCTCGTTGGCGCCGATGATGATCGGCTGGATCGCGGTGGGCGAGACTGGGCGCTGCCAGGTGTTCAGGTGCAGGCTCTCGCCCAGCTGGGCGATGCGCGCGCGCAGGCCGGCGCGGCGCGCGCGGCCTTCGTCGCCGCCGATGATGTCGAGACTGGCCAGCAGCGCGTGCGCCAGCGCCGGCGGCGCGGCGGTGGTGTAAATATACGGGCGCGCGCGCTGGATCATCAGTTCGATCACGCTGGCGTGGGCTGCCACGAAGGCGCCGCCGACGCCGGCCGCCTTGCCGAGGGTGCCCATGTAGACAAGATTGGGCGAGCGCAGGGCGAAGTGCTCGAGCGCGCCGCGGCCGTTTTCGCCCAGCACGCCGAAGCCGTGGGCGTCGTCGATCACCAGCCAGGCGGCGTGCTGCTCGCACAGCGCCAGCAGCTCGGGCAGCGGGGCCAGCACGCCGTCCATGCTGAACACGCTGTCGGTCACCACCAGCTTGGGGCCTTCGCCGGCGGCGGCCATCAGCGCGGCCAGCGCGCCCAGGTCGGCATGCGGGTAGACCTTGACGCTGGCGCGCGCCAGACGGGCGCCGTCGATCAGCGAGGCGTGGTTGAGCGACTCGGAAAAGATCACCGCGTTCGGATCGTCGGCCAGCGCCGACAATATCGCCAGGTTGGCCATGTAGCCGGTGCAGAAGGACAGCGCGCGCGCCGATTCGAGGTTGGGCCCGACAAAGGCGGCCAGGCGCTCTTCGAGCAGCTCGTGGGCGCGGCTGTGACCACTGATCAGGTGCGAGGCACCGCTGCCGGCGCCGTACAGATCGGCCCCCTCGCGCAGCGCCGCCACCACCCGCGGGTGCGAAGCGAGGCTCAGGTAATCGTTGCTGCAAAAGGCGAGCAGCGAGCGGCCGTCGATCCGCAGGCGCGGTGCGCACGGCGAATCGACCACGCGACGGCGCCGGATCAGGCTATGCCCGTCCAGTGCCTTCAACTTGCGCTCGATGTTTTCAATCATGTTCATTGTTCTGCTGCGGTTATGTGACCTGGGCGGCGATGACGCTGTCGAACACCGACCGGGTGCGCTGCGCGAGGACGTCGATCTCCTGGTCGTCCAGTATATACGGTGGCATCAGGTAGACGGTGCGGCCGATCGGGCGCAGCAACAGCTCCTGTTCGAGCGCGGCGCTGAAAAAGCGCCGCGAGAAGGTGGCGGCACGCTCGGGGTCCGGTTCGTGCGCATCGAAGGCGAAGATAGTGCCGCGCTGGCGCAGATGGCGCACGTTCGGGTGATCGGCCAGCGGCGCCAGCGCGGCCGCCAGCCGTTCGGCGCGCCGGGCGTTGCCGCGCAGGACGTCGTCGTCGCGGAAGATCTGCAAGGTCGCCAGCGCGGCGCGGCAGGCCAGCGGATTGCCGGTGTACGAGTGCGAGTGCAGGAAGCCGCGCGTGACGTCGGCGCTGTAGAAGGCCTGGTAGATGGCGTCGCGGGTGAGCACCAGCGAGAGCGGCAGGTAGCCGCCGCTGATGCCCTTGGACAGGCACAGGAAGTCGGGCCAGATGGCAGCCTGCTCGCAGGCGAAGAAGCTGCCGGTGCGGCCGCAACCGACCGCGATTTCGTCGGCGATCAGGTGCACTTCGTAGCGGTCGCACAGTTCGCGCAGCAATTGCAGGTAGAGCGGATCGTGCATCGCCATGCCGGTGGCGCATTGCACCAGCGGCTCGACGATGATGGCGGCGATCTTGTCGGCGCGCTCGGCGAACAGGCGCTCGACGTCGGCGGCGGCGCGGCGCGCGACGTCCTGCGCGGTTTCGCCGTCCTGCGCCAGTCGGGCGTCGGGCGAGGCGACCACGCGGGCCGGGCGCAGCAGCGGACCGTAGGCGTCCTTGAACAGGGCGACGTCGGTGACCGCCAGCGCGCCGATGGTCTCGCCGTGATAGCTGCCCTGCAGGCAGACGAATTCCTGCTTGTCGGCGCGGCCGCCGTTACGCCAGGCGTGAAAGCTCATCTTGAGGGCGATTTCGACCGCCGAGGCGCCGTCGGAAGCGTAGAAGGCGTGACCGAGCACGCCGCCGGTCAGCGTTGACAACTGCTCGGACAGTTCGATCACCGGTTCGTGGGTGAAGCCGGCCAGCATGGCGTGTTCGAGCCGGTCGAGCTGGTCCTTGAGCGCGGCGTTGATGCGCGGGTTGGCGTGGCCGAACAGGTTGACCCACCAGGAGCTGATGGCGTCCAGATAGCGCTTGCCGTCATGGTCGTACAGCCAGGCGCCGCGCCCGTGGCTGACCGGCACCAGCGGCACGCTCTCGTGGTGCTGCATCTGGGTGCAGGGATGCCAGACGCTGCGCAGACTGCGCTCGACCCAGCTCGACGACAAAGTAGTTGATTCCAAATCGGTTCCTCTTGTTTTACTTCACGCCAGCCAGCCAGGCTTGCGCTTTTCCAGAAACGCGGCCACGCCTTCGCGGCCTTCGTTCGACGCCCGGATTTCCGCGATGCGCTGCGCCGTGTCGGCCACCAGCGCGTCGCCGACCGGCTGGCCGTCGATCTCGCGCACCAGGCGCTTGGCCGCCGCCATCGCCTGCGGGCTGTTGGCCAGCAGGGTCTTGACGATGGCCGCCACACGCGCATCGAGGCCGGCGCCGTCGACCACTTCATGGACGAAGCCGATGCGGCTTGCCTCGGCGGCGTCGAACACCTCGGCGCTGACCATGCAGCGGCGCGCCGCGCTGGCGCCCATCGCCTTGATCACATAGGGCGCGATGGTGGCCGGGATCAGTCCCAGCTTCACTTCGCTCAGGCAGAACTTCACCGTCTCGGCCGCCACCACGATATCGCAGGCGGCCACCAGGCCCATGCCGCCGGCGTAGCAATCGCCCTGCACCCTGGCCACCACCGGCTTCGGGCATTCCCAGATCGTGCGCAGCATCTGCGCCAGGCGGGTCGCGTCCTGCAGGTTGTCGGCGGCCGAGTAGGCGGCCATCTTGCGCATCCAGTGCAGGTCGGCGCCGGCGCAGAACGCCGCGCCGTTCGCCGCCAGCACGATCACGCGCACCTCCGGGTCCTGGCCCAGCCGCGCGAACGCGTGCGTGAGCTCGGCGACCGTCGCCTCGTCAAAGGCGTTGCGCACCTGCGGCCGGTTCAGCGTGACAGTGGCGAGCTTGCCGCCGCTGCCGATGTCGATGGTCTGATACTCCATGGCCGCTCCCTACATGCGGAACACGCCGAAGCGTGTGTCCGCGATGGGCGCGTTCAGCGCCGCCGCCAGGCCCAAGCCAAGCACCGTGCGGGTGTCGGCCGGGTCGATCACGCCGTCGTCCCACAGCCGCGCGCTGGCGTAGTAGGGGTGGCCCTGGTGCTCGTACTGCTGGCGGATCGGGTCCTTGAAGGCCGCTTCCTCGTCCGCGCTCCAGCTGCCGCCCCTGGCCTCGATGCCGTCGCGCTTGACCGTGGCCAGCACGCTGGCCGCCTGGTCGCCGCCCATGACGGAGATGCGCGCGTTGGGCCACATCCACAGGAAGCGCGGCGAGAACGCGCGCCCGCACATGCCGTAGTTGCCGGCGCCGAAGCTGCCGCCGATGATGACCGTGAACTTGGGGACCGCCGCCGTGGCCACCGCCGTCACCATCTTGGCGCCGTTGCGGGCGATGCCTTCGTTCTCGTATTTGCGGCCCACCATGAAGCCGGTGATATTTTGCAGGAACACCAGCGGTATTTTACGCTGACAGCACAATTCGATGAAATGGGCGCCCTTGAGCGCCGATTCGGAGAACAGGATGCCGTTGTTGGCGATGATGCCGACCTGGATGCCGTGGATGTGGGCGAAGCCGCAGATGAGGGTGGCGCCGTAGCGCGCCTTGAACTCGTCGAACTCGCTGGCGTCGACGATGCGGGCGATGACTTCGCGCACGTCGAAGGGCTTGCGGGTGTCGACCGGGATGACGCCGTACAGCTCCCCGGCGGGGTGAAGCGGCTCGCGCGATTCGCGGCGCGGCGCCTGCGGCGGCCTGGCGCGGTTCAGGTGCGAGACGATGGTGCGCGCCAGCGACAGCGCGTGCAGGTCGTTCTGCGCCAGGTGGTCGGCCACGCCGGACAGACGGGTGTGGACGTCGCCGCCGCCCAGGTCTTCGGCCGTGACCACCTCGCCGGTGGCGGCTTTCACCAGCGGCGGGCCGCCCAGGAAGATAGTGCCCTGGTCCTTGACGATGATCGATTCGTCGCTCATGGCCGGCACGTAGGCGCCGCCGGCGGTGCACGAGCCCATCACCACGGCGATCTGCGGAATGCCCTTGGCCGACATGGTGGCCTGGTTGTAGAAGATGCGGCCGAAGTGGTCGCGGTCGGGGAAGACCTCGTCCTGGTTGGGCAGGTTGGCGCCGCCCGAGTCGACCAGGTAGATGCAGGGCAGGGCGTTGTGCTCGGCGATTTCCTGGGCGCGCAAGTGCTTCTTGACGGTGACGGGGTAGTAGGTGCCGCCCTTGACGGTGGCGTCGTTGCAGACGATGACGCATTCCTGGCCGGCGACCCGGCCGATGCCGGTGATGATGCCGGCCGAGGGGGCGGCGTCGGCGCCGTGTTCGTCCTGGTACATGCCAAAGGCGGCCAGCTGGGACAATTCGAGGAAGGGCGTGCCGGGGTCGAGCAGCATCTGGACCCGCTCGCGCGGCAGCAGTTTGCCGCGCGCGACATGCTTGGCGCGCGCCGTCTCGCCGCCGCCGGCCGCGATCGCCGTCACCTTCGCCTTCAAGTCGTCGACGAGCGCCTGCATGGCCGCCGCGTTGGTCTTGAAATCGTCGCCGCGCGGATTGAGTTTGCTGTCGATATGGGGCATGACGGTCCTTTTCTGTGGCCGGCTAGTCGGGAAAACTCCCATCGAGGTAGAACCAGCGCGCCACGCCGCCTTCGGTTTCGCGCACGAACCGGCTCACTTCGTGGAGGCGGTGGGCGCGGCCGCCGATCTTGTAGCGGGCCACAAATTCTACGCTGTCATGGTCTGGCGTTTCCACCAAGTTTGCTTTACGTTGACGTAAACGTAAACCAGATTTTACCTCAAGTCCCAGCCATTGCACTTTCTCTTGCGGATCGATGATGGGGCCGGGCGGCAGGGTCGACGGGTGCCAGGTGGCGCGCAGCCAGGCTTCGTTGCCGAGCACGTAGGCGCTGTAGCGCGAGCGCATCAGGGTTTCGGCGGTGGGCGGGACGGCCTCGCCGGCGTGGAAGGGCGCGCAGCAGCTGGCGTAGGCGGCGCCGCCGCAGGGGCAGGCGAGGGGCCGGGTGGGGGAAGGCATAGGGGCGATGGACGGTAAAACCGCAATTATCCGCCAATTTTGGGTGGCGGTTGGGGACCGCCGTGCCGGTAGGTAAGGGTAAGGGGGGCGTATTGACATCCCGGCCCGCGGCGGAAGGCCAGGCAGGGCGCCTGGCACGGGCCCGGGCTTGCCGCTCAGCTGTCGACCGGCTGCAAATCGAGGCTGACGCGCTCGCCGACGGTCTTGGTGCGCTTGAGCAGATCCCACACCTGGGAGGCCGGCAGCGGCTTGCTGTAATAGTAGCCTTGCCCCTTGTCGCAGCCGTTGGCCCGCAGGAATTCGCCTTGCTCGGCGGTTTCGATGCCCTCGGCCACGATGTCCATCCTTAAACTGCGCGCCATGGCGATGATGGCCTTGGTGATGGCGGCATCCTGGGTGTTATGCGGCAGGTCGCAGACGAAGCTGCGGTCGATTTTCAGGGTGCCGACCGGGAAGGTTTTCAGGTAGCTCATCGAGGAGTAGCCGGTGCCGAAATCGTCGATCGCCAACTGGATGCCGGCGCGCCTGAGCGCGTGCAGTTTCTCGACGATGAGGGGCGAGGCGTCCATCAGCATGCTTTCGGTGAGTTCCAGTTCGAGCCAGTGCGGGTCGACCCCGGTCTCGGCGACGATGGCCAGCACGGTGGCGACGAAATCGGCTTCGCGCAATTGGCGTCCGGACAGGTTGATCGACATGCGCAGGCGGTAGCCGGCGGCGTGCCACTTGCGCAGTTCGCGGCAGGCTTCGCGCAGCACCCATTCGCCGATCCGCACGATGACGCCGGTGTCCTCGGCGATCGGAATGAAATCGGCGGGGTTGATGATGCCCAAGTCGGGGTGGAGCCAGCGGATCAGGGCTTCGGCGCCGCTGATGACGCCGCTGCGCAAGTCGAGCTGAGGCTGGTAGTGCAGGATGAATTCGCCGCGTTCGAGGGCGCGGCGCAGGTTGTTGTCGATGGTGAAGCGCTTGTGCGCGTCCTCCTGCATGCTGCTGGTGAACAGGCGGTAGGAATTCTTGCCGTTGTTCTTGGCGTAGTACATCGCGGTGTCGGCGTATTTCAGCAGCTCGTGCATATTGGCGGCGTCGTCGGGGTAGACGCTGATGCCGATGCTGGCGCCGACGTGGATTTCATGGCCGGAAATGGCGAAGGGCTGGGCGATCCTGGCCAGGCACTTTTCGGCGATCAGCGAGGCGACGCTGGTCTGGCTGACGTTTTCCAGAATGATGGCGAACTCGTCGCCGCCGATGCGCGAAATGACGTCGCCGAAGCGCAGCGTTTCGGCCAGCCGCGCCGACACCAGGCGCAGCAGTTCATCGCCGATATCGTGGCCGAGGGTGTCGTTGACGGTCTTGAAGTCGTCCAGATCGATGAACATGAGCACGGTGCGTTCCTTGAATTGCTGGGAGCGCTTGATGACCGACTCCAGCCGGTCGTTGAAGTAATGCCGGTTGTGCAACTGGGTGACGTCGTCGAAGTGGGCCAGCCGGTCGAGCTTGACCTCGACCCGCTTGCGCTCGGCGATTTCGGCCTCCAGTTCGCTCTCGCGCTTCTGGATGCGGTCGAGCATGGTGTTGAAGGCTTTCGACAGCATGCCGATATCGGCCAGCGAACTGACCTGGGCGCGGATCGAATAGTCGCCCAAGCGCGAGATCTGCGCGCTCACGCTCGACAGGGCGAGAATCGGATCGGTGATGAAACGCTGCAGGCGCGACAACACCAGGTGGGCGATGCCGAGCACGGCGAGCATCACCGGGATCGTCAGCGCCAGGTAAAGCCCGAGCTGGCGGTACACACTCTCGAGCCCGCTTTGCACGATCAGCGTGCCGAGCCGCTGGCGCTTGACGATCAAGGGTTCGACCACGGTGATGTGGCGATAAGAGAGCGCGTATCCCTTGGCGAGGTCGGGCTGGGCGGCGGCGGGCGCGGCGCCGGCCTCGCGCAGAAAACTGGCGAAGGGGCGGCGCTCGTTGTCGTACACCACCGCCGACTGGACGTCGGGCACCACACGCATGGCGGCCAGGATCTCGCTGGCGGCATTCTTGTCGTTGAACACGATCGCGGCCGACATGTTTTCGCTGGCCATGGTCGCCTGGACCTGGGTCTGGCGCACCAATGCGGAGGAGAAGAAATAGATCTGTATCCCAAGCAGGAACAAGGTCGACAGCAGGATCACGGTGCCGCTGGTGACCAGGTTGGCCCATTTGAGCTTGGTGCTCAAGGTCTGCTTGCTGTTGCCGTCGGGTGCGCGCTGCATTGGGCTGTCCGGTTCGAGGTTCATTGGCTGGGCAAATTGAAGGCGTCAATAGACCGCGCGGGCAAGACGCAGGACCTTGGAGCTGAGCGCGATGTTGGCGGCGCGCGCGGCCTCGACGTTAAATTCGAAGGCGATGCGTTTGTCTTCCACGCTCAGTTCGAGCATGATTCCCTTGCGCGCCGCGCCCTTCATGTCGGAGATCGTCATGACGCCGGCCGTTTTGGCGGCGCTGGCCAGCGCGCCGATGTTGTCGGCTTCCGATTCGCTGACAAACACGATCTGGCACTGCCTGAGCGCTTCGGCCGTCGAATGCGGATAGGCGATGGCGATGGTGGCTTCGCCCAGGCGCTTGCCTTCGAGCTGACGGAAATGCTCGCCGAAGGGGTCACGGCCGAGGACGCAGAAGCGGATCGGGTCGGCGTGCGGGGCGGCGAAGGTACTGAACATGGCGATCTTGTAGATGAAGGCCGCTTTCGCCGCGTACTCGGCCGCCGCCTGCGGCTGGGCTTGCGCGCGCGCGGGCGCCGGCGCCAGCAGCGCCCATGCCGGCGCGAGCGCCCACGCCAGCGCGAGCGCGCAGGCGAGCGGCAGGCGCGGCGCATCGACCGTGGACAGGGTGCGCGCGGCGGCGCGGCGAGTGCGCATGATCAGAATTTGTAGCTGACGTCGACGCGCCAGTTGCGCCCGTCCTGGCGGATCTCGCCGAGATGGCGCGCGGGGTTGCTGTTGTCGTAGTGCTCTTCGCTGGGGGAATCGGCGTAGCGCTTGTCGAGCAGGTTGTACAGGCTGGCCGACAGTTCGACTCGTTTCCCTAGCGAATAGCTGAGCACCGTCACGTTGAGCACGCCGAAGCCGCCGATTTGCCCGCCGGGTGCGGTGCGGCGCCGGCTGGTGAACTGGTAATCGATGGCGCCGCGCAGGCCGTCGCGCCACAGCGGCGTGGCGTAGTTCAGCTTGAACAGCTGGCGCGGCGAATTGCTCAGCCATTCGCCGTCGGCGCCATTGTGGGCAAACTGGAAACTGACGCTGGCCTTGAGCGCGCCGCCGTTATCGCGCAGCCATTCGGCTTCGAACTCGGCGCCTTTCGAGCGCGCCGAATCGATGTTGGAGTAATAGAGCTGGTTGTCGTCCGGGTCGGTCGTCAGGGCGATCAAGTCATTGAAGCGGTACTGGAAGAGCGCCGCGCTGGCCCTGAAATTTTCGGACGGGAAGTATTCGCCGATCACTTCAAAGGTCTTGATGCGTTCGGACTTGAGCCCGGGATTGAGTTTGTAGCCGGTGGTCGTGGCGTAATAGCGTTCGTAGGAATTGGCCACCCGGTAGGCCGTGCTGTACAGGGCTTTCAGAGTGGTGAGCGGGGTGGCCTTGTAGATCAGCGCGAGCCGCGGATTGCTGCTGCAGCCGCCCTCCGAATCGTCGTCGTGGCGCAGGCCGCCGTTGACGATGAACTGGTCGCCGAGCCGGATCTCGTCTTGCACGTAGAGGCCGGCGCGCCGCTTGGGGCGGTCGTTGAAGAGGTAGGACACGTACGGATCGGTGTCGTAATTGCGCATCATGCGCTTGGCATCGCTGGCGTACTCGGCGCCGGCGATGATCCTGTGGTTCTGGATGGCGGTGCTCAGCAGGCGCAATTCGGCGCCTGCGGTCCTGCTTTCGGCTGCGTCGCGGTTGACGGTCTCGCTGGCGGGCGCGTAAATGAAGGCGCCGCTGTAGCGGTACCGGTTCAGGTTGACGCTGCCGTAGAACTGCAGCGTGTCGCTCAGGGCGCGCTGGTAGGACGCGCTGGCGGCGGCGTACTCGTCGACGGTGTCGGCGCGCGGATCGTTGAACTGCTGGCCATAGGCGGCGGTGGGCACGCCTTTGTGGCGGCGCCCGAAGTAGGCGCCGATCGAGAATTTTCCGACGGACAGCTTGGCGAAGCCGCGCTTGTAGCGGTCGTAGTCAAGCTTGTGCGCCAGGCCGAAATTGCTCGCCGCGTCATCGTACTCGGGGAAATACTGGTCCGCGCCCCGGCGTGAAAGGCCGGAGACGCTCAGCAGCAGGTCGACGCCGTTGTCGCGCCGCATGCCGGTTGCCAGCTGTGCCTGCCTGGTGCCGTAGCTGCCGGCGCCGACGGTGAGCGCGCTGCCTTGCAAGGCGGCGCCGGTCCTGGTGATGACGTTGATGACGCCGAAGAAGGCGCTGCTGCCGTAAATGGCCGAGCCGGGTCCTGGCACGAATTCGACCCGCTCGATCAGGCTCACGTCGATGGGAAATTCGGTGCCGACCGCGCCCTGGTCGTACACCAGGTCGTTGAGGCGGGTGCCGTCGACCAGGATCAGGAGGCGGGTGTTGAAGTCGCCCGGGCGGCCCGAGCCGCGGGTGCCGACGTAGCTGTAGTTGCGGTCGTAGGTGACGTAGACGCCGCGCACACTGCGCAGGATGTCGGCCAGGGTGCGATAGCCGTAGCGGCTGATGTCATCGGCCGTGATGACGGACACCGAGGAGGGCACCTCGCTGATTTTCTGCGGAATTTTCGACGCGGTGATGACTTCCAGATTGAGCAATTGCTCGATCGGCAGCGCGTTCAGGTCGGGCGCGTCGTCGCCGGACGCCAGCGCAAGCGGGGCGGCGGCGGTCAATGTCAACGCCAGCGCGCAGCCTTGGACACTTTGCTTCTTCCTGTTCATATCCCATTCCTTGAAACGCGGTCGACGGGTTGCCGGAATTAAAGTCTCCCATAGGGATACGCGTGATCCTTGTTATTGATCAATAAGTGGCGTTGTCCGGGGCACTTGCGGCTCGAACGGTCGCGGGTGTAACGACTTTATAAATCGACAAGAGTCGCCGTGGTATGGTGTGCGCGGGTTAGCGTGGGCGGAGAGCAATGTGAAGAAATCGGCAAGTGTGTTGAACTGGACGATACTTGGGATCGCGGTGGTCGGGATCTTGTACGTCAACATCTCGGACAGCGTAAAAAAGGAGGCCGCGCTGAGCTGCGGCCTGATCGCGCCTCCCTCCACCGCGCGCAAGGTGGAGACCCATGGCGCCAGCCTGCGCGTTTATCCCGTTAGAATTCCATCCGGCTTCAATGGCTGCGAACGCGCCTGGTTCGCCGATGGCAAGTTGCTGGTATCGACCGAGTATCGCAAGGGACGGATTTACAAGATCGACGACCACGCGCCGAACCGCGCGGCGGCGACCTGCGTGTTCGACGGCGACAAAGTGAAGGGCGGACCGCCGGAACGCTGCGCGGCCTTGCTGAACTCGCTCAGCGCCATGCGCTGAGGACACGGCACGGGGTCAAGTGCGACATTCAGACACAGGCTCAGCTTTGGGCCTCGGTTTGGAGCGCAACCGCACCCTGCTCGACTCGTTCAGTGCAATGCGCTGAGCCGAGGCCGTCACTTCTTCGCGGGCATGGCCAGCGCCGCGAGCGCGCCCGGCGCCCGAGTCCCGCCCATCAGCTCGGCCAGCAAACTGGCCGACCCGCAGGCAAAGGTGAAACCGAGTCCGCCATGCCCGACGTTGAGCCACAGGTTCGACAGCGGCGTGGCGCCGATGATGGGCGCGCCGCTTGGGGTGGCCGGGCGCAGGCCGGCCCAGGGTGTGATGCGGGTGTAATCGGCGGCGTCCGGCATGGTCTGGCGAACCTGGCGGATCAGCCCCGCCACGCGGCCGGCGTCGAGCGTCAAATCCTCGCCCACCATGTCGACCATGGCCGCCACCCGCAGCTGGTCACCGATGCGCGCGTACAGCACCTTGCGCTCGAAATCGGTAACGCTGACCTCAGGCGCCAGATCGCCGGGACGAATCGGCGCGCTCAGGCTGTAGCCCTTGAGTGGATACAGCGGCAGTCGCAGGCCGGCGCCCGCAGCCAGGTCGCGGCTCTGAATGCCGGACGCCAGCACGTAGGCGTCGGCGGTCAAAGGGCCGGCGCTGGTGTCGAGATGGCTGACTTTGCCCCCATCCGTCACGATGGCCCGCGCCGCGCCCTGGACCACGCCGCGAAAACGCGGCTGCGCTGACAGCCGCCGCGCCAGCGCTTCGCAAAAGGCGTGGCACTCGGCCACTGCCTCGCCGCGATTAAAGATGCCGCCGGCCAGCGCGCCCTCGGCGGCAGCCAGGGCCGGCTCGCGCGCCACGCATTCGGCCGCCGTGAGCACGGCGCGCCGCCGGTCGGTATCGGGCCGCGCGAGCGCCGCCGCGAATGTCTTGGGCGAGCGGTACACCACCAGCTTGCCGGCCTCGCGCCAGTTGAATTCGTCGTGCGGCACCGCCAGCGCCAGCTGCGCCATCGCGGCGCGCGACAGTTCACCCAGTTCCAGCAAGGTGGCCGTGGTGCGCCGGTTGAGGTCGGCCCGGCAGTGCGCCAGGAAGCTTGCCAGCCAGCTGTATTGACGCCAGTCCGCATCAAGCCGCAGGCGCAGCGGTCCGTCGCGGTCCGTCAGCCATTGCAGCGCTTTCCACGGCACGCCGGCGTCGGCCAGCGGCGACACATAACGGTAGCTGAGCTGGCCGCCGTTGGCGAAGCTGCAGGCGCGCCCGACGCCCGGCTCGCGTTCGAGCACGGTCACGCCGTGGCCGGCCTCGAGCAGCCACCAGGCCGTGGTCAGCCCGATTACCCCGCCGCCGATGACAATGACTTCCCGCATGCGCTTTCCTTGCATTTCCCTATTGCCAGCTTAAGCGCCGTACCGCCGCGCGGCCAATGAATGTCCTTGCCGCACCCATAACCGGCGATCATGCGCCGGTATTCATCGCCAGAGCGCGCACGGCGGCGCGTCTGGGGCTAGAATGCTCAGCAAGACATGCTGGCCTAGACACGGCGCGCATAAGCTGTCGGAATGGTCGCGCCACATCCTTTCATGCGCGCGCGTCCGTCCCTGGCATTACACTGAGTGTTCCACTTTCTGCTGACGATGGCGATGTTATCAACCGAAACTTTTGCCCAGCAACACGCGCAACTCGATCAATACTCCACTGACAAGCTCGTCACCGTGCTGGTGGACGACCAGCTCAAGGCGGTCAGCGCGGTGCACGCGGCGGCCGCGCAAATCGCCGCCGCCGTCGACGCCGCCGTGCCGCGCATGCAGGCGGGCGGGCGCCTGGTGTACGTCGGCGCCGGCACTTCCGGCCGACTTGGCGTGCTCGACAGTGTCGAACTGTATCCTACCTTTTCCTGGCCGTACGAGCGCGCACGCGCCTTGCTCGCTGGCGGCAAGGGCGCGATGTTCGTCGCCGTCGAGGGCGCCGAGGACGATGCCGGCCAGGGCGCGGTCGACCTGCGCGCGCTGGCGCCCACCGCCAACGATGTGGTGCTGCTGCTGGCCGCTTCCGGCGCCACGCCGTACGCGCTGGGGGCGCTGCTGGCCGCGCGCGAGGCGGGCGCGCTGACGATCGGCTTCGCCAACAATCCGGACGCGCCGCTCACGGCCGAGGCCGACATCGGCATCACGCTCGACACCGGGCCCGAGGTGATCTCCGGCAGCACCCGGCTCAAGGCCGGCACCTCCCAGAAAATCGCCCTGAACGCGTTTTCGAGCGCACTGATGGTTCGACTGAACAAGGTTTTCGGCAACCTGATGGTAGACTTAAAAGCTAGCAATGCGAAGCTGATCCTGCGCGCGGTGCGCCTGACCATGTTCGCCACCGGCGCCGAGGAGGCGCAAGCGCGCGCGGTGCTGGCGCAGTGCGATTTCCACGTCAAGGTGGCGATCGTCGCGCTGAGCAAACACTGCGGCATCGAAGAGGCCAAGGCATTGCTGGAGACGGCGCGCGGCAGCGTGCGCCAGGCGCTCGCCGCGTGATCGCTGCGGGCCCGGCCCGCATCCCGCGACGAAGAAAGAGTATGTACAAACAGCAAGCAGAGCCAGCAGAACAAGCCCCGGCCATCGACCCGGCCACCCCGGCCAGCAAGCCGTGGTCCTGGGTGCCCACCCTGTATTTCGGCCAGGCGATTCCGTATGTCGTCGTCATGATGCTCGCGAGCACCATGTACAAGGATACCGGCATGTCCAACGCCGACCTGGCGCTGTACACCAGCTGGCTGTATTTACCGTGGGTGATCAAGCCGTTCTGGGCGCCCTTCGTCGACATGTTCCGCACCAAGCGCTGGTGGATCGTCACGCTGCAGCTGCTGATCGGCGCGGCGCTGGCAGCGGTCGCCTTCACCTTCCACCTGCCCAATTTCGTCCAATTGAGCCTCGCCATGCTGTGGCTGCTCGCCTTTAGTTCGGCCACCCACGACGTGGCGGCGGATGGCTTCTACATGCTTGGCCTGCGGCAGCATGAGCAGGCCGCGTTTGTCGGCGTGCGCAGCACTTTTTACCGGCTCGCCATGCTCGGCGTGCAGGGGCCGCTGGTCTACCTGGCGGGCCAGGTCAAGGAATCGACGGGCGATGTGCACTTCGGCTGGTCGGTCGCGTTCGCCGTGCTGGCGGTGGCCTTTCTCGGCCTGTTCGCCTATCACCGCAGCGTGCTGCCGCGTCCGGTCAGCGACGTCACCGTGGCCGAGAGCGACAGCTTCCTGCGCGACTACTTCGCCACCATCGGCGCCTTCTTCGGCAAGAAAGACATCCTGCTGATCATCGGCTTCATCCTGACCTACCGGCTGGGCGAGGCGCAGCTGGTGAAAATGGTCACGCCATTCCTGATGGACCCGTTCGCCAAGGGCGGCCTCGGCCTCTCCACCAAGGACGTCGGCCTGGCCTACGGCACCGTCGGCCTGGCCGCGCTGGTGATGGGCGGGCTGCTTGGCGGTTATCTGATTTCGAAGTTCGGCCTCAAGCGCTGCCTGTGGCCGATGGTGCTGGCGGTGCACGTGCCCGACCTGGTGTTCGTCTACCTGGCCAGCGCCCTGCCGCAAGACCTGGTGCTGGTGTCGGCCTGCCTCGCGCTGGAACAGTTCGGCTACGGCCTCGGCTTCACGGCGATGATGCTGTACATGATCATGGCGGTCGACGGCCCGCACAAGACGGCGCATTACGCCATGTGCACCGGCCTGATGGCGCTGGGCATGATGGTGCCCGGCATGTTCAGCGGCCGCATCCAGGAATATCTCGGTTATCAGCACTTTTTTGTGTGGGTCTGCGTGGCCACCATTCCGGCCTTCGTGATGGCCGCGCTGGTGAAGATCGACCCCGCGTTCGGCAAGAAGTAGCCATCAAAGAACAATACGTAGGAGCAGTTTTGCAGCCAGATTTGAAGAAACGCGCGTTCGCGCTGGCCGGTGTCGCCGGCGCCTTGGGCATGGCAGGTTTGTTGAGCAGTTGCACCACGCCGCTGCGGCCGGGCGCGCCCAAGGCGCCCGTCGTGACAGGGGCGCCCAGCTTGCCTGCCGTGCCCAACCCGGCCCCGCCGACCGGGCCGGTGCCGCCGCCGGCCCCGCGCGAATTTCGCGCCGCCTGGGTCTCGACGGTGGCCAATATCGACTGGCCCAGCAAATCGACCCTGACGGTCGCCCAGCAGCAGGCCGAGGCGATCGCCATCCTCGACCGCGCCAGGATACTGAACCTGAACGCCATCGTGCTGCAGGTGCGGCCGAGCGCCGACGCGATCTATCCGTCCAAGCTGGAGCCGTGGAGCGAATATCTCACGGGCACCCAGGGCAAGGCGCCGTCGCCGATGTACGACCCGCTCAATTTCTGGATCACCCAGGCGCATGCGCGCGGGCTCGAACTGCACGCCTGGTTCAATCCCTACCGGGCGCGCCATTCGACCGCCAAATCGCCACTGGCCAGTGACTATATCGGCAAGACCAATCCGGCGCTGGTGAAGACCTACGGCCGCTTCCAGTGGATGGACCCGGGCGAGGAGGCGGCGGCGCGCCACACGCTCGAGGTGGTGCTCGACGTGGTGCGGCGCTACGACATCGACGGCGTGCAGATCGACGATTATTTCTACCCCTATCCGATCGAGGCGGGCGGCGAGAGCAATGCCCTCGACGGCGCCGGCGGCAAGGCCGAGCTCGACTTTCCCGACCAGCCGGCCTGGGCCCGCTATCAATTGGGTGGCGGCAAGCTCGACCGCGCGAACTGGCGGCGCGACAACGTCAACCGCCTGATCGAGGCGCTGTACAAAGGCATCCACAAGGAAAAGAACTGGGTGCTGTTCGGCATCAGCCCGTTCGGCCTGGGCAAGCCGGAGCGGCGTCCGCCCGGCATCGTCGGCTTCAGCCAGTTCGACAAGCTGTACGCCGATGCCGAGCTGTGGCTGGAAAACGGCTGGCTCGATTACCTGTCGCCGCAGCTGTACTGGCCGATCGCGCCGGCGCCGCAAGCCTACGACGTGCTGCTCGACTACTGGCTGGCGCAGAACAGCAAGGGCCGCCACATCTGGCCCGGGCTGTACACCAGCCGGATCGGGGCGCCGAGCAAGGATTACCCGCCGGCGGAAATCATCCAGCAGATCGGCCTGACGCGCAGCCGCGCCGGGGCCGGCGGCCACCTGCATTTCAGCATCGCCGCGCTGATGGAAAACCGCAAGGGCATCAGTGACCAGCTCAAGGCGGGGTTTTACGCCAGCCCGGCGCTGACGCCGGCCTCGCCCTGGCTGGGCAAGGACACGCCGGGCACGCCGGTGGTCGGCATGACGCGCGCCGGCAAGGGCGCCCAGCTCAAGCTGGCGCCCGGCAAGGCCAACGCCCAATACGCCATCTGGACCCGCTTCGGCGACGAATGGCGCTTCGCCGTCGCGCCGGCCTCGAAGACCGAGTGGAGCGTGCCGGACGACGCCAAACTGGGCCCGGTCAACGCGGTGGTGGTCAGCGGCATTGACCGCATCGGCAACGAGAGCGCGCGCATCACGCTGCCGTGACGGGATGGCTGGGCGGGGGCGTTCGGTATACACTGTGGCATGACTGAACGATACCGCCAGGCGTCCGCCCGCCCGGACTTCCATGACTGAACTTCGCCCCCTGTGCCTCGGTATCGACGCCGGCGGCAGCCGCACGCGCTGGGCGCTGGCGGCGGCTGACGGCGCGCCGCTGGCCGAGGGCGAAGTGGCGGGACTGTCGGCGCTGCAAGCGCACACCGATGCCGGCCGCGATGTCGCGCAGGCCACGCTGGCCGAACTCGCCACGGCGGTGCTGGGCCACGGCCGGCCAGTCGCCGTGCATGCGGGCCTGAGCGGCTTTGGCGGCGCTGAGGCCGTTGGCGAGCAATGGCGGCGATGGTTGTCCACCCTGCTTGACCTGCCGGCCGGCGCGGTTGTACTGTCGAACGATATCGAGATCGCCTACCGCGCCAGCTTCCGTGCCGGCGAAGGCTACCTGGTGTATGCCGGCACCGGTTCAATCGGCGCCTGGATCGACGGCGACGGATCGTTCCGCCGGGCCGGCGGACGCGGCGTGTTGCTCGACGATGGAGGCGGCGGCTACTGGATCGCGCGCGAAGCGCTGCGCCACATCTGGCGCGCCGAGGACGAGCAGCCCGGCGCCTGGCAAGCGTCGCCGATGGCGCGCGCGGTATTCGCGCAAATCGGCGGCAGCGACTGGGACCGTTCGCGCCAGTTCATGCACGTGAGCGAACGCGGCCAGGTCGGCATGCTGGCGCTGGCCGTCGCCGAAACTTGCGCGCAAGACCCGGCCGCGGCCGACATCCTGCACCGCGCCGGCGCCGAACTGGCGCGCCTGGCGCTGGCGCTGGTCCAGCGTTTTGGCGCGCGCCCGGTGGCGCTGGCCGGCCGCGCCTCGCAGTTGCATCCGATGATCCTGGCGGCCATGCGCGCCGCCCTGCCGCCAACCATTTCACTGACCCACCAGACGATCGAGGCGCATCACGCTGCCGCCCGCCTCGCCGCCGTTCGCCTATGATCCCTTCCCTCACGCTCATGAAAACCCTGTTCGCCGCCTTCCTGCTGGCGCTGCTCGCCGGCTGCGCCACCACGCCGTCCGGCCCGCGCATCGACAAGACCTACAACGCCAAAAGCCAGAGCAGCCGGGTCAAGTACGTGATCCTGCACTACACGGTCGGCACCTTTCCCTCCTCGCTCCGGACGCTCACCGAGGAAGTGGTCAGCAGCCACTATCTGCTCAGCGACGAGGCCAAGCCGGTGATCTACAGCCTGGTCGATGAAAACCGCCAGGCCAACCATGCCGGGGTGTCGTTCTGGAAAAATTACACGCTGCTCAACAGCAGTTCGATCGGCATCGAGATCGTCAACCACGGCTTCACCCAAACGCCGACCGGGCGTGTCTGGCAGCCGTTTCCGCAAGCCCAGATCGACGAGCTGATCGTGCTGCTCAAGGACATCGTCGCGCGCCACCATATTCCGCCTGAAAACATCCTCGGCCACAGCGACATCGCACCGCAGCGCAAGCAGGACCCGGGTCCGATGTTCCCCTGGTTCCAGCTGGCGCAGGCCGGCCTCGTGACCTGGCCCGACGCCGCCCGCGTGACGGCGGCGCGGCCGGCCTTTGAGCAGCAGCTGCCCGACGTCGCCTGGTTCCAGAAAAAGCTGGCGCTGCACGGCTACGCGGTGCCGCAGACGGGCGAGCTGGACGAGGCGACGCGCAATGTGGTGACGGCCTTCCAGATGAAGTACCGGCCGGCCTTCATCGAGGGCGCGCCGGACGCCGAGACGGCGGCGCTGCTCGAGGTGCTGACCACCCCGGCGGCCAAGGTTCCGGCGCCGCTGCCAGCCCGGCCGGAAGGCGCGGCCCAGGAGGACCCCAAGTAATGCGCCTGCGCCACATTGAGGTCTTCCACGCGATCATGCAGGTCGGCACCATCAGTGGCGCGGCGCAAGTGCTGCATATTTCGCAGCCGGCCGTGAGCAAGGTCTTGCAGCACGCCGAGCAGCAGCTCGGCATGCCCTTGTTCGAGCGCGTGCGCGGCAAGCTCTACCCGCGTCCCGAGGCGCGCCGCCTGTTCATCGAAACCGAGAAGCTGCACCGCGACCTGCAAGGTATCCGCCGCCTGGCCGCCGGACTCAAGAGCCAGGCGCTGGAAACCATCCGGCTGGTGTCGACCCCGACGATTGCGACCGGCGTGCTGCCGGCGGCGATGGGCCAGTGGCGCCGCGATTTTCCCGACACCCGCTGCGAGCTGGCGACCCATCACACCAGCGAGATCGTGCATACCCTGCGCCTTGGCGAAGCCGACCTGGCGCTGTCCCTGCAGGACCCGCGCCACCCGGGCATCGAGGCCGAAGCGCTGGCCGGCGGCCTGATGACGGCGATTGCGCGGCCCGGCAGCTGGAGCGCCGAGGAGTGCGCGGCGCCGCTGGGCGCGGACGGGCTGGCGGGAGAGCTGATCGGTTACGCCGACAACGACCCGCTCGGCGAACTGGTGGTGGCCGCCTGCGAGGAAGCGGGCGTGCATCCGGTGTTCCATACCGTGGTGCAGACTTGCCAGATCGCCCGCTCGCTGGTCGAGGCCGGCGCCGGGATGGCGGTGGTCGACCCGTTCACCGCCGCCTGCGCGCCCGGCCTGCAGCGGCGCGCGTGGGCGCCGGCGATTCCGGTCCAGCTGTATCTGCTGACCGCCAGCGCGGCGCCGCTGTCGCACGGCGCGCGCGCGCTGGCCGACTGCATCGGTGTGGCCGCGCGCGCCTGCCTGGCGCGGGGTTCAGCATGAACCGCACCGACAGCCGCACCATCCACGGCGACGACATCGCCGGCTGCACCGAATTCCGCCACCTGTCGACGATCGCCGGCATCGCCGTCGACCTGCGCTACGCCACGCCGGACAATTTTGTCGGGCGCGACCTGTATTCGCCGCACGACTGCGCCTGGCTGCATGTCGAGGCGGCCGCCGCGCTCGAACAGGTGGTGGCCTGGCTGGCCGCTCACGCGCCCGGCTGCACAGCGCTGGTGCTCGACGCGCTGCGCCCGCAGCGGGTGCAGGAACAATTGTGGGCCGCGCTCGACGGCACCGATTTGCAGATGTACCTGGCCGAGCCTTCGCGCGGCTCGATCCACTCGTTCGGCATGGCGCTCGACATCACGCTGCGCGATGCGGCCGGACGCGAACTGGACATGGGCACCGGATTCGACGACCTGTCCGTGCGCTCGCACCCGGCGCGCGAGGCGCAGCTGCTGGCGGCCGGCGACATCACGGCGCAGCAGGTGGCCAACCGCCAGTTGCTGCGCGAGGCGATGGGGCAGGCCGGTTTCATAGGCATCGCCACCGAGTGGTGGCATTACGATTGCGGCGACCGCGAACGGGTGCGGGGGACGTTTCGGCGCGTGCTGTGAGCTTGGTCCGCAAGGACGGCCTGTAAAAATGAGGAATCGGCATGACCATCATCGTGCGGCTTGACGACGCGCTGGAAGAAGACGAGGTGATCGCGCTGTACCGCGCCAACGCCTGGTCGTCGGCCGACAAGCCGGCGCAGCTGATGGCGGCCTTGCGCGGCTCGCACACGCTGGTGACGGCGCGCATCGATGGCCGCCTGGCGGGACTCGGCAACGCGATTTCGGACGGCCACCTGGTGGTGTACTACCCGCACCTGCTGGTGCATCCGGATTGCCAGCGCCAGGGTGTGGGCCGGCGCATGATGCAGGCGCTCGGCGAGCGCTACGCCGGTTTTCACCAGCAGATGCTCACCGCCGACGGCGAGGCGATCGGCTTTTACGAGGCGCTGGGGTTCCGCCGCGCCGGGCGCACCCAGGCGATGTGGGTGTACGCTGGGACCGATCACTGAGCAGGTTTGCGCCCGTGTCAGCAACCTTGCAGGCCGGGCGCGCGCCCGTGAATGCCGTAGAATGTCCAAGGGAGGCGAGAGCGGCGATGGATCTGACAGGCGTTGGACTTTACACACTCCAGGAAGCGGAGCGTTTTACGGGAGCCGACCCGCGCGAGGTCAGCAGGTGGCTGTTCGGCTACCGTTTCAAGGGGGGCCAGAGCGCTCCGCTGTGGCGGACCCAGCTCGTCGACGCCGAACCAGGTCTAAAGCTCATCGGTTTTCGCGACTTGCTGGAGTTACGCATTGTCACGGTTTTCGTCCGCCATCACGTACCGCTCCGCGTCATCCGTGCGGCGATCGACAACGCCAGAAGCATCTTCACGCACGACTACCCCTTCACCACCAATCGGTTTCTCACCGATGGCAAGAGTATCTTTCATGAAGCGCTTCAGTCGCACGGCGAAATCACCTTGACTGACCTGGTCAAGCGCCAGGTCGTTTTCGAGCACATCATCCGGCCTGAGCTTTACGCCGGCATCGAATTTGATCCAGGTGGCGAAGCGAGGCGCTGGTTCCCGCTGCCAAGCAATAAGGCCGTCGTGCTTGATCCTGAGATCGCGTTCGGCAAGCCCGTCCTGTCGGACTACGGCATCCGCACGGAGTGCTGGCCGCAAGCTTTGCTGTGGAGCGGGACAGGAAGCGCGTGGCGGCCTTGTACGACATTCCCGTCCCTGCGCTCAACGCCGCCTTGTATTTTGAAGCCCAGGCTGAGGCCTTGGCCGCGTGAAATTCTTTTTCGACAATAACTTGTCACCCCATTTGGCGCACGGGATCCGCGAACTGTGCAAGCCCGAAGCCCAGGTCGACGAAGTGATTCATCTGCGCGACCGGTTTGCACCGACGATCAAAGACCATGACTGGATTGCCGAGCTTGCGCGTGGCGGTCCGTGGGCGGTGATTACGCAAGATGTCTTCAACAAGAACGATCTGGAACGTGAAGCGTTGCGGCAGTCCGGATTGATTGTCTTTGCGTTGGATCGCCAGTGGGCGCAGCAGAAATATTGGGAGAAGTCGCGCAATCTGGTCCGCTGGTGGCCAGCGATCATGGATCAGTCATCCAGAATCAAGGGCGGCGCCGCGTATCGCGTGTCCTAGCGCTATTCCGCAGGAAGGCTGGAGCAGATCAGGTTGTAGGTAAAGCAGACGGGACGTCCGCAAGCCGCCCTCAACCCTACGCCATCGTCCACGCCACCTCACCGCTGCGCTTGGCCTGGTACATCGCGCCATCGGCGCGCGACAGCAATGTATGCGAACCCTCATCCTTTTCATCGAGGATGGCGATGCCGATGCTGGTCGACAGGGTCACCCATTCCCCCATCAGCTTGATCGGCTCTTGCAGCGCGCTCATGATTTTTTCGGCGATCATGATCACGGCGTCGTCGCCGTCGCTCAAGTCTTCCACCAGCACCACGAACTCGTCGCCCGACAGGCGCGCCACGGTGTCGGTCTTGCGCACGCAGTCCGCCAGGGTGGCGGCGAAGGTCGTCAGCACGCGGTCGCCGGCCGCGTGGCCGAGAGTATCGTTGATCTGCTTGAATTTGTTCAGGTCGAGGAACATGACGGCGAGCTGCTTGCCGCTGCGCTGGGCGCGCGCGATGGCGGCGTCGACCAGGGTGAGAAACAGCTGGCGGTTGGCCAGCCCGGTCAGCGGGTCGTGGTTGGCGTGGTGCTCAAGGCGCTTCTGCAGCGTCTTGTGCTCGGTGATATCGCGAATCATCGCGTAGAAACCCTGCACCCGCGTGCCCTCGATGTGCGGCACGTAGCTGACCTCGACGTGGCGCGTCATGCCGCGGATCAGGCGCGTGCCTTCGAACTGGACCTGGCAGCCCCGCAGCGCCTGTTGGACGTAGGGCCGGATGTCCTGGTAGCGCGATTCGACGCCGTTGAGGTTGGGGAAAACGTCGGCCAGCCGGCGCCCCAGGAACGCCCCCGCCGGCAGCGAATGCCAATCCTGGTGGGTCTGGTTGACGTAGCCGAAGCGTTCGTCGCGGTCGATGTAGAGGATGGCGGCCGGCATGTTGTCGGCGATGAGGTTCAGGCGGTCGGTGATGACGCGCAGCGCTTCCTCGGCTGCGCGGTGCAGGGCGTTGTCGTGCGCCATGGTCTTGAGCGCCTGGGCCAGGTCTTCGGTGCGCGTGGCCACCCTCGCCTCGAGCGAGGCGTTGTTGGCGCGCAGCACGGTTTGCTGCTCGCCCAGCTTCGCCATCAGGGAGTTGAGCGCGCTGGCCAGGATGCCGATTTCGCGGTAGCTGCCGCGCACCTTCAGCGAGTGCGCCTGGCCCGCTTCGATCTGGCCGGCCAGCAGCGCGATCGCGCGCACCGGGCTGGTGATGCGGCGCGCGACCTCGAAACCGATCAGTGAAAACAGCTGCGCGATGACGATGCCGATCATGACGATCTGGCCTTGCAGCTTGCGCACCGGGCCATACGCCTCGGCCAGCGGCTGGCGCACCAGCACGGTCCAGCCGTAACCGGGATACGACAGGTAGCCTTGGCTCTTGCTGTAGCCGACCAGGTAATCGACGCCATCGGCATCTTGTTCAACGACGAAGCCGGCCCGGTGGCTGCGCGCCTCGTCGACGCTGGCGCCGGCGAGCCGCTTGCCGACCATGTTCGGCTGACCCAGCAGCACGATGCCGGCGTTGTCGACGATCATGGTGTCGACCTTGTGCCGTTCGTCGAGCGGGTTGACGACGGAATGCTCGATGTCGCGCGCCCATTGCCAGCTCAGGTGCACGCACAGCACGCCGGCGATGTCACCCTCCGGCGTGCGGTAGGGAAAGGCGACATCGAAAAAGCGCATCGGCAGCTTGTCGGTGCCCGGCAGCAGTTCGGCCAGCAGCACGCCGGGATGGACGTCGTGCAGGTAGACCCCTTTGTAGGCGTCGGCGTACCAGGGGCGGGCCGAGACGTCGACCCCTTCGAGCAGACCGCGGGTGCCGATGACGATCCTGCCGCTGCGGTCGGTGACGCCGATCCAGGCATAGGTCGCGTAGGTTTCCTGCATGCGGTTGAGCAGTTTGCGCTTGTCGTCGCGCGTGATGGCGGGGTCGCCCAGGGGACTGTGTTCAGCCAGCAGTTCGACCTCGCGGTAGCGTTCGAACATTCCCCGGTCGAGCTTGTCGGTGGTTTGGAAAGCCAGCTCCTGCAAGTCATGGCCGATGCCCGATTCGACGTTGCCGCCCACCGTGGCGCCGACCAGCGCGACGATCACCAACGTCAACGCGCTGGTGAGCACCAACAGCGTGAGGGCTAGGTAGGGGCCGAGGCCGAGCCGACAAACGCGCATTGCGAGCCTTGTTATTTGAACTTGTGTTTCAGATTACAAGCAATTCTTTCTTTGCAATAAATGTTGAAATCGCTTCCATAGACAGATTAATAGTGAAGTAAGTGGTAATACTAGCTGACAGGATATATCGCGTCGCACAAGCCGGGGAGCGATGGCGGGCCCGCCAGAGTGAGAAACGGCGCGCCGGGCATTGCTTCGGGCGCGCGCGTATTGACAGGCAGAAAGTTATGCGCTAAATAAACTTGTTGTTTATGTGTAGCGCCGGCGCGACAGAGGCCGAATTTACCCGCCCGAACGCGCCACCCAGTCGACCAGCGCGTCGAGCACGGCCGTACCCCTGCCGCCACTGACAAATTCGTTGTTGAGCATGGCCACCACCACGCATTGCTGGCCGCTGGCATCGGTTACATAGCCCGCCACGGCCGCCACGCCGTTGAGCGTGCCGGTCTTCATGCGCGAGCGCAGCGCGGCCGGGCTGTTGGGCAGGCGCCGGCGCATGGTGCCGTCGAGCCCGACGATGGGCATGCTCGCTTGCAGCTCGGGCGCCCACAGGCTGCGCTGGCCGGCTTGCAGCAGGCTGGCCAGTTGCAGCGGGCTGATGCGTTCGAGGCGCGACAGGCCTGAACCGTTTTCCAGCACCAGGCCGGTGTCGTCGATGCCGTGGTTGCGCAGCCAGACGCGTACCGCCTGGTCGGCCCGCACGAACGTCGTTTCGGTGTCGGCGTAGGGAATCGGCCGGCTGCCCAGCAGCGGGTCGCCCTGCACGCTGCCCAGGCTCAGGAAGAGGGTGCGCGCCAGCGCGTTGTCGGACAGCTTGTTGGTGTCGCGCACCAGCTCGGGCAGGGCGCGCGAGGCGTGCTCGGCGAGCAGACGGGCGTCCTGGGGCGTCCGGCCTTCGACCGTTTCGCCGGCGAAGGTACCGCCGACCTGTTTCCAGGTGATGCGGAACAGGCGGTCGAGGTAGTCGTTGCGGTCGAGCACATTGATGCTGTTGGTGCGCGCACAGTTTTTCGGGAAGGTCCCTTTCAGCACCAGCTTCATCTTGCCGCCCGGGTGGGGAACCTTGTCGCGCACGATCTCGGGCGCCTTCCAGCCGGCTTCCCAGGCCGCGCAATCGGCGTCGATGAGCGTCATGTCGGCACTCAGTTCCAGTTTGTCGAGCGCCGGTTCGATTGCCAGCTGCAAGTGCCTGGCCGTCGAGCGCAGCTCGATCTGCAGCATGTTCTTGTTGACCAGCAGGGCGTCGGGAATCACGTTGTAGTAGGCGTCGCCGTACTCGTCGAAGGGCGGCACGCCGATATCGTTGCGCGGTGGATTGAACAGCGAGCGGTCGAGCACGAAATTGCCGGCGATCTTGTTGACGCCTTGGTTGCGCAACGCCCGCAGCATACGTTCGAGCACCTCGCCGCTAAAATCGATGTCGGCGCCGCCGCGCAGGATCAGGTCGCCCTTGAGCACGCCGTCGGCCAGCGGCGCCGTGCTGCGCAGCTCGGTGCGCCCGCGAAAGGTCGGCCCCAGCTGTTCGAGCGCGACCATGGTGGTGACCAGTTTCATGGTCGAGGCCGGGTTCATGGGACGCTCGGCCAGGTGCGACAGCACCGCCGTGTTGCCGCGCAAGACCAGCGCGCTGATGCTGTCGGACGGCATGCCGGCGGCCGCCATGGCGCGGCTGACGGGTTCAGGAAGCTCGGCGCGCGCCGCCATCGGCAGGCACAGCAGCAGGGCGGCGAGGGCGGTAAGGGCGGGGCGTCGGCTCACGGGCTGCTCCTTAGCCGAAGAACAGGTAGGCGACCAGGATCGCGGCGACAATGCCGGCGAAGTCGGCGATCAGTCCGCACGAGATGGCGTAGCGGGTCTTGCGGATGCCCACCGAGCCGAAGTACAGGGCGACGATGTAGAAGGTGGTGTCGGCCGAGCCCTGAAAGATGCAGGCCAGGCGCCCGACGAAGGAATCGACGCCGTAGGTTTTCATGGCGTCGATCATCATGGCTTTCGAGCCGCTGCCCGAGAGCGGCTTCATCAAGGCGGTCGGCAGCGCCGGGGTGAACTCGGTGTTCATGCCGAGCTGGACGAAGACCCAGTTCAGGCCGTCGACGACGAAGCCGAGCACGCCCGAATTGCGGATCACGCTGATCGCCACCAGCATGCCGACCAAGTAGGGGATGATGGTCAGCGAGGTCTGGATGCCGCCCTTGGCGCCCTCGATGAAGGCGTCGTACACATTGACCTGCTTGCGCAGCGCGCCGACGATGAAAATGATGATGATCGAGAACAGGATCAGATTGCTGGAAACCTTGGAGACCAGTTCGATCTCCGGCTTGCTCAGGTAGTTGGTGAAGTAATAAATCAGCAGGGCGATCGCGCTGGTGATGCCGCCCAGCCAGCCGAGCACGACACGGTTGAGCAGGTTGATGCGCTGCTTGAGCGAGACGGCGATGATGCCGGTGACGGTCGCGACGTAGGTGGCGATCATGCACGGGATGAAGATGTCGGACGGGTCCTTGGCGCCGAGAATCGCGCGCTGCGCCATGATGGCCAGCGGAATCAGGGTCAGGCCGGAGGTGTGCAGCACCAGGAACATGATCTGCGCGTTGCTGGCGGTGTCCTTGTCGGGATTGAGCGTTTGCAGGCTTTCCATGGCTTTCAGGCCGAACGGCGTGGCCGCGTTGTCCAGGCCCAGCAGGTTGGCCGAAAAGTTCATCACCATGTGGCCGGTGGCCGGGTGGTCCCTTGGCACGTCGGGGAAGATGCGCGAGAAAAACGGCGCGATCACCTTGGCCAGCCAGCCGACCGCGCCGGCTTTTTCGCCGATGTTCATGATGCCCAGCCAGAGTGTCATCACGCCGGCCAGCGGCAGCGCGATGTCCATCACGCCCAGCTTGGCCGACTCGAAGGTGCCGTCGACGATTTTTTTGAAAATCTCGGTGTCGCCGAGGAAAATCCACTGGGCCAGCGCCGCCAGGAAGCCTACCAGGAAGAAACCTGACCAGATGTAATTCAGTGCCATGTCGTTATCGTCTGCGCGTGGATGGGGTTGCCGCTCAGCGAGAGTATAGGCGTAGCGGCCGACATTTGATGCATGAATGCATGCGGAATGGTTGCCGATGGGCGAAATCGGCGCGCTCGGGCATCGGCCCGCCGAGATCGCATATGATAGGCGGGCCATGTCGATCGCCACCCTCGCCACCTCCACCGCCGCGCTGTTGCTGTCCGTCTGCTGCCTTGCACCTGCGGGTGCGGTCGACGCTGCGCGTCCGGCCAAGGTGCTGTACATGTTCTTGTCGACCAATGAAACCGGGCTCGATCCGGCCGTCGCGTCCGACATCGCCTCGCTCAGCCTGCTTGAAAACCTGTTCGACCCGCTGCTGCGCTACGATTACCTGGCGCGTCCCGTCGCCCTGCGCGCCAACACCACGCTGGCGCTGCCGCGCAGCGAGGACAATGGCCTGAGCTACACCTTCCAGATCCGGCCGGGCATTTTCTTCACGCCCGATCCGGCCTTCAAGGGCGCGCGGCGCGAAGTGACGGCGGCCGATTATGTCTACAGCCTCAAGCGGCTGTACGATCCGGCGCTCAAGTCGCCGTGGCTGAGCCTGTTCCAAGGCAAGATCGCCGGCGATGGCGCGCTCAAGGAAAAGTTCAGCTACGACACGCCGGTGCCGGGCTTGCAGGCGACCGGCCGCTACACGCTGCGCATCAAGCTGGCGGCGCCCGATCCCAACTTCCTGTTCTACCTGGCGACCCCGGCCGCAGGGGTGGTCGCGCGCGAAGTGATGGACGCCTATCCCGGCCAAGCCGGCAACCACCCGGTCGGTACTGGCCCCTTCATGCTGGGCGAATGGAAGCGCAGCGACAAGATCGTGCTGCTGGCCAATCCGGACTCGACGACGGTGTTTCACGCGACGCCGGGCAGCGACCCGGCCGACCGCGCCATCGCCGCCGCGCTCGACGGAAAGAAGCTGCCGCGCGTGGACCGGGTCGAGGTCAAGATCGCCGAAGAGTTTCAGGGTCGCATGCTGGGCTTTCTCGGCGGCGAATACGATTACATCGAGCAGGTGCCGGAATCGATGGCCGACATGGTGCTGGCCGACGGCAAGTTGAAGCCCGCCCTGGCGGCCAAAGGGATGGTCCTGAGCCGCTTTCCGGTGCTCCAGACTTATTACATGTGGATGAACATGGATGACCCGCTGATCGGCGGCTACGGCAAGGACAAGATCGCCCTGCGCCGCGCGATCGCGCTCGGCTACGACAGCGAGGAGGATATTCGCCTCCTCAAGAAGGGCCTGGCGATCCGCGCGCAATCGCCGCTGCCGCCGAATGTGCTGGGTTACGATCCGGGCTACCGCAGTCCGGTTGCTTACGATCCGGCGCTGGCCAACGCCTTGCTGGACCGCTTTGCCTATCGCCAGCGCGATGCCGACGGTTTTCGCCGCGGGCCGGACGGCAAGCCGCTGACGCTGGTGATGCACAGCGAGGCGACGGTGGCGGGACGCTTGCGCGACGAATTGTGGCGCAAGAATCTCAATGCGATCGGCTTGCGGGTGGAATTCAAGACCGACAAGAAGACCGAGATTATCAAGGCGTCACGGCTGGGCAAAGTGATGATGTTCGAGAGTAACTGGATCGCCGATTATCCCGATGGCGAGAATTTTTATCAGCTCTTGTATGGGCCGAATGCGGGCAGGGCGAATTACGCGCGCTTCAATCTGCCGGCCTATAACGAGCGGTTTGAAAAGGCGCGCGTGATGGGCGATTCGCCGGCGCGCCTGCAGTTGTATGGCGAAATGAATCAGCTCATCGCCGCGTATAACCCGTGGGTGCCGCTCACGCATGCGATATCGGCCGATATCCGCCAGCCCTGGCTGAAGAATTACAAGCGGCATCCGGTGGAGCTGACCTCGTGGCGCTATCTGGATGTGGAACGCTAGGCCGGCGCGATGGACGATGCATTGGATAATGGACCGGGCGTGCGTGTCACGCTTGAAGACCAGGGGTGGGAATTCGACGCGGGGCCGGCGGAAACACTGCTCAAGGCGGCCGAGCGGGCCGGCATCGCGCTGCCCAGTTCCTGCCGCAACGGTACGTGCAGAACCTGCCTTTGCCAGATGCGCGGCGGCGCGGTGCGCTATGTGGTCGAATGGCCTGGCCTGAGTGTCGACGAAAAACGGGAAGGCTGCATTCTGCCGTGTGTGGCGGTCGCGCTGACCGACTTGCGCCTGGCAGCGCCGCTGGCGCGCAGGCGCTGATCAGGGTCGCCTGCCGGCCGATGCTTATTTTGCCGGCTTCTCGGGCAGGCGCTCGACGTATTGCAGGCACCACTGCACCCAGGCCTTCAAATCGGTGTTCTCGGCAATCGCCGGCGGATCGATGTAAACATAGCCTTTCATCGGCCGGCCCGTAAAATCCATCACGCGCACGCCTGGCATCGCCAGCGCATCCACGTGCCGCTCCGGGCCGACCCGCGCCATCAGGCTGGCGTTGCGTATGCCGATGAACATTTTTCCGCGCACGAGAAAGGCCAGGCCGCCGAACATCTTGCGTTCCGTGATGTCGGAATGGTGGGCGAGCACGTCGCGAACGCGCTGGGCCAGGAGGGTGTCGAAAGCCATGGTGGTGTGTGGTGTGGGCCGGCTACGCGTACGGCGTGCCATCCTTGTGCACGAAGGCCCACTTGCCGTCCACCAGCAGCGCCTTGAGATCGTCATCCGGGTAGCTGCCCTCGTCGCCGGCGCTGCGGTCGCCCACTTCGAGGTAGAGCACTTCCTCGTCGGTGTCGTTGATCAGGCGATGGGCGTTGCCGGTACCGGCCTTGAAACCGGCGCACATGCCCGGCGCCAGCGCGGTGCGGCCTTCGTCGGTATGCAAGGTGGGACGGCCTTCGAGCACGTAGATGAACTCGTCCTGCCGGCTGTGGGCGTGGCGCAGCGACGACACCGAATGCGGCGCCAGGCGCGTCAGGTTGACGCCGAAGTTGGTGAGCCCGAACTGCTCGCCCAACTGGCGTTTCGCGCGCCCGGCCATCATCGCGGCAAACGGTTCCGGATAGACCGAGTTCTTGCTGCGCACCGGCACCTCGGCTGCGGTCACGGCGACGGGAAGCGGTTTGTCTGGCATGGTAGTCATTGCGCCATCTTAGCCGTTTGCGCGCCCGGCCGCCGCGCAGGCCGAACACTTGACCAGGCCGGTATGGCCGATGGTCCAGCCGGCCTGGCGCGCCGCCTCGGCGGCTCTGGCGGCCCACTCTTCCATCGGTTCAGTTGCGACTTCCTCGTTTTCAAAAAAGGCGCGGCAGTCATGCGTTTCGCAGGTAAGCATGAATTCGCAGAACAGCATTTCTTCGAGCAGGTTATTCATGGTGTGGCGTGATGTCATTTGGTTGGATCTGGCGTGCCATTCAGGCGTTCCAGCTCGGCGAGCGCGAGACGTTTCGTCAGTGGGGAATCTGTACAAGCGGCGACCGCGAGGGTGAACGCCGCCTTGGCCGCCTGCGCATCGCCGCGCAGAAGCTGGAATTCGCCGGTCTGATTGAAGGCGTCGCAGCGCCGTTGCGGCTTGGCGCCGATGCCGGTGGCGTCGGCCAAGCCCAGCAATTTGGCGCCATCGATTTCGCCGCGATAAAATCGGAGGACGGTTTTTGTCCAGGCGCTTGTGGATTTTGCCGCTACCGCGTCGTCGAGCGCACGCGCCGCCGCAGCCTTATCTCCAAGGCGTGCCTCGGCCAGATACAGCATTTCGTCAGCGGCAGGAGCGAAGTCTTTCGATGCCGCGGCTTCGCGGAACAGACGCGCGCTTTCCTTGTATTCGGCCCGTATGAAATGCTCTTGCCCGAGTCGATATTTCGCGTTGGCGTGTCCCTGCGCCGCCGCCTTGCCATACCAGGATACGGCTTCTGACGCATCGGCCGGCTGCGTGTCGGCACGATCGTACAGGTTGCCCATGCGGTATTGCGCGTACGGATTGCCTTGCTCGGCTTCGGCCCGATACCACGGGTTCTTGTTGTTGCTGCCTGGGGCGACGAACAAGGGACCGCCAAGGTACGAAAAATACATCTGCTTTTGAACCATCGAAAGAAGAATGCGATGGGACCGGATGAAGTCGGTCCCAAGAATAATCTGGTCGTCGCTGGGCTCCAGATTGGCCACCATGATTCTGGCCTTGCCGATGCGTTCGGTGCCGATTTCGAGACTGTCGATCGGCATGTTCCAGACCTCGTCGGTTCCGGTTCCCATGACGAAATTGGTTTCCTTGCGCGCCCCTGGCATCGCCGGCGATATGCCGGCATCTTTCGCTGCGCGCAAGTCCAAGATTGAGTATTCCGAGAATAGACTGAGCTTGGCTCGGGTTTCCTTGCCATTGATTTTGATCGTGAAGGTCGGGCTGAAGTCGCGACTGGTCACGGTGAAAGGAACGGAGGCAGCCTCTCCCTCCCAATAGGCGAGCGAAACGCCCTTGCACTTTTCCGGCTGAAAGAAGCGCAGGTATTTAGCGGAGAGGTCGACCTCAAGATCGAACTGTAATAGCGAGTTCATGCCCAAAACAACGCCATAGTTGCGCGTCATCTCGTTCACTTCGTATTCGCCCGAGCCCTTCATCGGGCCAATTTTCAACTCATCGATGTTGGCACTGTAGACATGGGCGGTTCCGCCGCCAGACATGAGGATTACTTGGCTGGTGCGCGGGGTCGCGATGCCCATGTCGTTCAGGGCCGCCTTGCCCAGGGTGATCGCTCCGTTCGCAGTCGAAATCAGCGCCAGGGTCGATTTACCATTGATTGTGGCGGGCATGACCGGATTGAGGCCATAGCCGACAAACGACAGCGGCAGCTTGCCGACGGGGTGTAATTTGCAAGTGCTTGCATCGTCCGCGTGCGCGGCGGGGCCGACGGAAAGCAGGACGGCCATACACAGCGAGGTCATTGCATGGAGGGCCTTGCGCGAGGCAAAAGCAGACATTATTTCCCTATTTTTCGAGTTCTATTCGGGAAATGATGCCAGAGATTTAATGCGCAATGAAGTATTCACATATCGGCTGCCGGCGAAATGTATTAATCGGCCTTGAAATTCTGCCCCAGCGACATCGGCTTGTTCAGTAAAATCGTCTGCGGATTGCGGCAGATAATCACCAGCACCACGATGGTCGCCAGGTAAGGCAGCATCGACAGAAATTGCGACGGCACATCCAGGCCGAAGCCCTGGCCGTGGAACTGCAGCACCGTCACGCCGCCAAACAGATAGGCGCCGAGGATCAGGCCGCGCGGCTTCCAGGTGGCGAACACCACCTGCGCCAGCGCGATCCAGCCACGCCCCGCAGTCATCCCCTCGACCCACATCGGCGTGAGCGCCAGCGACAGGTAGGCGCCGCCCAGCCCCGCCATCGCGCCGCCGAACAGCACCGTGGCATAGCGCAGGCCGATCACGTGAAAGCCGATCGCGTGGGCGCTGTGCGGCGATTCGCCCACCGCGCGGATCACCAGGCCCAGGCGCGTGCGCGCCAGCACCCAGCCGGCCGCGATCACCAGCAGCAGCGAGCCATACACCATCGCGTCGAAGCGAAACAGCAGCGCCCCGACGAAGGGCAGGTCCGACAGCACGGGGAACGACAGGTGCGCCAGCGGCGCCACCGTCTGCCCCACCAGCGAGCGTCCGAGAAAAGCCGACAGGCCGATGCCGAACAGCGTGAGCGCAAGCCCGGTCGCGACCTGGTTGGTTTGCAGCGTGAGCACGAGGAAGGCGAAGACGAGCGCCATCAGCAGCCCCGCCAGCATGGCCGCCATTAGCCCGAGGGTGATCGAGCCGCTGCCCAGGGTGACGGAAAACCCCACCACGGCGCCGACCAGCATCATGCCCTCGATGCCCAGGTTGAGCACCCCGGAGCGTTCGGCCACCAGCTCGCCGGTCGAGGCCAGCACCAGCGGGGTGGCGGCGCCGGCGGTGCTGGCGAGGAAGGCGATCAGATAGTCGGCATTCATGGCGCGGCCTTCGCGACGATTGGCCGCTGGTGCGGCTTGAGGCGATAGTGGATGAACAGGTCGGCCGCCAACAGGTAGAACAGCAGCAGACCCTGGAACAGGCCGGTGATCGCCGACGGCAGCTGCAGTTCGATCTGCGCCGCCTCGCCGCCGATGTACAGCAGCGACATCAGCATCGCGGCCAGCATCACGCCGACGGGGTGCAGGCGGCCGACATAGGCGACGATGATGGCGGCAAAGCCGTAGCCGGGTGAGACCGAGGGCTGCAGCTGGCCGATCGGGCCGGCCACTTCGCCGACGCCGGCGATGCCGGCCAGCGCGCCGCTGATCATGAAGGCCGCCCACACGTTTTTCGGTTCGCTGAAACCGGCGTACAGCGCGGCCGCCGGCGCCATGCCGCTGACCTGCATGCGGTAGCCGGCAAAGGTGTGGCGGCAGAAGAACCAGGCCAGGGCCACCGCCGCCAGCGACAGCGGAAACGCCGCGTTCACACGCAAGCCCTCCACCAGCAGCGGCAGCACCGCGCTGTCGTTGAACATCTTCGACTGTGGAAAATTGAAGCCGGCCGGGTCGCGCAGCGGCCCGTGCACCAGGTAGCCCAGGTACAGATAGGCCACATACACCAGCATCAGGCTGACCAGGATCTCGCTGGTGTTGAAGCGGGTGCGCAGCAGCGCCGGAATCGCCGCCCAGGCCATGCCGCCCAGCGCGCCGGCCAGCAGCATCAGCGGCATCAGCCAGCCGGCCTCGACGTCCTGGAAGTACAGCGCCACGCAGCCGGCGGCAATCGCACCCATGGTCAGCTGGCCATCCGCGCCGATGTTGTTGACGTTGGCGCGAAAGCCGATCGCCAGGCCGACGCCGCACAGTATCAAAGGCGTGGCCTTGAGCAGCAGTTCGCCGACGCCGTACAGGGTGGTGGCGGGCTTGATGAAGTAAACGTAAAACGCGTGCAGCGGTTCCTGCCCGAGGAACAGGAACAGCAGCGAGCCGGTGACCAGCATGGCCGCCGCCGCGATCAGCGGCGAGGCGAGCATCATCGCGCGCGACGGTTCGGGACGTGCTTCAAGCCGTGACATGGTCCGCTCCTTCTGCGCTGGTGGCTGGTTCCGCGTGACCGAAGTCGCCGCTCATCCACACGCCCACCTGGTTGATCGTGGTCTCGGCAGCCGGCACCACCGGCGAGAGGCAGCCCTCGGCCAGCACGGCGATACGGTCGCACATCATGAACAGTTCCTCGACTTCCTCGGACACCACCAGCACCGCCACGCCGGCGTCACGCAGGTCGATGATGGCCTGGCGGATCAGCATGGCCGCGCCGATGTCGACACCCCAGGTGGGCTGGGCGACCAGCATGACCTTCGGCGCCAGCATGATCTCGCGGCCGACGATGTACTTCTGCAGATTGCCGCCCGAGAGGCTGGCGGCGGCCGATTGCGCGCCGCCGCACTTGACCTTGAAGCGCTCGATCACGTCGCGGGCGAAGGCGCCGACCGCGCCGCGCTGCACCAGACCGCCCTTGAGCATGCCGGCGCCGTCGCCCACGTAACCGGTGAGCAGGGCGTTGTCGGCAAGCGACAGGGCCGGCACGGCGCCGCGCCCGAGCCGTTCTTCCGGCACGAAGCCGAGGCCGCGCCGGCGCCGTGCGGCCGCGTCCTGGCGGCCGACGTCCTCGCCCAGCAGCTTGACGCCGGCGTCCTGCGCCAGCGGCAGTTCGCCCGAAATCGCCTTGAGCAGCTCCTGCTGGCCGTTGCCCGACACGCCGGCGATGCCGACGATTTCGCCGCCGCGCAGCGCCAGCGAGATGGCTTTGAGGTCGGTGCCGAAAGGGTCCGTGCTGCGCACGCTCAGCCGGTCGAGCGCCAGCAGCACCTCGCCTGGGACGCGCGGCGTCAGCTGGCAGGTCGGCAGCGCGCGCCCGATCATCAGTTCGGCCAGCGAGCGCGCAGTTTCCTCGCGCGGCCTGGCGGTGCCGGACACGCGGCCGACGCGCAGCACCGTGGCCTGGTCGCACAACGACTGGATCTCGTCGAGCTTGTGGCTGATGTAGAGGATGCTGACCCCTTCGGAAGCCAGCCGGCGCAGCGATGCGAACAGCTTCTGCACGGCGTCGGGCGTGAGCACCGAAGTCGGCTCGTCCATGATCAACAGGCGCGGCGACTGCAGCAGGCAGCGCACGATCTCGACCCGCTGGCGCTCGCCCACCGACATGCTGTGGACGCGCCGCGCCGGATCGAGCGGCAGGCCGTATTGTTCCGACACCGCGCGAATCCGCGGCGCCAGCTGGGCCGGGCTGATCTTCTCGTCGAGCGCGAGCGAGATGTTCTCGGCCACCGTGAGCGTCTCGAACAGGGCGAAGTGCTGGAACACCATGCCGATGCCGAGCTTGCGCGCGGCCGACGGCGAATCGATGTGGACCTGGCGGCCTTCCCACATGATCTCGCCGGCGTCGGGCCGGGTGATGCCGTAGATGATCTTCATCAGGGTGCTCTTGCCGGCGCCGTTCTCGCCCAGCACCGCGTGGATCTCGCCCGGCATCACCTTCAGGTCGATGCCATCGTTGGCCACCACCGACGGGTAGATTTTCGACACGTTCGAGAGCCGCAGGCGCGGTTCCACGGGCAGGTGCGCACGCGGCGCGGTTGTGTTCAAGGCGGACCTCCATCAGCGATTGATGAAAAGCGATGCACGAAATGTGCCACGCGCGCCCGCCTGACAACCTGCGCCAACCCACGCTGACGCACGGCGGCGCGCACGAATCCTGCTTCGGTGGCAGGCAGTTCAGTCAAGGAGCACAGATGGCAAGCAGCAGGGATCAAGCGCGGCGCGCCGGCGGCGCGGCCGGCAAACGCGGCACCGACGCAGTCGACCTGCGCATCTACCGCGCGGTGGTGGGCGCGGTCATGAGTCACCGGCTGCCGCCCGGCACCCATCTCGGCGAGGCCGAGTTCTGCGAGCTGTACCAGGTCAGTCGCACCACGGTGCGCAAGGCCTTGCAGCGGCTGGCGCACGATCACATCATCGAGCTGCGGCCCAACCGTGGCGCGGTGGTCGCCTCGCCCACGCCGCAGGAAGCGCAGGAGATCTTCGCCGCGCGCCGCGCGCTTGAACGCGAGATCGTGCCGCTGGTGATCCGCCACGCGACGCCGGCCTCGCTGGCGCGCATCCGCCAGGCGCTGGCGGCCGAGGATCAGGCGCGCATCGCGGGCGAGCGCGCCAACTGGATTCGGCTGGGCGGCGAATTCCATATCCTGCTGGCCGAACTGGCCGGCAACCGCGTGCTGCTGCGCTTCATGACGGAACTGGTGTCGCGCTGTTCGCTCATCATCGCGCTGTATGAAAACCCCGGCGCCACCATGTGCGGCAACCACGAACACAGCGAGCTGCTGACCCTCATCGAGAGCGGCCAGAGCGAGCGCGCGGTCGCGCTCATCGAGCACCACTTGGTGGCCATCGAGGCGCGCTTGTGGCTGGGCGGCGCCGACCGCAAGGTCAACCTGGCGCAGGCCCTGGGCGGCGCATGAGCGGCGCGATTGTATACACACCTTGGCACCGGCCTGGGCGCACCAGCGCGGGGAAAATGCACGCCGCATGGCCCGCTGGTGGTGCACGGCGAGGCCCGCCGCGACAGGCGCCGTTGCCCGCGCACCTGGCGATTTTCGCAGTACGGCGGCGCCGCTCGAAGGCCGGTGGCCTGCAACTTGCTAATGAATTTTTGCACAGGGATTGCATCCAATCGTTAGACGCGATTGTCGGCAAAACAGCCCGCGGCAGCTAAAACCAATCACCCACCCAAACCAAGGACCTTGTCATGATGGCTCATCTGTTCAAACGTACCGCGTTGCTGGCCGCGTTGGCCGCCTGTGGCGCCGCCCAAGCCGCCGACTGGAGCGACACCTCGATCGGTTTCCGCCACGGCAGCAAGTTCGCCGAGCCGTTCAATAACCAGGACATCAGCAAGAACATCGTCAACCTCACCAGCGCCAGCGGCTACAAGTACGGCTCGAACTTCTTCAACGTCGACCTGCTGATGTCGTCGGCGGCCGATCCCTCGTCGGCCGGCGCCACCACGGGCGCGCAGGAAGCCTATGTGGTGTACCGCCACACGCTCGACCTGGGCAAGGTGAGCGGCACTTCGATGGCCTTCGGCCCGGCGCGCGGCGTGGGCCTGACCGCCGGCTTCGACTACAACACCAAGAACGACGCCGGCTACAACTCCAAGAAGCGCATGCTGGTCGCCGGCCCGACCCTGATGATGGACGTGCCGGGTTTCCTCGACGTCAGCGTGCTGGCCCTGTGGGAGAGCAATGCGCCGTACAGCACCTTCTCGCACACCGCCACGCCGCGCTACCGCTACAAGGTGCACCCGATGCTGACCGCCGCCTGGGGCATCCCTTTCAATTTCGGCATTCCGCTCTCGTTCGAGGGCTTCGCCAACTACATCGCCAGCAAGGGCAAGGACGAATTCGGCGGCGCCACGGCGCCCGAGACCAATATCGACATGCAGGTGATGTATGACTTGAGCGGCGCGGTCGGCGCGGCCAAGAACACCTTCAAGATCGGCCTCGAATACCAGTACTGGAAAAACAAGTTCGGCAACCCGTCGGCCAACAACCCGGGCGCGTTCGCCAAGACGCCGATGGTGCGCGTCGAATACCACTTCTAGCCGCCCGGCCGATCAACTTTCAAGGACTGCCCCATGAACCGTCGCACACTACTCGCCCTGTTATCCCTGGCCGCCAGCTTCGCGCTGGGCGCTGCCGCACCGGCCGGCGCCGCCGAGCCGCTCAAGGTCGGCTTCATCTACGTCGGCCCGGTCGGCGACGCCGGCTGGACCTATGCCCACGACCAGGGCCGCCTGGCCATGGAGAAGAACCTGGCCGGCAAGGTCAAGAGCACGTTTGTCGAGAACGTGCCGGAAGGCGCCGACGCCGAGCGCGTGATCCGCAAGCTCGCCGCCGACGGCAACACGCTGATCTTCACCACCTCGTTCGGTTACATGAATCCGACCGAGAAGGTGGCCAAGGCGTTCCCGAAAGTCGTCTTCGAACACGCGACCGGCTTCAAGACCGGCAAGAATCTCGGCGTGTACGAGACGCGTCTGTACGAGGGCGCCTATCTGCTCGGCGTGGTGGCCGGCAAAATGACGAAGTCGAACACCATCGGCGTGGTCGCTTCGTTCCCGATTCCGGAAGTGATCCGCAATATCAACGCCTTCACGCTCGGCGCGCAAAGCGTCAACCCGGCGGTCAAGACCAAGGTAATTTGGGTCAACAGCTGGTACGACCCGGCCAAGGAGCGCCAGGCCGCCGAGACCCTGATCGCCCAGGGCGCCGATGTGCTGAACCAGAATACCGATTCGCCCGCCACGCTGCAGGTGGCCCAGGAGAAGGGCATCTACGCGTTCGGCTGGGATTCGGACATGAGCAAGTTCGCGCCGAAAGCGCACCTGACCGCCAGCACCAACAACTGGGGCGACTTCTATACCGAGACCGCCAAGGCGGTGATGGCCGGTACCTGGAAGAGCGGTGAAGTGCGCGGCGGCCTGAAGGAAGGCATGGTCAAGATGTCGCCTTTGAATCCTGCCGTGACGCCCGAGGCGGCCAAGGCTTTCGAAGCGAAGAAGGCGGCGATCGCGGGCGGCACCTTCCATCCGTTCCAGGGACCGGTCAAGGACCAGTCGGGCGCGATCAAGATCGCCGCCGGCACCGTAATCCCGCTCAAGGACCTGCTGTCGATGAACTTCTACGTCCAGGGCGTGGAAGGCAGCATTCCGAAGTAGGCGATGGAACCGCGCGCGCTTGACCCGGTGCTGGCCGGCGACTGGCACCCGGTGGCCATCGCCAGCGAGGTCGCGGCCGGCGCGGTGCTGGCGTCGCAGCTGCTTGGCCTGGAGCTGGCGCTGTGGCGCGACGAGGCGGGCGTCCTGCATGCATGGGAGGACCGCTGCCCGCATCGCGGTACCCGGCTCTCGCTGGGCGCGGTGCGCGGCGACAGCCTGCGCTGCGCATATCACGGCTGGACCTTCGGCGCCGAGGGACGCTGCAAGCATATTCCCGCGCTGCCGGCGCTGGGCGAAGCCGGTCTTAAGGCGCAGGCGACGGTATGGCAGGTGCAGGAGCGCTACGGCCTGGTGTGGGTCCGCCTGGGCGGGCCGGGCGCCGCCCCGCCCGCGTTTCCCGAGTACGCGGATCCGAGTCTGCGCAAAGTGATCTGCGGACCTTACGATGTGCAGAGCAGCGCGCCGCGCATCGTCGAAAATTTTCTCGACATGGCGCATTTCGCCTTTGTCCATGAAGGCATTCTCGGTGCGCAGGAGCAGGCCGCGATTGCCGACTACACGGTCGAGCGCTTCGACGACCCGGCGTTCGGCCAGGGTCTGTGGGCCAGGCAGTGCCGCGCGTGGCAGCCGCAGGCGAGCAGGCAGGCCAGCGGCGGCGCCGATGTCGAGTACAGCTATCGCGTGGTGCGTCCGCTGACGGCGGTCCTCACCAAGCGGACCGACGCCGGCCTGCGGGACGCGATCGCACTGATGCTCCAGCCGCTGACGGAAACCACGACCCGCGTCTACATCGTGCTGGCGCTGAACGACGTCGCATCGAGCGACGCCGAACTGCGTGCCTTCCAGGACATGATCTTTTTGCAGGACCAGCCGATACTCGAAAGCCAGCGTCCGCAACGCCTGCCCTTGACGCCCGGCGCCGAAGTGTCGGTGGTGTGCGACCGCATGTCGCTGGCCTATCGCGCCTGGCTGCGCGAGCTGAACCTGCGTTACGGCGTGCTGCGCGAGGACGCATGAGCCTTTATCTGCGCCACGCCGACGTGCTGGCCACGGTCGACAAGGCCGGCCGCGAGATCGTCGACGGCGCCCTGTTGACCGATGGCGCGCGCATCCTCAAGGTCGGCAGCACCACCGAACTCGATGCCTGGCTGGCGGAGCATCCCGAGCGCCGGCCGACCCGCACCATCGAGGCGCGCGGCTGCGTCGTCACGCCGGGGCTGGTCAACTGCCACCACCATATGTATCAGTCGCTCACGCGCAGCATCGGCACCGGCGCCGGGCTGGCGCTGTTCGACTGGCTGCGCATGCTCTACAAGATATGGGCCGGCATCACGCCGGACGCGGTTAGCGTCAGCACCGAGGTGGCGCTGGCCGAACTGCTGCTGTCGGGCGCCACCACGGTGGCCGATCATTTATACCTGTTTCCGAATGGCTGCCGGCTGGAGGACGAGATCGAGCCGGCGCGCGCGATGGGCGTGCGCTTTCACCCGACGCGGGGCAGCATGAGCGTGGGCGAGTCCAGCGGCGGCTTGCCGCCCGATGCACTGGTCGAATCGGAGCCGGACATCCTGGCCGAATCGCAGCGCCTGATCGACGCCTGGCACGATCCGGCGCCGCTGTCGATGCTGCGTATCGGCCTGGCGCCGTGTTCGCCCTTCAGCGTGAGCGCTGACCTGATGCGCGAGTCGGCGCGGCTGGCGCGCAGCTACCGGAAAGTCGGCCTGCACACCCACCTGGCCGAAACGCTCGACGAGGAGCGCTACTGCCAGGCGCGCTTCGGCATGCGACCACTGGCCTACGCCGAATCGGTCGAGTGGATGGGCGCGGATGTCTGGTTCGCCCACATGGTGCATCCGAACGCGGACGAGATCGCGCGCATGGCGCACACCTGCTCGGGCGTGTGCCACTGCGCCAGCAGCAATATGATCCTGGCCTCCGGCATCGCCCCGGTGCGCGCAATGATCGACGCCGGCGTGCGGGTCGGGCTGGGCGTGGACGGCTCGGCCAGCAACGACGGCAATCACATGCTCGGCGAGGCACGCCAGGCGATGCTGTTGCAGCGGGTCGGCTGGCCCGGTTTCGAGGCGCCGGCCGGACGCTTTTCCGCACGCGATGCGCTCGCGCTGGCCAGCCGTGGCGGCGCCCGCACGCTCGGCCGCGAGGACGACATCGGCAGTATCGAAGTGGGCAAGGCGGCCGATTTCGTCGCGTTTCGGGTCGATGGGCTGGCGCACGCCGGCGCGCAGGGCGATCCGCTCGCCGCGCTGCTCACTTGCGCGCCAGCGCCGGCCTGGCTGTCGGTAATCAATGGCCGGGTGGTGGTCGAGGATGGACTGCTGAGCGGGATCGAGCTCGGACCGCTGGTCGAGCGGCACAACCGCATCAGCCGCGGCCTGTTGGTCAAGGCCGGGCTGGCATGAAGCGAGGTTCGAGTGAACGATGAGATGAAAAACCTGGACGCGCGGGACCACGTGTTCCTGAGCCGGGTGATGGCGTTGGCCCAGCGCTCGCGTGACGAGGGACACCATCCCTTCGCCGCGCTGGTGGTGGGCGCCGACGGCCAGGTGATCGCCGAGGCGATCAACGCCTCCAGCGAGGACCGCACCGCGCACGCCGAAATGAATGCACTGCGCATCGCGTCGCGCCGGCATGCTCCCGCGCAGCTGGCCGGCGCGACCTTGTACAGCAGCGCCGAACCGTGCGCGATGTGCGCCGGCGGCGCCTACTGGAGCGGCGTGGGCCGCGTGGTGTATGCGCTATCGGAGGCGAGCCTGCTGGCGCTGACCGGCAGCGACCCGGAAAATCCCACCCTGTCGCTGCCCTGCCGCGAGGTGTTCGCGCGCGGCCAGCGCCCGACCGAAGTGCATGGCCCGCTACGCGAGGACGAGGCGCGCGCGGCGCACGAAAGCTTCTGGCGGCGCTGATCGTGGCGTATTTGCCACACTTGCCTCGATCGTCATATTGTCGCGGGGTCTATCGCCTTCCTGCGGGCGTATAAATGGTAAGGTTCCCGCCGGGCGGAGACCAGCATGGCAGCGCGCGGTATGCGGCGTGACTGACCATGCCATTAAGTGATGGTCCGCCCAGCAGAATTCATTGGATGTGCCGGCGCGCCTGCGCGTACGCTCAAAATCACCGCCGCGCGTGCGGCCGGCACACCCATTCAGCCGACATCAAGGTCCGCCCGACCAAGGAGAACACCGTGAAATTAAAGAAGCTCGCCCAACTGATCGCATTGCTCGGCGCGGCCGGGCCGTCGCTGGCCCATGAGGCGCTGCCGGCGCAACCGATGGCGCGCGTGGAAATCACCGGTTCGAGCATCAAGCGCATCGCCACTGAGGGCGCGATGCCGATCCAGGTGATCACCTTTGACCAGATCGAGAAGCAGGGCGTCACCAACGCCGAACAGCTGATGCGCATGATCTCGGCCAACGGCACCGGCGCCGACAATATGACCTCCGGTAACAACGTGTTCGGCGCCGATGCCGACCGTGTCAGCGGCGGCGCGTCGTTCGCCTCGCTGCGCGGCCTGGGGCCGGGCAGCACGCTGGTGCTGCTCAATGGCCGCCGGGTCGCCACCCACGGCGCCAGCGGCAAGGCGGTCGACCTCAACGCGATTCCGCTGGGGGCCATCGCCCGCATCGAAATCCTCAAGGACGGCGCCTCGGCGATCTATGGCACCGACGCGGTCGGCGGGGTGATCAACTTCATCCTGCGCACCGATTACAACGGCCTCGAGGCCTCGGCCGGCTCGGTCGTCACCCAGGCGGGCGGCGGCGCCACGCGGCGCGCCAGCCTGTTGACCGGCACCGGCTCGATGGAGAAGGACGGTTTCAACATCATGGGCAGCCTGACGGTCGACACCAGCGACAAACTGAGTTCGCACCAGCGCGGCTTCGCCAACGGCTACCAGCCCGATCGCGGACTCTCGCCCGACACCACCGGCACGCCGTTCGCCAACCAGCTGGGCGGCGCCGGTTCGGCGCTGGGCGCGAATTTCAAACTCGCCGGCGACACCACCGATTACACCGCCGCCAACCCGCTCAGCTACCAGGGCAAGTGCGACACGATCGCCCACATGGCGCAGTACAACGTGGCATTGTGGCGCGACGTCACGCCGCCGGCCGGCACGCGTTTCGCCTGCACCTACGACTACGGCGCCGACTACATGATGATGCCGCAGACTAAACGCATCAACGCGCTGGTGCGCGGCAGCCTGCGCCTGTCGGCCGATCACAAGATGTTCGTCGAGCTGCTGTCCTCGCGCAGCCAGGCGAACGCCGAGCTGACGCCGGCGCAGATCTCCACCACGCTGGCGCGCAACAGCGCCTATCCGGTGAACGGCCCGTACTACCAGGACCTGTCGGCCTACATCTCCACATTCGACAAGACCAAGCCGATCCTCTACAAATGGCGCACGTCGGAACTGGGCAACCGCGCGCAGGAGAACATCACCGACAACGCGCGCCTGCTGGTCGGCTTCGACGGCATCGTCGGCGGCTACGATTACAAACTGGGCCTGTCGCGCGCGCAGAGCAAGACCCAGACCAATCTGACCGGCGGCTACGCCTACATCACGCCGTTCCACACGGCGCTGGGCACCGGCATCATCAACCCGTGGCTGGCGCCCGGCCAGAGCCAGACCCCGGCGGCCATCGCGCTGATCGACTCGACCCGCTACTACGGTCCTCTGCAGCACGGCAAGACGACCCTCACACAGCTCGACGGCACCATCTCGGGCGACCTGTTCTCCCTGCCGGCCGGCGCGGTGTCGGCGGCGGTCGGCTTCGACTTGCGGCGCGAGAGCTATGCCTTCGCCCAGGACATCGACGCGACCCTGGTGCTTCTGGGCCCCGGTAACGCCGGCCTGCCGACGGCCACGCGCGACGTCAAGGCGGTGTTCGCCGAACTGCTGGTCCCGGTGCTCAAGAACCTCGATTTACAGCTGGCGATCCGGCGCGACCAATACAGCATTTTCGGCGCGACCACCAATCCGAAGGTCGGCGTGCGTTACCAGCCGTCCGGCTGGCTGCTGCTGCGCGGCTCCGCCAACAAGGGCTTCCTGGCGCCGAGCTTCACCCAGCTCTATACCGGTTCGCTCGACCAGGAACTGCCCAATGGCGTGGCTGATCCGGTCGGCTGCCCGCAGCATCCTGGCGACGCGCGTTATTGCAATATCGCCCGCCTGCCGTACAAATCGGGCGGCAATCCGAACCTGCGTCCGGAGACGTCGAAACAGGGCACGATCGGCTTCGTCATCGAGCCGTTCAAGGGCTTCTCGGCCTCGCTCGACTACTGGGCCATCAATTCGGCCAACCATATCCTGAACCCCACGCCGACGGCGGTGCTTGCCTTTCCGGTGGCGCTGGCCGGGAATATCATCCGCAATGACGACGGCACCATTCGCTATGTGCAGGCCGGCTGGATGAACGCGTCGGGCAGCAAGCTACGCGGGGCCGACCTGGGCCTGCGCGGCAACGGCAAAGTCGCCGACTACAAGTGGACCGCCACGCTCGACGGCACCTACGTCAACAGCGCAAAGTTCTCCGACGTCGTCGGCCAATCGTACAAGGAATACGTTGGAAATTTCTTCGCGCGCGACATGTACCTGCGCTGGAAGCATAACGCCACCCTCGGCGTCACGCGTGGCGACTGGAGCGCCCTGCTGTCGCAAAGCTTCAGCACCGGCTACAAGGACCAGCTGCCGGACGCCGGCAAGAGCACGCCACCGGCGGGCTTCAACCCAGACGTCGCCAGCTACACGACCTTCGGCCTGACGGCCAACTACACCGGCTACAAGGCGACCACGCTCACCTTCGGCATTCAGAACCTGTTCGACCGCGATCCGCCGTTCACCGCGCACAACGTCGACGAGGTGGTGGGCGCCGGCTGGGATCCGCGCGTGGCCGATCCGCGCGGGCGCTCGTTTTCGTTCCAGATCAAGTATAAATTCCTGTAGGGGCGGCGGGGCGGCAGGCGATGAAGTTCGTGGCGCGGCGTGAAGCCGGAAGCGTGGCGGCGCCCTTGGCGAAACCGGGACGGCGCCGGTTTGCCGGGGTACTCGCGGCCGCGGCGGCCGTGGTTTCGACGCACGCCGGCGCCGCGCCCGCGACACGGCGCCTGATCAAGCCGCAGCGCCTGCGCCAGGGCGACCTGGTCGGCCTGATCGCGCCGGCCGGCTTTGCCAAGGAAGACGCGCTGGCGCGCGCGGCGGCCAATATCGCGTCGCTCGGCTTTCGGGTGCGCGAAGGCAGGAACCTGCGGGCGGCGTTCGGCAACTACGCCGGCTCGGTCGCGCAACGGCTCGAGGACTTGCATGCCATGTTCGCCGATCCCGAGGTCAAGGCAATTTGGTGCGCGGTCGGCGGCTCGGGTGCGATTTCGCTGCTGGCGCATATCGACTACGCGTTGATCCGCGCGCATCCCAAGATTCTGATCGGTTACTCCGACATCACCGCGCTGCACCTGGCGATTCACCGTCGCGCCGGCGTGGTGACGTTTCACGGGCCGGTGGCGTCGTCCACGCTGTCGCCGTACGCGCGGGAGCACCTGATGGCGGTGCTGACCGAGCCGCAGCCTTTCACCACGATCGCGATGTCGGCCGACAACCGCGAGCGCGGGCGGCAGGAGCCGCAGTATGCGATCCGCACGGTGACGCAGGGCCAGGCCAGCGGTCCGCTGATCGGTGGCAACCTGAGCCTGGTGAGCGCGCTGGCGGGCACGCCGTACGCGGCCGATTTCCGCGACAGCATCCTGTTTCTGGAAGAGGTCAACGAGGCGCCGTACCGGATCGACCGCTGGCTCACCCAGCTCGACCTGGCGGTGGGATTGCGCCGCGCGAAGGCGGTGATGATCGGCGTGTGCGAGCGTTGCGGTCCGGGCGAGGATGGCGGATCGCTCACGCTCGACCAGACCCTCGACCAGCATTTGCAGCCGTTGGTGATACCGGCGGTGAGCGGCTATTCCTTCGGCCATATCCGCGACCAGTTCACCCTGCCGATCGGTATTTTGGCGCGGCTCGACACCGAACAACAGACGCTCACGCTGCTCGAACCGGGGGTGCTGTAGCGGGGCGATTGTGTCATCATTGGGTACCTGTCACCGCCGGACGAAAGGATTGCCGATGAACCCGATCAAGCAGCGCCTGCTCGCCGCCGCGCTCGCCGTATCCCTGCTGGCGCCGGCGCTCGCGGCCATCGCGCAAGACCTCGTCAAGGCCCAGCAATACATCATCATGCTGCGCGTCACGCCACAGTTCCAGGAGCAGAGCAAATGGACCGCGAAGGAAAACGCGGCCGTCAGCAAGCATTTTGAACGGCTCAAGCAGGCGACCGCCGAAGGCAAGGTGATCCACGCGGGACGGACCACGGAGTCGCTCGACAAGATCTTCGGGCTGGTGATTTTCGAGGCCGAGAACGAGGCGGCGGCCAAGGCGTTCATGGAGGACGATCCGGCGGTCAAGGCGGGCGTGATGTCGGCCACGCTGCATCCTTATACGGTGGTGTTCCAGCGGTAGGATGACTTGGGCAGCGCTTGATCGTGATGTCCTCACCCCTCACTCGCTTGATCACCGCCGTGGAGGGGCCAACAGAATAGTTCCATGAAGGTCAAATTTAATCATAAAATTGTTGCAATCTTTCTTGAGGATTACACCTATCGCGCGCCGTTCAACAGGGCGTGGACCGGTTCAGGAAAGGGTGGGTAAAACGATGGATCATTTCGATCCCCCAATCCTGACAGTGGAGTGTTCGTGAAGTCGAAGAAATTGGTGTTCTGCGCTGTTCTGGTGTGTCCGCTGATGTCAGCTTTTGCCGGTGAATGGGTGTTGCGTGAAGATGGAATCGGGCCTCTCCGTGTCGGAATGCGTTTCGACCAGGTGAACAAGCGCATGGACGGCAAGTTGGTACATGATGACCTGGCGGTGCAAGGGCCGCCGTATGCTTGTGAATTGATCAGCGCGCCGGGGCACCCGGGAATTTCGCTGATGTTTGTGGAGGGTGTCCTGAAACGTGTCGATGTGCTTCCCGATGGAAAAGCCACGGTGCGCGGAATCGCGGTCGGCGATCCGGTCTCGCGTGTATCGGCGACTTATCCTCACAGCGGGGAAGTGAAGGATTTCTACGACGCTCGCGAGCAAAACATCACGGTCCGATCAAAAGATCGCGCACTGGCCATCCAATTCGGTACCGATCAAGGCAAAGTCGCTTGGCTCAGGGCAGGCGCGGTAAAGGAAGTCAATTACGTTGAAGGCTGCCTTTAAGCTGGCAGAGTGCAGCGTCACTAAGGCGCTTCACAAGCCAGTGGGCCTTTGATCAAGGGACACCGGCCAATGCCTTCATGGGGCCGATCCGACACGCCACCGGGAGACCCGAGCGATGGAGACGACCGACACGGCAATTGTTAAAGCGAATTTTTATAGCGCCCTCGCGATCAGCATCTTCTGAATATCGCTGGTGCCCTCGTAAATCTGGCACACCCGCACATCGCGATAAATCCGTTCGACGGGAAAATCGCTGACATAGCCGTAGCCGCCGTGGATCTGCATCGCCTCCGACACCACCCGTTCGGCCATTTCCGAGGCGAACAGCTTGGCCATCGCCGCCTCCTTCAGGCAGGGCAGGCCGGCATCCTTCATCGCCGCCGCGTGCCAGATCAGCTGACGCGCCGCCTCGATCCGGGTCGCCATGTCGGCCAGCCTGAACTGCACCGCCTGGTGCTCGAAGATAGGTTTGCCGAAACTCTCGCGCTCCCGCGCGTAGCCGAGCGCCGCTTCATACGCCGCGCGCGCCATGCCCACCGCCTGCGAAGCGATCCCGATCCGTCCGCCCTCCAGTCCGGACAGCGCAATCTTGTAGCCCTGGCCTTCCTCGCCGATCAGGTTCTCGCGCGGAACGCGGCAGTCTTGCAACACGACTTGCGCGGTGTCCGACGAATGCTGGCCCATCTTTTGTTCGAGCCCGGCGACGATGTAGCCGGGCGTGGCGGTCGGCACCCAGAATGCGCTGATGCCCTTCTTGCCGGCCGCCTTGTCGGTCACCGCCATCACGATCGCGACGTCGCCGTGCTTGCCGCTGGTGATGAATTGCTTGGTTCCGTTGAGCACATACGCGTCGCCCTCACGGGTGGCGCTGGTGCGCAGGGCGGCGGCGTCGCTGCCGGTGTGCGGCTCGGTCAGGGCAAAGGCGCCAAGCAGCTCGCCCCGCGCCAGCGGCCGCAGCCATTGCGCCTGCTGCGCCCCGTTGGCGTACGTCATGCCGATGCTGCACACCGGGCAGTTGTTGACCGAGATGATGGTCGAGGTGCCGCCATCGCCGGCGGCGATTTCTTCGAGCACCAGCGCCAGCGACAGATAGTCGAGGCCGGCGCCGCCCAGGTGTTCCGGCACCGCCACGCCGAACGCGCCGAGGGCCGCCAGTTCCTTCAGTTCGGCCTGCGGAAAATGATGCTCGCGGTCCCAGCGCGCGGCCTGCGGCGCCAGGCGCTCCTGCGCGAAACTGCGCAGGGCCTCGCGTATCATCTGGTGTTCCTCGTTCAGTAACATGGGCGCTCGCTTACCAGGGAATCGGTGTGCCGTCGTAATCCAGGAACTTGCCGTTGTCGCCGGGCGTGAGCCGGGCCAAGGTGGCGCGCAGGCCGCTCACGCTCGCTTCGACCGTCAATGCCGCGCCGGGTCCGCCCATGTCGGTCTGCACCCAGCCCGGATGGAACGTCACGCAGGTCGCGCCCTTGGGACCGAAGCTCAGGCTGGCATCCATCAGCACTGAATTGAGCGCGGCCTTGCTGGCGCGGTACAGCGTGCCGCCGCTGCTGGTGCGCGCGCCGATCGAGCCCATCCTCGACGACATCACGGCCAGCTTGCCGCGCGCCTTGCAGACCATCGGCCCGAGGACCGGCAGCAAGCGCATGGCCGACAGCACATTGGTGTGCATCACCGCGTCGAATTCGGCTTCGGTGGGAAAGCCGTCGTGGCGCGGGCCGTACAGGCCGGCCACCAGGAAGGCCAGGTCGAGCTGTTCGTTGTCGAGGTTCCAGCCGAGGCCGGCGATCGCCTCGGCGCTGGTGACGTCGAGCTGCAATGCCTGCGCGCCCATCGCGCTGAGGGCGGCGCAATCGGCTTCGCTGCGCGCGGTGGCGATCACGCGCCAGCGCTCGTCCAGGTATTGGCGCACCAGTTCGCGCCCGATGCCGCGCGAGGCGCCGATGATGAGTGCGGTCGGCATGCTCACACCATCTCGACGGCCATGGCGGTGGCCTCGCCGCCGCCGATGCACAGCGCCGCCACGCCGCGCTTGCCGCCGGTGCGCCTGAGCGCACCGAGCAGGGTGACGATGATGCGCGCGCCGGACGCGCCGATCGGGTGGCCCAGCGCGCAGGCGCCGCCGTGGATGTTGACCTTGCTGTGCGGGATGTCGAGTTCGCGCATGGCCGCCATCGGCACCGCGGCGAAGGCTTCGTTGATCTCGAACAGGTCGACTTCGCGTGCGCTCCAGCCGGTCTTGGCGAACAGTTTTTGCAGGGCGCCGATCGGCGCGGTGGTAAACAGGTTCGGTTCCTGGGCGTGGGTGGCGTGGCCGACGATGCGGGCAATCGGCGCCAGGCCCAGCGCGAGCGCGGTCGATTGGCGCATCAGCACCAGCGCGGCGGCGCCGTCGTTGATCGACGATGAGGACGCGGCGGTGATGGTGCCGTCTTTCTTGAACGCGGCCTTGAGGCTGGCGATCTTCTCGGGCCTAGCGCGCAGCGGGCCTTCGTCCTTGTCGATGACGGTGTCGCCGCCCCGGCCGCTGACGGTGACGGGCGCGATCTCCCAGTCGAACCAGCCTTCGGTATTGGCGGCCTTGGCGCGCTGGACCGAGGCGATGGCGAACGCGTCCTGGGCTTCGCGCGTGAAGGCGTACTGGGCCACGCATTCCTCGGCGAAGGTGCCCATTGCGCGGCCGCCGCCGGTTTTCTCGTCGCGGCTGTAGGCGTCCTCCAGGCCGTCGAACATCATGTGGTCGAGCAGCTGGCCGTGGCCGATGCGGTAGCCGCCGCGCCCCTTCGGCACCAGGTAGGGCGCGTTGGTCATCGATTCCATGCCGCCGGCGACGATCACGTCGGCGCTGCCGGCCTTGAGGGTGTCGTGGGCGAAGATGGCGCTTTGCATGGCCGAGCCGCACATTTTTGACAGGGTGACGGCGCCGGCCGACACCGGCAGCCCGGCCTTGATGGCGGCCTGGCGCGCCGGCGCCTGGCCCTGGCCGGCCATCAGGCAGTTGCCGAAGTAGACGTGCTCGACCTGCGCCGGATTGATGCCGGCGCGTTCGACGGCGGCGCGGATGGCCACCGCGCCCAGCTCGCTCGCGCTCTTGGATGCGAAGTCGCCCTGGAAGGCGCCCATCGGGGTGCGGGCGGCGCCGACGATGACGATCGGGTCGGTCGCGGTTTCAACTGTTGGGTTATTCATTGAGCAGGTTCTCCATGCGGGGAATGTCGACGGTGGAAGCGAGGGGATGAGCAGGCGCTGGCGCGACTGACACCGGCGCCGGGGTCGCCGCTGCCTGGTGGCGGAAACGGATATGTTGGGGATACGGGAAGACGTCTTCGACCACGCCGGCCAGGATGCGCTCCTTGCGCGTCTGCCAGAACTCCTTGGTCAGCAAGTCGGCGTGATGCTTCATGAAGTAATGGCGGATCTTGGCGTTGCCGAGCAGGAAAGCGCCGAATTGTTCCGGGAAGACGTCGTGCTTGCCGATCGAATACCAGGGTTCGGCCGACATTTCATCTTCCTCGTTGCGCGGCGCCGGGATATTGCGGAAATTGCAGTCGGTGATGTATTCGATCTCGTCGTAATCGTAGAACACCACGCGGCCGTGCTTGGTGACGCCGAAGTTTTTGTACAGCATGTCGCCGGGGAAGATGTTGGCGACCACCAGTTCCTTGATGGCGTTGCCGTATTCAAGCACGGCGTGTTCGATCAGGGCGTCGTTGCCGGCCCGCTCGGCGTTGGTGAGAAAAATATTGAGCGGCACCATGCGGCGCTCGATGTACAGGTGGCGGATGATGATCTGGCTGTGTTCGATCTCGACCAGCGAGGGCGCGAACTGCCGCAGTTCGGCGATCAGTTCCTCTGAAAACCGTTCGAGCGGAAAGGCCACGTTGGAGTATTCGAGCGTGTCGGCCATGCGGCCGACGCGGTCGTGATTCTTGACGAGCAGGTATTTTTCCTTGATCTGGGCGCGCGTGGTTTCCTTCGGCGGCGGGAAGAAGTCCTTGATGACCTTGAACACGTAGGGAAACGAGGGCAGGGCGAACACCAGCATCACCAGGCCGCGGATGCCGGGGGCGATTTCAAAGCGGTCCGAGCTGTGTTTGAGGTGTTGCAGGTAGTCGCGGTAGAACAGGGTCTTGCCCTGCTTTTGCAGGCCGAGGATGGTGTAGATCTCGCTGCGCGGCTTGCGCGGCAGCAGGCTGCGCAGGAATTGCACGTAGGCCGAGGGCACTTCCATGTCGACCATGAAGTAGGCACGCGTGAACGAGAACAGGATGGTGATCTGTTCCTGGTCGAACAGCACCGTGTCGAGCACCAGCTCGCCGTGGCGGTTGTGCAGGATGGGCACAATGAAGGGATATTCGCGGCTGCCATTGATGCCCTTGCCCACGATGTATGCCCCTTTGTTCCTGTAGAACAGGTTGGACAGCACCTGGATCTGATGGTTCGGTTCGAGCGTCTCGGGGCCGAAGATGTCCTGCAGGCGCGCTTCGACCTGGGTGACGTCGCGGTCGAGGTTGGCGAATGCGCGGTCGAGCTGGAAATTGGTGACCACCCGCTTGATGGCGAAGCGCAAGCCGTCGACGGCCGGGTAGTACACGCGGTAGGTCGGCAGCAGTTCCTCGGTTTCGATGTATTCGGTCGAGACCACCGGGCGCACGAAGATGAAGTCGTTGTGGAAGTAGGTGCGGTGCAGGATGTTGCAGCAGACCGAGTTGAAGAAGGTCTCGGCCAGTTCCGGTTGCTTGTGGCCGGACAGCATGCCGATGTAGTGCAGCTTGAGTTCGCGCCAGACGTCGTCGTTCAGGTCGTCGCTGGAATACTCGTCTTCAAGGATCTGCACGCATTCCTGCACGCGCTTGTCGTAGAAGCCGATGCGCTCGCGCGCGGCCTGCTGGGCGACGGCCCAGGCGCCGGTCTCGAAGTGGCGCTTGGCCATCTGGCTGGTCTGGCGGAACAGGCGGTAGTGCTTGTCGAAACCGTCGAGAATCGTGCGCGCGATGTCGAACGCGATTTGCGACGACAGCAGCTTGGGGAAGGCGATTCTGTTCATGGGAAGCTCGGAAAGTGTCGCCGCGCGGGTCCGCGCCACGCACCGGCGGCGGATGCGGATGCCGGTGCAGGCGCGGGCGTGGCCGATCGCCACGCGGACCAGTCCATTCTATAAGATTCGCCGGCTCAGCGCGTTTCGCCAAACAGCTCGCGGCCGATCAGCATGCGGCGGATCTCGCTGGTGCCGGCGCCGATCTCGTAGAGCTTGGCGTCGCGCCACAGGCGGCCTACCGGGTACTCGTTGATGTAGCCGTTGCCGCCCAGCGCCTGGATCGCTTCGCCGGCCATCCAGGTGGCTTTCTCGGCGCTGTAGAGGATGGCGCCGGCGGCGTCCTTGCGCAGGCTGCGCACCGCCTCGGGCGTGGTGGCGCGGTCGCACGCCTGGCCGACCGCGTAGACATAGGCGCGGCACGCCATCATGGTGGAGTACATATCGGCCAGCTTGCCCTGCATGAGCTGGAATTCGCCGATCGGCTGGCCGAACTGGCTGCGCTCGTGGACGTAGGGCAGCACCGCGTCCATGCAGGCGGCCATGATGCCGAGCGGACCGCCCGACAGCACGGTGCGCTCGAAGTCGAGACCGGACATGAGGACGTTGACGCCCTTGCCCAGGCCGCCCAGCACGTTTTCGGCCGGTACCTCGCAATCGCGGAACACCAGTTCGCCGGTGTGCGAGCCGCGCATGCCAAGCTTGTCGAGTTTCTGGGCGATCGAGAAGCCCTTGAAGCCTTTTTCGATCAGGAAGGCGGTCATGCCGCGCGGGCCGGCCTCGAGGTCGTTCTTGGCGTAGACCACCAGCACGTCGGCGTCGGGGCCGTTGGTGATCCACATCTTGGTGCCGTTGAGCACCCAGCGGTCGCCCTTGAAGTCGGCGCGCAACTTCATGCTCACGACGTCGGATCCGGCGCCCGGTTCGGACATGGCGAGCGCGCCGATGTGTTCGCCGGAGATGAGCTTGGGCAGGTAGTGGCGCTTTTGCGCCTCGCTGCCGTTGCGCTTGATCTGGTTGACGCACAGGTTCGAGTGGGCGCCGTAGGACAGGCCGACCGAGGCCGACGCGCGCGAGATTTCCTCCATCGCGATGATGTGCGCCAGGTAGCCCATCTGGGCGCCGCCGTATTCCTCGCCGACGGTGATGCCGAGCACGCCCAGGTCGCCCATCTTGCGCCACAAGTCCA
>JBDSTZ010000158.1:0-5029 GCA_039927975.1 Massilia sp. | reverse complement strand
TGCGCGACGTGCGCCAATGGCACGCCCGGCAACGCCGAGCCAACCATGCTTTCGAGATCGGCGGGGGCGCCGACCTTGAGCCGCATCGGCACCATCGCCACCAGTTCCAGCCCCGGCATATCGGCGGTGACGGCCAAATAGAGTTGGGTCTGTTTCGTAACCCTGGCCGGGTCGAGCACGGCCTGGGAATACACATGCCGGTCGCGCTCGGCCACCAGCGCAATGATGAAATAGCGCGTGCCGATGACGGTGCCGACCAGATCGCGCAGCAAGGCATCCAGCGCCGCGAACGCCGCCGCCGGCGCGTCGTGCCGGTAGGCCGGCAGATCGGCGGTCTTGTAGCGGTCCGAGAATGTCATCAGCCCGCCCGCCGCCGCCAGCATCTGCTCGAAGATGGCTTCCGGATGCAGGCCCGGCGATCTGGCGCAGTGCGTCAGCAGCGCGTTCGCCGTGCTCACGATGTTGAGCATGCACCACGATGAAATGTCGCCCGCGCCCACTTCATATACCTCGTTGTTGGCCTTGCGGTGCGTGCGCTGGAGCGATTCGATTTTCGCCGTCAACACGCCGATCAAGCCGTCGAGCATCCGGCGCAGCGATGGCGCCGCGCCCAGGGCGACACCCGGCGCGATGAAGGACGGGACCATCTCGAACCCGCCATCGCGCGCGCGCCGCAGCTGGGCCACGGCCACGCTGGCGTGCGCCGGCTGCAGCTCGTCGTGGACCACCAGCCTGGCCTGCTTGGGCAGGAATGGCAGCTCGATCGCCAGGGCTTCGCTGAACAGGTCCGGCGTGCCGGTATCGCGGCGCACGTAGCGTCCGTTGGCGTCGGCGTTGCCGCCGTGGGGCTTGAGCGGGGCGAGCGCGAGATGGAACGTGAACACGTCGACGTCCGCCGCCAGGCGCGACAGGTCGACCGGTTCCGGCGGCAGGTCGGCGCCGGGCGTCTCGTAAATGTCGCCGTCGGGGAAGATCACGGACATCGCGTCCGCGCTGAGGCAGTCGTGCGCCAATGCGTCCAGATTCCACTGCGCCGAGCGCACGCCCCAGAAGTGCGGATTGAGCGCCGACGCGATCCGCTGCAGGCGCGTTTCGTGATAAAGATCCTGGCGCTGGAAATGCTGCGGCCCCAGCGTCAAGCCTTCGGACCACATTATCTTGGTTGTCGCGCTCATGCTTCCCTCCGTCGATGTTGGTCAAAGTGATTCCCGCAAGAATGACTTTGCGCCCCGAACGAGTGTTGATCGCGCGCATCCCGAGGCATTGTTAGCGGAGCCCTCGGCTTCCATTGCGACATCGCAACATTGCCCAACTTCAAGACCCGATAATGGCAGCCGTGGCCCCTTCCGGCCGCATCAAAGGGGAACACGATGCAAGGCTTTACGCGCGGATTGTTCGACCGCCTCGACGACGACAGTGGCAACGCGCCGGGGAACAAGCATCAGGCCCGCGCACGCGCGCTCGACTCCGCAATGCGCGGCGTCACGCGCGACCTGCAAGCGCTCCTCAACACCCGCTCGGCCCTCGCGCCGGGAGCGCTGGCGCCCTATCCGGCGGTGGCCGGCTCGATCGTAAACTACGGCCTCGTCGATTTCGCCGCCATGTGCGTGAACAGCGACGCCGACCAACAGGAGATCTGCAAAGCCGTGCGCCTGGCCATCGAGCGCCACGAGCCCCGCCTGCACCAGGTCGAGGTGACGCTGCGGCCCTGCCGGGACGCCATCAACCGCGTCGATTTCGTCATCAAGGCGCGCTTCAAGAACGTCCCGCTGGCCGAGCCGGTATCGTTCAGCGCCGTGTTTCGTCCCTCCCTCCAGCAATACGCGATTGAAGGCACACACTGAAAGGCGCACCGGTCGACTCATGGACGAACTATTCTCCAAGTACGAACACGAGCTCGTGATTTTCCGGTCGCTGTGCCGGGAATACGCGCAGCGCTATCCCAAGGTCGCCGCGAAACTGCAGATGGGCGGCGACACCTGCGACGACCCGCACGTGGAACGTCTGATCCAGAGCGTCGCGCTGCTGAGCGCACGGGTCGCCAAGCGCCTCGACGACTCGTACCCGCAGTTCACCGAAGCCTTGCTCAACCTGCTCTTTCCGCACTACCTGCGGCCGTTTCCGTCGTGCGCCATCGCGCGGGTGGCGGGCGCGCCCGACGTGAACGGCGAGCCGGGCGCCGGCGCCACGATGCCGCGCGGGACGCTGCTCGAGTCGGCGCCGGTCGATGGCGTCGCCTGCACGTTCAAGACGGTCTACGAGCTCGCCCCATCGGCGTTCGTGCTCGGCCAGGCAAGCTTCGAGACGCTCGTGCGCGCGCCGGTGGCCACCCGCCTGCCCGAGGATGTGACCTCGTCGCTGACCTTCACATTCGACGCGGCGCGGCCTGTCTCCGCCGCCGATACCCGCGTGCTCCGCCTGTACGCCGACGGCGACGCCTCGTTCTGCGCCGCGCTGCGCGACGCGCTCTTTATGCACACCCGCGCCGCCTACCTGCAGCTGGACGACGACGGAGCGTGGCAACTCCTGCCCGCCATACCGGTCACGCCGGTCGGCTTCGAACCCGACCAGGCGCTCATTCCGTTCGACGCCAGGTCGCACGCGGCCTACCGCATTCTCGCCGAGTATTTCGCTTTTCCCGAGAAATTCAAATTCTTCGACATCGACCTCGGCCCCCTGCTGGCGCGCCTGCCCGCCGGCCAAACCCGCTTCACGCTGCGCCTGGCGATCGCCGACATTCGCGCCGACGGCGACAAGGCGCGCATGCTGGCTGGCCTGTCGACGCGGCACCTGCTGCAAGGCTGCACGCCGGTCGTCAACCTGTTCCGCCAGCCGGGCGTGCCGATCACGTACGACCAGCTGTCGGCCGACTACACACTGCTCGCGCACGGCAATGTCCCGCAGGCCTACGACATCTATTCGGTCGACAAGGTGCACATGGTGCGCCAGAGCGGCAGGGATGCGGCGCTCATCGAATTTCGTCCTTTCTACTCCTTGCGGCACGGCGAAGAAGACGGCACCCAAGGCGGCCGCTATTGGCTCATGCGCCATGACGAGGCGGTCGCGCTGTGCAGCCCGGGGCACGAGAAATCGATCACGCTGGTCAACGCCGATTCCGAGCCGTTCGCCATCGAACGCAGCACCCTGTCGATCGAGCTCAGTTGCACAAACCGCGATCTGCCCTGCGCGCTCAAGATCGGCGCGCCCGAGGGCGACCTGTTCCTCCCGGGAGCTGCGGGCGGCGGCGTGATTCGCCTTTTGCGCCGGCCGACCCGCCCTGCCCGGCTGACCAACGGACCGGCCATGCATTGGCGCCTGATCTCCCACCTGGCGCTCAATCACCATTCGCTGGCGCTTGAAGGCGCGGACGGGCTGCGCGAGCTGTTGACGCTGTACGATCTGGCGCCCTCGCCGGTCTCGCGCCGTCAGATCGGCGGCATCGTCGCTCTGGACCACGGCGAGACCACGGCCTGGATCAAGCACAAACATGGATCATCGCTGGTGCACGGCACCGAAATTCGCCTCACGCTCGACGAACAGGCCTACGCGGGCGCCGGCATGCACCTGTTCGTCCAGGTCCTCGACCAGTTCTTCGCGCTGTACGTCCACATCAACAGCTTCGTCGAACTCGTCATCCTCTCTGGGCAAAGCGGAAAGGAGCTATTCCGATGCAAGCCACGAAGCGGGAGCATGCACCTGGTGTGATTGAACGGCTGTTGAAAGCGCCCCAACGGATCGCCTTCGCGCAGTTGCTGAACCTCCTGCTGCGCGAGTTGCGGCGCAGCGGTGTTTCCTACGAATGCGCCTTCCGCGAGGTGATCTCCTTCCGCAATAGTCTCTCGCTCGCATTCCCGGCCAGCGAGGTCGAGGCGCTCGACGTCGAGCCGGCGGGCCAAGCCCCTCGCGATTCGGCAGGCGGCCATCAACGAATCCGCATCACGCCCGCCTTCATTGGCCTGCTGGGCACGAGCGGCACGCTGCCCCTGCACGACACCGAGCGCATCGCCGCGCGCCAGGCGCTGGACGGCGACGCCAGCCAGCGCGACCTGCTCGATCTGCTGTCGAACCGCTTGATCGGCATGTATTACGAGGCAGGCGGGAAGTACCGGGTCGAACATGGCGTCGAGGTGCGCGGCCAGGACGGCCTGCTGCCGATATTGACCGCACTCGCCGGCGCTCGGACCGGGCCGGTACGCAGCGACATGACGTCCACCAGGCGGCCGCGTCAGGAGAGTTTGGCTTATTTCGCCGGGCTGCTCAGGACCCGGCCGGTCTCCGCCGGCACGGTCGAACAAGTCCTGAGCGCTTACTTCGGGGTGCCGATCCGTTTGGAGCAATTCGTCGGCCGCTGGGAGACGATTCCCGAGAACCGCCGCAGCACGCTCGGCGTCACGGCGCCGGTGCTCGGTCTGAGCGCGGCGCTGGGCGTGCGCCAGTGGCGCCACGATCTGAGCGCCCGACTGCATATCGGACCGCTCGACGACGCCCAGCTGCGCCCCTTCCTTCCCGGCGGCGCCTCGCTGGCCGCGCTCGAAGCGATGGTCAGCCAATTCGCCGTGCCGGGGGTGCGGTATGAGGCCCGGCTGCTGCTGTCGCCACCTTGCATCAAGCGACTTACCCTGGACGCCAGCGCATCACGCCAGCTCGGCTGGAGCACCTTCCTGACCGGGACAGCCGGTGTCGCCAGCCGGCCGGACATCGACCTGGCGCTGCGCCTGCCGGCCGGCGCGCCGGCAAGCGCCTCGCAAACGCCGAGCCAGTCGAGGGCGCGCCGGTTTTAAAAATGATGCTTGGCAACGCCTTGATCTTTATCAATTTCCGCCGGGCAGCATCAGGTTAACGTGGCCGCTGAGCACTTTTTTCATCCGCGCCACGGCCATGCCGAGCCGCCATCGGAGGCAGTCAATGAGCGAAAGCCAGGACATCGCGGCCGGCGCCGCACGGTCGGCGTTCAGCGGCGCATCGCAACACAACCGACTCATGCGGCTGGCATTTCCCTGCCAGGACGGCCCGCCCGCCATTCTTCTGC
>JBDSTZ010000157.1:0-2361 GCA_039927975.1 Massilia sp. | reverse complement strand
GTTCATCGGCAGGCGCGCGCTGGCGCCGGCGATCATCAGCGCGACCGGCGCGCCGGCGCCGCGCGCGCCGATCGGCAGCGCGAAGGCCTGGTCGGGCGCCTCGTCGTAGGGGCCGCAGCGCAGCGCGCCGATGTGGGCGCGCAAGCCGTCGACGCGCACGGCGCCGGGGCCGGCCAGCACGGTCGCGAGCGGCCATGGAGTGGCCGGGGCCGAGACCGAGGCTGAACCCGGCGCCAGGATGGCGGGACTGAGCACGCTGCCGGTGGCGACGCCGTGGCAACCGGTGAGGCGATAGTCGCCGCCGTCGTCGCGCCGGTACAGCAGCAGGAAGGGCAGGTCGAGGTCGAAGCCGGCCAGGGTGGCGACGGTGGCGCTGAACACCTCGGCGATGGTGGTGGCCTCGCCCAGGCGGGCGGTCAGGTCGCGCACGGCGCGGGTGCGGCGCTCGCCGATGATGGTGGCGGTGGTCTCGGTGACCGGGTGGAACAGGCCGCCGATACCGCCGCTTTCATCGCGAATCGGACTGAGCGAAAAGGTGAAAAAGGTCTCTTCCAGGTAGCCGTTACGGAACAGGAACATCCGCTGGTTTTCAAGGAAGGAGGTGTTGCCGGCCAGCGCCTGGACGAAGGGCTGGCCGATCGCCGGCCAGGCCGAGGCCCAGCATTCGCGGTAATCCATGCCGAGCGCGTCGGGGTGCTTGTCGCCGCAGAGGGTGCGGTAGCCGTCGTTGTAGATCTGGGTGAACTGCGGCCCCCACACGATATTGATGGGGAAATTCGACGCCAGGCACAGGCTGACGGTGGTGCGCAAGCTTTGCGGCCAGGTGGCCACCGGTCCGAGCGGCGTGGCCGACCAGTCGCGCGAGCGGATCAGCGCGGCCATTTCACTGCTGCCGTCGAGAAAGCTGTCGTGGGCGACTGGCTGAATTCCCTGATTGCTGTGTGAGATAGTGGACAAAGCGATTTTCCGAAATTAATGCTGCGGCATGCGTTCAGGCATGCTGCTTATCGGGAAAAACAGTATCACACTCCGAATTGGCGTGCTCTGCAAGCGCGTTCAAGCGAACGCGCATTGACAGTGGCGCAGCGAGGCCGATGCGAGGCCGATGCGAGGCCGATGCGAGTCCGATGCGAGGCCGATGCGAGGCCGATGCGAGGCCAATACAGGACCGGCGCCGCTATCGGCCTCGTGCGCAGTCGAGGACTTATTTGTCCGGCATCGGCGCCGGCAGCTCGGCGGCGCGCGGGGTCACGCTGGCCATGTTCGGCGTGACATCGACATCGAGGTTGCCGACCGCCCAGGAGATGCCGCCAAACAGCAGTTGCTGGAACATGGGATTGGTCCAGACATCCTCGCGGTGGCCCATCGCCGTGTAGAACACCCTGCCCTTGCCGTGGCGCCGCGCCCAGGTCGACGGGTAAGGCGGGCGCACGTAGCTGCTGTTGCCGCCGCTGCGCTTCGGGTCGCCCATGAAGGCGGTGTCCTGCACCAGCAGCACATGCAGATCGGGCGAAAAGTCGGTCATCGAATACCACTCTTCGTGCAGGTCGAAACTGTCGCCAAGCCGGGTCAAGCCGGGAAACTTCTTGTCGGCGACGACCATGCGCGCGCTTTGCTGGTCGCCGTGCATGATGAATTCGGCGCCCAGCATGCGGGTAAAGGGATCAGCCAGCGGCCCCAGGTTGCGAAAGCGCGACTTGCGCGCGCCGGTGGCGGGGGCGCCGACCGTTTCGCCGGCGTGGAAGGTGTCGGTGGCCGAATGGGCGCCGATGAAACCCTTGCCGCCGGCGACCGCCGCCAGCAGCGCGGCCTTGCCCTCGGCCGTCATCGGCGGCTGGCCGTCGGTGCCGGGCGCCAGCAGGTCGCCGGTGGTGTAGAAGAAGTAGGCGTCGAATTGCGCCAGGTAGGCCGGGGTGAACTTGCTGCCGTCCTTGGAGAGGGTGAATTCGATGCCGTATTTGGGGCCGAGCTCGAGCAGGACGCGGCCGGCGAAACTGGGCTGGCCGTCGACTTCCTTGATGACGCTGTGCTCGAAGCTGGAGGACTTGGTGAAGAACAGGACTTTTTTCACGGGCGGTGTGGTCTGGGCGTGGGCCGCTCCCACCGATAGCGGGAGCAGGCATAACAAGAGGGCGCGGCGGATGGACAGAGCGAACATGAAGTCTCCTGGTTGAGTGCGCACATGATATCGCAACTGTCCAGAGATGTTCAGCCCGCCCGGCCCATGGGCAAGGGTGTTAAGGCCGCCCGGCTCCGGGCAAGGGTGTTGGGGCCGCCCGGCGCCGGGCAAGGGTGTGGGGGCCGCCCGGCTCCGGGCAAGGGTGTTGGGGGCCGCCCGGCTCCGGGCAAGGGTGTTGGGGG
>JBDSTZ010000156.1:0-5492 GCA_039927975.1 Massilia sp. | reverse complement strand
ATCAGCAGCGCGCGCTGGACCGCGTCGGCGAAGGCCTTGACGTCGAGGATCACATGGTCGGCCGGCAGCACCAGCATGACCGCGTCGGGATCGATCGCGGTCAGGAAATGGGCCGCCGCCGCCACCGCCGGCGCGGTGTTGCGGCCTTGCGGTTCGAGCAGGATGCCGAGCGGCTTGACGCCGATTTCGCGCAGCTGTTCGGCCACCAGGAAGCGGTGCTCGTCGCCGCACACCACCACCGGCGCCATCAGGTCGGGCCAGCCGGCCACCCGCAACGCAGTCTCCTGCAGCATGGTCTTGTCGGTCACCAGCGGCAGCAATTGCTTGGGCAGCACCGCGCGCGATGAGGGCCACAGGCGGGTACCGGACCCGCCGGACAGGATGACTGGATAAATTTTCATGAATCGACTTTCTAGTTTGGAGGATGCTTGTAGTTATTCGTGACCGCTTCGCGGCGGCTGCTGCGGCGGCGGTCGCGCGCGTTGAGCCACTCCTCGGAGGCGTAGTCCGAGATGTGCTTCATGTCGCCGGCGCGGTCGACACTATAATCTTTAAACACGATCATTTCATGCAATGTTACATCATGCAATACCCGGGTGTATTCGAACAAGACGCTGCGTACCACTTCGGCGCCCTCGCAGATGTGGCTGCCGTGGCCGATCCAGCTGGGGCCGACGATGTGCACGCCCGACTCGATCTTGACGCCGGACCCGATGTAGACCGGGCCGTCGATGCGGGTGCCGTTCCAGTCGATGCTGGTGTTGAGGCCAACCCAGACGCCGTCCTCGATCTGGATGCCGGGCACCTCCATGTTGTTGACTTCGCCCATCAGCACGTTCTGCAGCACTTCCCAGTAGTCGGACACGCTGCCGATGTCGAGCCAGTTGAACGGCCGGCGCTGGGCGTAGAACGGCAGGCCGCGCTCGGCCAGCAGGGGAAACAGTTGTGAGCCGATATCGAAGGGCACGCCGGAAGGAATCAGCTCGAGCACTTCGGGCTCGAAAATGTAAATACCGGTGCTGATGAAATTTGACAGCGCTTCCTGCTCGCTCGGTTTTTCCTGGAACTGGGTGATGCGCCCGTCGGCGTCGCTGACCACCACGCCGTAACTGGAGAGCTTGTCCCACGGGACTTCGCGGGTGATGACGGACGCCAGCGCGCCCTTGCGGCGGTGCTCGAACAGGGCCGACTTGAGGTCGAGGTCGATCAGCGCGTCGCCGCACAGCACGATGGTGGTGTCGTCGAAAAAGCCGCCGAATTCCTGGATTTTTTTCATCCCGCCGGCCGAGCCGATCGGCTCGGGCACGACCTCGCCGTCGTCCTTGGTGTAACCCTCGAAGGAGTAGCCGATCTGCACGCCGAACTGGTGGCCTTCGCCGAAATACTCTTCGATCTTCTCGTGCAGGTAGCTGACGTTGACCATGATCTCGGTGACGCCGTACTTGGCCAGGTGCTCGACCAGGTAGGCCATCACCGGCTTGCCCAGCAAGGGAATCATGGGCTTGGGCAGGTCGTACGTCAGGGGCCGCACACGCGTACCCTTGCCGGCGGCGAGAATCATTGCTTTCATTTTGGATGTCCTTTAACTACTTCGGCGTCGTCTGATAGCGCCAGGAATCGGCGCACATTTGCGCGACATCGCGTTGCGCGGTCCAGCCGAGTTCGTCGCGAGCAAGGCTCGGATCGGCATAGCACTGCGCGATATCGCCCGGACGCCGCGCCACAATCTGATAGGGAATGGGTTTGCCGCAAGCCTGTTCAAAGGCGCGCACCATCTCCAGCACGCTGTTGCCGCGCCCGGTACCAAGATTGTACGTATAGACACCTTTTTCTGTCGCCAGCTTGGCCAGCGTCTTGACATGGCCGATCGCCAGGTCGACCACGTGGATGTAATCGCGCATGCCGGTGCCGTCCGGGGTCGGGTAGTCGCCGCCGTAGACCGACAGTTTTTCGCGCACGCCGCTGGCGACCTGGGCGATGTAGGGCACCAGGTTGTTGGGGATGCCGTTCGGGGTTTCACCGATCAACCCGCTTTCATGGGCGCCGACCGGATTGAAGTAGCGCAGCAGCGCGATGCGCCATTGCGGCTCGGCGCGCGCCAGATCGCGCAGCATTTCCTCGATCATCAGCTTGCTGCGGCCGTAGGCGTTGGTGGCCGACAGCGGAAACTGCTCGGTGATCGGCACCGAGGCCGGGTCGCCATACACGGTGGCCGAGGAACTGAAGACCAGCGTCTGCACGCCGAACCTGGCCATGGTTTCGAACAGCACGATGCTGCCGGTAACGTTGTTGTCATAGTAGCGCAGCGGCTGCTCGACCGATTCGCCGACCGCTTTCAGGCCGGCGAAATGAATCACCGCATCGATGGCCTGGCCGTCGAAGGCCGCTTCGACGGCGGCGCGGTCGCGGATGTCGGCCTCGACGAATTGCACCGTGCGCCCGCTGATCTGTTCGACCCGGCGTTGCACGCCGCGGTCGCTGTTGGACAGATTGTCGAGCATGACGGCGTCGTGGCCTGCGGCGAGCAGTTCAACGCAAGTGTGCGAGCCGATGTAGCCCATGCCGCCAGTAACCAGAATCTTCATTGTGTACTCTCACTTAAAATAGGTCGCCGCACCGCGCGCAAGCCGGCTCAGCCGCTGCGCCGCGTGGCCGGCAAAACGTCAATTGTGCGCTAGCGGCGCGCCGCTTCTTTGATGAACAGCCAGATGAAGGCCATGTCTTCGATGAAGTAGCGGCGGAACATGCGCCGCGGTTCCTGCAGAAAGCGGTAAAACCATTCGAGGCCGGCCTTCTGCATCCACACCGGCGCCCGCTTGACGCGGCCGATGGCGACATCGAAGGTGCCGCCCACGCCCATCGCGAACGGTATCTTCATGTGCGCCTGGTAGCGCCCGAGGAAATGTTCCTTCTTCGGCGAGCTGATCGCCACGAACAGCAGGTCGGCGCGGCTGGCGCGGATCTGTTCGACGACGGCGGCCTCCTCCTCGTCGCCGTTCCAGTAGCCATTGCGGTAACCGGCCACCACCAGCTGCGGATACTTGCGCTGGTAGCTGTCGCGCACCGCGCTGACGACTTCCTCGCGGGCGCCGAGCAGGAACACCCGCCAGCCCGCCTCGCCGGCGCGCCGCATCAGCGCCTCGAACAGGTCGACCCCGGCCACCCTTTCCTTGAGCGGCTTGCCGAGCAGGCGCGCGGCCCACACCACCGGCATGCCGTCCACATTGATGAGGGCGCACTCGTTGATGATGCGGCGCAGTTCGGGGTCGCGGCTGGCCTTGACCAGTTTGTCGACATTGACCACCACGTGCTGGTGCGGCAAGCCGGAGGCAATGAAGTCGCCCACCCTGGCGAGCGTCTCCTCCATCGACAGATTGTCGATGTGGCAGCCCATCAGGGTGATGCGCGCTGTCACCCCAGTTCCCGCGCCAGGATGGCGACGATGCGCTCGGCCGCCTTGCCGTCCCACAGGTGCGGACGCTTGCCCTGCTTGCCTTCGCCGCGCAGCACCTTGCGCGCCTCGGCGACGATCTTCGCCGGGTCGGTGCCGACCAGTACGTTCGACCCTTCATCGACCGTCACCGGACGTTCGGTGTTTTCGCGAATCGTGATGCAAGGGACGCCGAGCGCGGTGGTTTCCTCCTGCAGGCCGCCGCTGTCGGTGAGCGCCACCGCGGCGTCCTTCCACAGGTTGAGGAAGGCCATGTAGGCTTGCGGGCCGGCCAGGGTGATGTTCGGGCCAAGGTCGATGCCGAATTTTTCAATGTTGGCGCGGGTGCGCGGGTGCACCGGGAAGATCAGCGGCAGCTCGGCGGCGATTTCCTTGAGGGCGCCGGCGATGCGGGCGAAATTGACGGGGTCGTCGACATTGCTCGGCCGGTGCAGCGTGATCACGCCGTAGCGCCCGCCGTTCTCGGTGGCGGAGGCCTTGAAGGCGGCCGTTTCGAAACCGGAGGTGTCGGCGCGGCTTAATTTTTCAGCCTGGTACAGCACGTTATCGACCATCACGTGTCCAACATAGTGGATGGCCGAGTCGGGCTTGCCTTCGCGTTTGAGGTGGCCGACGGCGGCTGGCTCGGTGACGAAGAACCAGTCCGAAATGCTGTCGGTGACGAGGCGGTTAATTTCCTCCGGCATGGTCATGTCGCCGCTGCGCAGGCCGGCTTCGACGTGGGCCACCGGAATATTGAGCTTCTTGGCGACGATCGAGCAGGCCAGCGTGGAGTTGACGTCGCCGACCACCAGCACGGCGGCGGGACGCTCGGCCACGCACAGGTCCTCGAAGCCGATCATGATCTTGGCGGTCTGCTGGGCGTGACTGCCGCCGCCGGCGGCCATGAACAGGTCGGGCTGGGGAATGCCGAGTTCCTCGAAGAACACGTCGTTCATCTCGCGGTCGTAGTGCTGGCCGGTGTGAATGATCTTGAAGGACAGCGCTTGCTGCGCCTGGAGCGCGCGCACGATGGGGGCGATCTTCATGAAGTTGGGCCGGGCGCCCGCGACCAGATAGATAAGCATAAGTAAAACCTTCAGGAATCAGTTCAATGGGAAAACGATATTGTAATCCGGCACTCCACTGCGACGGCACTCGACTTTGTTGTAATTTTGAGAACTTCAGCCGGCTGTTTGCTTTCGTAGGTGCGCGAGATCCAGCCCAAGGGTGGATTCTCGCTGGCCCGTACAAGTTCCAGCGACAGGTCGGCCCCACTGATCTGAAGCAGCATGACGAAGGCGCGGCCGCGCACCTGCAGGCCGGAACTGGTCAGCGAGAGCGCCATGTCGGGCGCGAAATGCCAGAATTGTTCGAGCAGATGCGGCTTGCGCGCGGCCAGTTCGTCGCGCACCACGAGCGTCTTGCTGGCGGCGTCGAAACGCACGCTGCGCACATGGCGGGCCGGGTCGGCCAGGCGCCGGTAGCCGTCGTGCGAGCCGCGAAAATCGAAGTCGCCGGGCGACTGCGGCATCCGTTCGATCGTCGTGCGGGCCTGGCGCAGCCACATGAAGCGCCCGCCGCTGACCGACTGGTCGAGGCCGTCGACGCGCAAGGTGTTGTGGGCCGAGGTGCCGCGAAAGTAGTCGCGCCACTTCGGTTCCTGCCAATACGAATAGGTGCCGGCGTCGACCAGGCAGGGTTCGCCGGCCACCGACAGGGTCAGCGCGAGCGCGTCGGCGTGGCCGTGGGCGGCGATGCCGAGGTAGCCGAGCGGACCGCAATCGAGCAGGCCCTTTATTTCGTGCGGCTGGCCGAAGGCGCAGCCGAACACCAGGTAGCCGCCGTCGGGGAACGACCAGCCGTTGTCCGGGTCGGCCTCGCGCACGGCGGGCCGGGCGCCGGGCAGCGCGTGCAACAGCCAGCGCGCGCCCGGGCTGGCGACGTCGCTGCCCGGGCTCTGGTGGAACAGTTCGTCGCCGAGCGCGAGCAGCTGGTCGGCGCGCGCCTCGTTGACGGCGTCGAGGCGGAACACGATGCCGTCGTCGGCGTCGCCCACCTG
>JBDSTZ010000155.1:0-3888 GCA_039927975.1 Massilia sp. | reverse complement strand
GACGTAGCTCGAGATCATCCGCTTGATCTGACGCGTTTCGAGCAGCAGGCCGAGGCCGAAGCCGTCGACGCCGGCGTTGTTCGAGATGGCGGTGAGGCCCTTCACGCCGGAATTGCGCAGGGCCAGAATCAGGGCTTCCGGAATGCCGCACAAGCCAAAGCCGCCGACCGCGATGGTCTGGCCGTCCTTGACCAGGCCGGACAAGGCCGCGTCCGCGTCAGGATAAACTTTATTCATACCCGTCCCTTTGATAGTTGAGCCGTTATAGTTGAGCCCTTGTTGTACGCCGATGAAGCGCTTTTACGAGGCTGAAATGGCCGCCAATGGATTGACCAATCCACGATTGAGCGTGTCAGCATAAAATACGAGAACGAAAAGTACAATACCGTAGAACTACCTGCGCAGCCCGCTCTGGAGACCATGCATTGTGCATCAGATGAATCCTGTCACCGCTTTCGATTACGAGACCATTTTCCGCCATGCGCCGGTGGGGATGTGCATCTCGGTCGACCGTGTCATCCAGTCCTGCAACGACGCGCTCGCGTCGATGTTCGGCTACGCCTGCAGCGAGCTCGAAGGCCAGTCCTTCCAGGTGCTGTATCCGACCATCGATGAATTCCTGCGCACCGGCGACCGCATCATCCCGATCATGAACGCGCGCGGGCGCTACTCGGACGAGCGCATCATGCGGCGCGCCGACGGCGAGCTGTTCTGGTGCCATGTGAGCGGCCGCGCGCTCGACTCGAGCTTGCCGCTGGGCGCCGGCGTGTGGACCTTCGAGGATGTGAGCGAGAAGCGCCCGGTGACGGCCGAACTGACGCCGCGCGAGCGCGAGATCGCCGCGCTGCTGGTTGAGGGCAAGACCAGCAAGATCATCGCGCGCCAGACCGACCTCAGCCCGCGCACGGTGGAAATGCACCGCGCCAAACTGATGCGCAAGTTTTCGGCGTCGACCTCGTCCGAGCTGGTGCACAAGCTGATGGGCGTGACCCGGTAGTACAGGGCGATGAATCGTTGCCTCAAAAACCGTCTCACCAGCGAAGACGGGTGCCTATGGCATCGATGAGCTGAGATGCCATGGACACCCGCCTGCGCGGGTGCGACGGTTTTCCATCTGGAACACCCGCCTGCGCGGGCGATGGTTTTCCATCTGCGCGAGTACGACGCGCTCCGGACGACGCCGGTGCTGCGTCCTTACTGCGCCGTCATCCCGTCATCGGCCGAGATGATCGCGCCATTGATGAAATGGGTCTCCTCGGCGGCCAGCAACAGCAGCAGGCCGTCGAGATCTTCCGGCTTGCCTACCCGCTTGCGCGGCAGCAGCTCGATCAGTTTCTGGCCCTGCTCGGTGGAGAAGTATTCCTCGTTAATCTCGGTCGAGATATAACCCGGACAAATCGCGTTCACATTGATGCCGTACTTGCCCCACTCGACCGCCATCGCCTTGGTCATCTGCACCACGCCGGCCTTGCTCATGCAATAGACGCCGATCTGCGGCAGCACCCGCAAGCCGGCCACCGAGGCGATATTGATGATCCGGTGCTGCTTCTTCGGATCGCCCTTGGCGCGCGCGATCATGCGCTTGGCGGTTTGCTGGGCGACGAAAAAGGCGCCGCGCAAATTGGTGTCCATCACGTAGCTGTAATCCTCGGGCGTCACATCGATCAGGCGCTGGGTCGTCGAGACGCCCGAATTGTTGACCAGGATATCGATCGGACCGGCTTCCGTCTCGGCGTGGGCGATCGCCGACTTGATGCTGGCCAGGTCGGTCACATCGAGCGCGACCACGTGGGCGGCGCCGCCGTCGGCCTCGATTTCCGCGCGCAATTCCTTGAGCCGGTCGGTGCGGCGCGAGGCCAGCACGACTTGAGCACCGGCGCCGGCCAGCGCCTTCGCGAAGCGCGCACCAAGACCACTCGAGGCGCCGGTGATCATCGCGATTTTTCCTTCAAAATTTACTTCAATGCCCACGTTCGGCTCCTGGTGATGTGCTGGCGAAAGCATAATGATTACACAAAATATTAGGATTAGACTCCCGCACCTGATATTGCCCGTAAAATGGCGTCAAAGTTGCAATCCTTGGTAAAAAGCCGCACACTCGTGCTTAAATTTTTTCTATGAGTACACCATGACAGAGACCAGCAGTCTGCTCGAACAATACGGCCCGCGCGAGGCCATGGAATACGACGTCGTGATCGTCGGCGGCGGCCATGCCGGCCTGTCGGCGGCGATCCGGCTCAAGCAGCTGGCGGCGGACAACAACCAGGAAGTATCGGTGGTGGTGCTGGAAAAAGGCGGCGAACTCGGCGCCCACATCCTGTCGGGCGCGGTGATGGACCCGCGCGCGCTGACCGAACTGATCCCCAACTGGAAGGAGCTCGGCGCCCCGCTCAACGCGCCCGTCACCGAAGACCGCATCCTGTTCCTGACCGAAACGAAAGCTTACAAGACGCCTTCCTTCGCGGTGCCCGCCTGCTTTGAAAACCACGGCAATTACGTCATCTCGCTGGGCAACGTGGTGCGCTGGCTGGGCCAGCAGGCCGAAGCGCTCGGCGTCGAAGTGTTTCCCGGCTTTCCCGCCGCTGAAATCATCTATAGCGAGACTGGCGCGGTCAAGGGCGTCGCTACCGGCAATATGGGCGTCAACCGCGAAGGCAAGCCGACCGACGCCTTCCAGCTCGGCATGGAATTGCACGGCAAGTACACCCTGTTCGCCGAAGGTTCGCGCGGCCACCTTGGCAAGCAGCTGATCGCCAAGTACGACCTCAACAAGGGCAAGGACCCGCAATCCTACGGCATCGGCATCAAGGAATTGTGGGAGATCGATCCGGCCAAGCACCAAAAGGGCCTGGTCATCCACACCACCGGCTGGCCGCTCAAGAGCGACACCTACGGCGGCTCCTTCCTGTACCACCTGGAAAACAACCAGGTCGCGATCGGTTACGTGGTCGGTCTCAATTACGAGAATCCCTATCTGTCGCCGTACGAGGAATTCCAGCGCTACAAGACGCACCCGGCGATCCGCACTTTCCTCGAAGGCGGCAAGCGGATTTCCTACGGCGCGCGGGCGATCACGGCCGGCGGCCTGCAATCGCTGCCCAAGCTGGTGTTCCCGGGTGGCGCGCTGATCGGCTGCGACGCCGGCTTCCTCAACATGAGCCGCATCAAGGGCAGCCACGCGGCGATCAAGACCGGCATGCTGGCGGCCGAAGCGGCGTTCGGCGCGCTGAGCGAGCAGCGCCAGCATGACGAGCTGGCCGCCTTCCCGGCCGCCTTCGAGCAATCCTGGCTGCACGAGGAATTGCACGTGGCGCGCAACGTCAAGCCTTGGCTGTCGAAAGGTTTGTACCTGGGCTCGGTGATGACCGCGATCGACCAGATGATCTTGCGCGGCAAAGCGCCATGGACGCTGCGTCACAGCACGCCCGATCACGCCTGCCTCAAGCCGGCCGTCAACTACCAGCCGATCGTCTATCCGAAACCGGATGGCAAGCTGACCTTCGACCGCCTGTCGTCGGTGTTCATCTCCAACACCAATCACGCGGAAGACCAGCCGATCCACCTGACGCTGAAAGACCCGGGCGTGCCGGTGAACCTGAACCTGGTGACCTACGCCGGGCCGGAAGCGCGCTATTGCCCGGCCGGGGTGTATGAGTTCGTCAAGACCGACCAGGGCGCCGATCGCCTGCAGATCAATGCGCAGAACTGCGTGCACTGCAAGACCTGCGACATCAAGGACCCGACTCAGAATATCGTGTGGGTGACGCCGGAAGGCGGCGGCGGACCGAATTATCCGAACATGTGATGGCGCGTCGGCGAGCGGTAGTTCCTTAAAAGCCGACCTTCACGGTCGTTCGATTCGATACCGGCAGCAACGTTCCCGCGAAG
>JBDSTZ010000154.1:0-4500 GCA_039927975.1 Massilia sp. | reverse complement strand
GTGGTGACGATTTCCTCTTTCGCCAAATCCGGATTGGCCAGCTGGCCGCCGGCCCCCGGATAGCTGTAGTATTTTTCGTAGCTGTTCGGCGCGCGGAAAGCCTTGCCGTAGATCGCCTTGAAGGTGGTCGCCGCCCCCAGCTGGCCGATCAGCGCCGCGCGCGGGCTGGCCACCGTCGCCAGGCCGCTGCTGTGATCGGCCCGCAGCCCGAGGTCGAGCAGCAGGTGTTCGCCCAGCGCCATTTCGTCCTGCAGAAACAGGCCGGCGCGCAGCGCCTGGCCGCTGTCGTCGAGGTAGCTGCGGTAGGGCGCGACGTCGAAGTTGTACTGGTGCAGGCGATAGTCGCGCTGCAGTTCGAGCCCGCCAACGAGGGTGTGGCCTGCGAAGCGGCGGCTGGTCAGCTGCACGCCGGCGCCCCACCAGCGGCCGTTGCTGCCATCCTGGTTCAGGCTGAAATCCGGGTTGACGTAGTCGCCGAAGGAATCATAGCTGCCCCAGAACAGGCGCGCCTCAAGCTGCGCGCCGCCGTTCAGCGTGGCGCGGTACTGCGCGCTGACATAGCTTTGCTGGTCGGTGGTGCGCTCGCGCGGATCGTTGAACGGCTGGTGGAAGGAAGCGGTCGGCACGCCCTTGGTGCGCGCGGCGTGGATCAGCGAGAGCGACAGCGCGCCGAGCGCGACGCGGCCGAACAGGCGCGTGCCGCGTTCGTAGTCGAGCCCCTCGGCCACGCCGTGGTGCTGGGCCGGCGTGTCGAATTCGCGGTAGTACAGGTCCTGCCCGCGGTTGCTGTAGCGGCTGGCCGACACGGTGAAGGCGGCGCCCTGTTGGGCGCGCCAGCTGGTGCTGGCGCTGAGCTTGCGCTCGCCCCATTGGCCGACATCGAGCGCGACCTCGCTGCGCGGCGCCGCCGGCGCAGCCTTGGTGATCACGTTGATCACGCCGAAAAAGGCGTTCGAGCCGTACACCGAGGAGCCGGGACCTGGGACGAACTCGATCCGTTCGACCAGCGCCAGGTCGAGCGGGAATTCGCCGCCCAGCGGGGCCTGGTCGTAGACCGGGTCATTGATCCGGTTGCCGTCGATCTGCAGCAGGAAGCGGGTGTTGTAGTCGCCCGGGCGCAGGAAGCCGCGTTCACCCAGGTAGCTGTAATTGCGGTCGTAATTGACATACAGTCCGCGCACGCTGCGGGCGACGTCGGCCAGCGTGCGCCAGCCGAACTGGCGAATCTCGGCCGCGCTGATCACCGTCACCGAGGAGGGCGCCGCGCTGGCTTGCTGGACGTAGCGCGAGGCGCTGTAGACTTCCATCGTCAGCAGTTGTTCGAGCGGAATCGTGGTCAGATCGGGGTTCGCCTGCGCCAGCGCCTGGCCCGACCAGCACAGCGACAGCAGCAAAGCCAGGGCGCGCGCCTGTGGATGCCGCGCGGGTAGTACGGGAGAGGCCATAAACGGTGCGGCTCGATGTTTAAAAATAAAGACAAATTGATTACTGTCAATATTTTGTCATCGTAAACACGAATTGTCCACTGAAAAAGGCGCCACCGGGTGCTAATGGAAAAATAGCAACGAAAATGTTGTTCAATTAACTTTTTCGCTTGACTTCCGGGCGCCCTTGCCGGCCCAGCCACCAGGCGTCGGCGATCGACACCAGCCAGCACAGCAGCATTACCCAGGTCGCCACGCTCAGCAACGCGGTGTTGGAACCGTCGTGCTCGAGGCGGGCGCCGATCACGGCAGGATCGAGCGGCACGCTGCCCGACAGCACTTGATCGCGCATGGCCGACACGCGCGTCCACACTTGTCCCACGAAATACACCGCCGCCCACAAGGTCGGCAGCGCGAACAGGCAGGCCCGCCATGGCCGCCTGAGATACACCTGGCCGGCGCCGGGAAACACCAGGCCTGACAGTAGTGCGGCGGTGACAGCAGGACGCATATTCATACCTCGTGACAAGTTTGGAAGGCGGCGGCGCCGGGGCGGTGGTTTGATCCAGCGCAAACCCGACATCTTCGTGCAGGATAGCATTCTATGCGTTAGGGAAATATTTCTCCTTGTTTCCCCTTCAAGGCCCGGTGCCGGCCCGTCATCATACCCGGCCCGCCCCGATTTCCCCGTCTGTTTGCGCGCAAGGGAGACTGTCGTGAAACCGTTCGCCGCCGGCGCCTTTTCCAACCTGGTCCTGGACGTCGTCCTGGCCGCGCAGCCGGGGCCGTGCGCGCTGTGGCCGGCCGCCGCCGCCATCGTCGCCACTGCCGGCGTCTGCAAGCGCTAGCCATGCTCGGCAAACTGCGCATCGGACCCAAGCTGCTGCTGGCGCCGGCCGCCGTGCTGCTGCTGCTGATCGCGCTCGCCGGCATCGCCTGGTTCGCCCTGCAGCGCCAGAACGAATCGCTCGAGACCCTCGTGCGCCAGCGCGCGCCGCAACTGCGCGCCGCCACCGAGCTGGTGGCCGAATCGCAGCTCGCGCACACCGAGGTCTACCAGCTGCTGGCGTGGCAGGCGGCCAGCTTCTCGGCCGCGCGCATCGAGCCGCTGGTGGCCGGCCTGCGCGCACGCCACCGCGCCATCGAGCGGCGCTTCGACGTGCTCAATCAACTCACGCCCGCGGGCAGCGCCGAGCAGCGCCTGGTCGAGCAGGCCGAGGCCGCCCACGCCAGCTACGTCAAGGCGGTCGAGGATGTCATCGAGCTCGCGCGCGTGGACCAGTCGCTCGGCGCCACCGCCATGTCGAAGGCGCAGCTCGCGTTCGGCGCGGTGGCCGGCCACCTGTCCGAACTGGCGCGCCGCGAACAGGCGCGCAGCGAACAGGCCTCGAACAGCGCGCGCACCAATTTCCACGCCATCGGCGCCGTCATGCCGCTGGTGATCGTGCTGTCGATCGCGCTGTCGCTGCTGATCACTTTCATGGTGCGCCGCGCGCTGCTGCGTGAAGTCGGCGAGATTGGCCAGAGCGCGCTCGATCTGGCCAGCGGCAACCTGATGGTCAAGGAAAAGGTCTACGGCAGCGATGAGATATCGGATACCTCGCGCGCGCTCGACGCCAGCATCCGCCACCTGAACACGACGCTGCAATCGATTTTCGCCTCGGCCCGCTCGATCGACTCGGTCTCGCGCGAGATCGCCGCCGGCAGCGCCGAGCTGTCCTGCCGCGCCGGCGAGCAGGCCACCTCGCTCGGCCACACCGCCAGTTCGGTCGAAGCGCTCAGCGCCACCGTCAGCAAGACCGCCAGCCGCGCGCTGGTGGCCAACCGGCTCGCCGCCAGCGCCTCGTCGGTCGCGCTCAAGGGCGGCGACATGGTCGAGCAGCTGGTGACCACGCTGGCCACCATCAAGGGCAGCTCGCAGGCGGTGGTCGACATCGCCGCCGCGATCGACGCGATCGCCAGCGAAACCAATGTGCTGGCCCTGAACGCGGCTTTCGAGGCGGCCCGCGCGGGCGACTCGGGCCGCAGCTTCGCCCAGGCCGCCGACCAGGTGCGCGCGCTGGCCCAGCGCAGCGGCGAGGCGGCGCGCCAGATCAAGGCATTGGTGGCGGCGTCGGTGGCCGAGATCGACGGCGGCAGCCTGTCGGTGACGGCGGCCGGCGACAGCATGGTCGACATCGCCGTGTCGGTGCGCCAGGTGGGCGATCTGATCAACCAGATCAGCCAGGCCAGCGAGGTGCAGGCCAGCGGCATCAGTGAAGTGAGCCAGGCGATCGTCGAGATGGACCATATGACCCAGCAGAACAGCGCGCGGGTCGACGAAGCGGCGGCGGCCGCCGCCAGCCTGCAGCAGCAGGCCGACAGCCTGGCGCGCGCGGTGGCCCGTTTCAGGCTTGACGAAGCGCTGCTGCAGATGCCGCCGGCGCCGGCGCGCGCCGCCGGCCGGCACCTGCGGCTCGCCTCGCGGCGCGACTAGCCGCTTGCGTGCTTACTCGTAGTCGCTGATCGGCGCGCAGCCGCAGAACAGGTTGCGGTCGCCGTACACATTGTCGGCGCGGCCGACCGGCGGCCAGTACTTCTGCTTGCGCAGCGAAGCGACCGGAAAGGCCGCCGTCTCGCGGCTGTACTTGCGCTCCCATACGTCGGCCATCACCACCTGCGCGGTGTGCGGCGCGCCCTTGAGCGGGTTGTCGGCGCGGTCGTACTCGCCCGTCTGCACCTTGACGATCTCGTCGTGGATCGCGATCATCGCGTCGATGAAGCGGTCGATTTCGCCCTTCGATTCGCTCTCGGTCGGCTCGATCATCAGCGTGCCAGGCACCGGGAAGCTCATGGTCGGCGCGTGGAAGCCGAAGTCCATCAGGCGCTTGGCGACGTCCTCGTTGCTGATGCCGGTGGCGTCGGTCAGCGGGCGCATGTCGATGATGCACTCGTGCGCGACCAGGCCGTCGTGGCCCGAGTACAGCACCGGGTAGTGCGGCGCCAGCCGGCGCGCGATGTAGTTGGCGTTCAGGATCGCCACCTCGGTCGCCTCGGTCAGGCCGGCGCCGCCCATCATCGCGATGTACATCCACGA
>JBDSTZ010000153.1:0-11292 GCA_039927975.1 Massilia sp. | reverse complement strand
GGCGGTCACTGTGCCTGTGGCTTGCCGCTCGGATCAGGGGAGTGTTCGATGCCAGGCATGCCAGCATCGATTGCGCCGAGCCCACCCATACTTAATGGTGACTGCGCTTTTTTTGGCCGGCCGCCTGCGCGCGGGCGGACCGAAGGGGCTGACACCGCTATTGGGGCGGCTTGAACATTTTCGCCACTTCGCGAATGACCATGCGGCGCGGCGCGAGTGCGGCGAACAAACGCTGCACCAGGGTGCTTTCGGGCGCCGACTCGACCACCGGGGCGCCGCCGGCCAGCGCGGCGAGCGAATCGGTCACCACCTGCGACGGCCGGCCCCGCTTGATCAGCTTGGTCGGGTAGGCGCCTGCGGTGGCGTCGAAGCCGGTGTCGGTCGGCCCCGGCAGAAGCGACTGGACGACGATGCCGCGCGCCGCCCACTCCCCGTGCAAGGCCTGGCTGAAACTGTGGACGAACGCCTTGCTGGCCGCGTACACGCCCATGTAAGGCACCGGCTGGTAGACCGCGGTCGAGGCCAGGTTGATCACCGCGCTGCTGGGAAAACTGGCGAGGTCGGGCAGGAAGGTGTGGCACATCGCCACCACCAGCGAGGTGTTGAGGGTCAGGATTTCCTGGTAGTAGGCAAGCTCGGTGTTTTCCATCCGGCCCCAGCGGCCGCGACCGACGTTGTTGCACAGCAGGCGAACGCGAATGCCCTCCTTCGCCAGTTGCGTCTTGAGCCTGGCGGCGGCTTCGGGTTCGACCAGGTCCGCGCCGATCGCCCGCACCTGCACCCCGCACTCGCCGCGCAGTCGCACCGCCAGCGCCTCGAGCTTGTCGACCGAGCGCGCCACCAGCACCACGTGCATGCCGGCCTGCGCCAGTTGCACCGCGAATTCTTCGCCGATGCCGCAGGAGGCGCCGGTCACCAGCGCCCAGTCGCCCCTGGCTTCAGACAGTTTCATGCGTTTCTCCTGATAAGACGGTCTGCAGAAGGTGGGCGCCGACCCGCAGCGCGTTGGCGGCGATGGTCAGGCTGGGATTGGTGCCCCCGCTCGACGGGAAAAAGGAACTGTCGAGCACGTACAGATTGGCCAGGCCGTGGGCCCGGTTATGTTTGTCGAGCACGCTGTCGCGCGGATCATCGCCGAAGCGGCACGTGCCGCAGACGTGGGCAATGCGCTGATTGTTCTCGGCCTGCTTGATGAGCAAGAAGGCGTAGGGCCGCAGGACCGCTTTCATGCGCGCGCGCATCGCGTCGATGCGCGCCTGATCGCGCGGACGCACCCGGTATTGCATGCTCAGCCGAGCCTGACCGTCGCCGCCGTGGCTGGGCATGACCTGGTTATCGGCGTAGGGAAAGTCTTCGATGGTGGTAGCCAGCACCATGCGCCGTTCGACCATCTGGCGCAGCACCGGGTTCACCGCCGGCTTCACCATCGAGAACAATGACGCGGACCAGGGCATTGGACCCTGGCGCAGGTCGTCGACCAAGGAGGCGGCCAGCATCCGCGCCGGCGGCAGGCGGCCGAAGGATTGCACCGAACCGAGCTTCTGGCCATCGGCCTGGTAAAAATCGTTGAAGGCGAATTCCTTCTGGCGATTGTCGAACTCGCCCTTGAGCTTGGGCTCGATCAGGTACAGGTCGATGTGGTGGCGCATCAGATTGCGGCCGACCTGGCCGGAGGCGTTGGCCAGGCCGTCGGGCCAGTCGGCGCTGGCAGAATCGAGCAGCAGGCGCGGCGTTTCCAGCGCGCCCGCCGCCAGGACAATAATGTCGGCGCGCACGCTGCGCTCGACCCCGTGCCGCCGATACACGACGCTACGCGCGGCGGCGCTGTCGGCCTCGACGCGCAGCACCTCGCAAGCGTCGAGCAGACAGGCGCGGTGATCGCGGATGGCCGGCTGCAGGCAGATGCGGTTGGCGTCGTTCTTGCATTCCTTCGCGCACAGATAACCTTGGCAGCCCTCGCAGCCGGGGACGAACTCGCAGGCCATCGGCAGCCGGTAGGGATGCAACTGCTGGTTCTCGAAAAACTTGAATAGTTCGTCGGAGGCGGGCGTCAGGGGCGGCGGCGTCATGAAGTGGCCGCGCGCATCCTCGCCGCGCAGGGGATCGGCGCTGCCGCGCACCCGGAACAGGGCTTCGGCCGCCGCGTAATGCGGCGCGAGCTCGGCGTAGCTGATCGGCCAGGCGTCGGGCAAGCTGCTCTCGCCGACATCGGCGAAGGCGCTGCGCGGGGTGAAATCGGCGGGGAAAAAACGCTCGAGCGCCATGCCATACAGCGCGGTCGAGCCACCGCTGCCCTGGCCGACAAAGGGGATGAAGGTGTTCAGGCGTGGCTTGGAACGATCGTCGAGCGGCGCCTGGTAGCGGCCGGCCTTGGCCAGGGTGTCGCGATGGGCGGGCATGGGCGCTTCGTCGCGCCCGAAATGCGCTTCGGCGTAGTCGCCGAGCAAGGCGTCGGGATTGCCGGTGTGGTTCAGGCCCTTCTCAAGGAACAGCACGCGTTTGCCGGCACGCGCCAGAGCGTAACCGAGCGTGGCGCCGCCCATGCCGGTGCCGACAATGACGGCGTCCCATTGCTGGTCGATGTCGAACGGTTCGGACATTGGTCTCCCTGCAGCACTGCGGCATTGCTATGAAACAACAAGCATAGCATAGGCACCGCATCAAACGCGTGGCTTTCGGCAACGTTTAGCGGGTCGGAGCACATGGGCGAACAGGCACGCCGGCCGATGCGGCGGAAACGGCAGCGGAAACGGCGGCGACGTAGACTGCGAAAGTGGACTGATCTGCTACTTGTTCAGGATAGGCGATGCGGGCGCCAAGTCCAGCCCGGCGTGGCATATTTTGCAGTGCTGCCCTCGGGCCTGCGCGGTTAGCGGCTGAGCCCCCTCGGCAGTTTGCCGGTTCGGCGGTCACGCGGTTCGGCAGTGCGACTGCTCGGCGGCTCGGCGGCTCGGCTGCTCGGCTGCTCGGCTGCTCGGCTGCTCGGCTGCTCGGCTGCTCGGCGGCTGGCTGCTCGACCGCTTGCCCGTTCGGCCGCTTGCCCGTTCGGCCGCTGGACCGATTGGCTACTCAGCCGCTCCGCCGCACGCCGTCTTGTCATGCGCAGGTCATGTTGGCGATGGATACTATATTGGCTGGCCGGCGTACTCGCGCAGGGCCGCAGCTTAGTCCGGTGAGCTCAAGCACCGGCACCAATTCCAAGCTCGATGCCGGCACAGGCCGTAGCCGGTTCCGCCCCGGTCTACTTGACGACCATGTCATTTTTCACGTCGTGCACACCGTTGACGCGCCGCGCAATGTCGACTGCCCTTTGCACGCTTTCACGCGAATTGACAAATCCGCTCAGTTGCACCGTTCCCTTGAAGGTTTCGACCTTCACTTCGGTGGCCTTGACGTCGGGGTCCGCCGCCAGCGCCGCCTTGACCTTGGTGGTGATCAGGGTGTCGTCGACGTATTCGCCGGTGCCTTCGCGCTTGGCGGTGGGGGCGCAGGCGACCAGCGAGACGATCAGGATGCTGGCGAGAATGGTCTTGATGTAGTGGAAGAATCTCATGGCTAGGCTCCAAGGAGGGATTGACCGCTCCATTGTCGCGTGGGCCATCGCGGGGGATTTGATGTTCGACAAACGAACCACCCCCGTTTTATGCTCAGCCCGCTTCGCTTTCCTGGCGTCCCGGACCAGCGGCGGCCAGCGCGGCCTTGGCGGCGCGCCGCGCGGCCAGTTCGCTGACGATCAGGTCGCGGCCGATCACCAGGCGCAGGTTCGACGAGCGACAGTTGTGCACTTCCTGCACGGTGGCGCCCTCGAAGCGTTCGGCCAGTTTAGTAGCGGCGGCCAGAAAATCACCCTGGTATTCGATGCGGGTGCGCGCGACCCGGAAGCCTTTCTGATTAGTCAGCCGCACTATCCGCATGCCGGGTTCGCCAAGGCTGCGGGCCAGCGAGCGCGCCATGCCGGTCACCCCGTTGCCGTTGCGGATTTCCAGCCGTGCCGCCGACGCGCTGTCCATTGGCACGGCAGGGACGGCCGCGGCCGGCGCGCGCGCGGCGCTGCGGCGCAATTCGAAGATACCGCTTTCGGTCTCGCGCAATTGCTGCTCGGGCCATTGCGCCGGCGCGGCGTCGCGCACTGCCTGGGCGACCGCCGCCGGACCGGCTTGCCCGGTCAGCATGTAGTCGCGCCGCAGATCGTGGGTCTCGAGCGCGAGCGCCTGGCGCCGCACCTGCGCGGCGCGCTCCGGCTGGCCGAGTTGCTCGAGGGCGCTGCCCAGATGCCGCCAGGCCTGGTGGTTGAACGGATCGAGCAGGCACGCCCGTTCGAGCGCCGGCAGCGCCAGGCCGATGTCGCCGCGCAGCAGGTAGGCGTAGCCCAGGTTGCTGTATAAATAGGCACTGTCCGGGCCTGCGCCGCTGCCGGCCGGCTCGGTCAACTGGCGCCACATGGCGATCGCCTCGTCGAGCTTGCCTTGCTCGGCGAACAGCGTCGCCAGGCCGTTGCGCGCGCGCGCGTGGCCCGGCGCGGCGGCCAGGGCGGCGGCGTAAGCGACCCGTGCCTGTTGCGCGTCGCCGGCCATCTGCTGCGCGCGGCCCCGCAGAAACGCTTCGTCGGCATGCGCGCCGACCGTCGGCGCGACCGCTGGCGGCGCGATCGCGCCACAGGCGAGCAGCAAGCTGGCGGCGCAGGCGGCGGACAGGTAGTTGAGGGTGGGTCGCATGCGTGCTCCTTCGCGTCAGTTCGTGCCGGCCATGGCCGGCATCAGGGTGCGGATAATCTGGATCATGGCCGGTCCGATCAAGGCCATCAGCACGGTCGGGAAGATGCAGAAGATCAGCGGGAACATCAGCTTGAGCGCGATCTTGGCGGCCGCTTCTTCGGCCACCATGCGCCGCTTGGTGCGCAGGTTGTCCGAATAGACCCGCAGCGACTGGCCCATGCTGGTGCCGAAGCGCTCCGACTGGATCAGCATGGCGACCAGGGTGTCGACGTCCTCGACGCCGCTGCGCAGGGCGAAATTGCGCAGCGCCTTTTCCTTGGTGAAGCCGGCCCGCATTTCCATCAGCACCAGTTGCAGCTCCTGCGCCAGCACCAGCGATTTGATATGGATCTCGGCGGCGACCTTGATCAGGCCGCGCTCCAGGCTCAGACCCGCTTCGACGCACACGGTCAGCAGGTCGAGCGCGTCGGGGATGGTTTCGAAGATTTCGCGCTTGCGCAGCATGACGATCCGCGCCAGCACCATGTTGGGCAGGTAGTAGCCCAGCGCCGCGCAGGCGAACAGCAACAGCAGCAGGCGCTGGCCGGTCAGCTGCTTTTCCGACAACGCCATCGCCAGCGCGATCAGCGACGGCAGGCCCAGCGCCAGCAGCGTCTTGGAAGCGAAATACAGGGTCGGCGCCGCCGGATTGCGCCAGCCGGCGTTCATGAACAGGGTGCGCAGGGCGGATTTTTCCCAGCCCTCTTCCGGCAGCGACAGCTTGGTGAACGGCTGCGCCACCTTGGCGACCCGCTCGACCCAGCCGCCGCTCTCGAGCTGGGTGACCTCGGCGCTGCCCATGAAATGACCGAGCCGCTCGCGCAGCGTGCGCGGGGCGAAGAACATCATCGCGAGCGCGGCCAGGGCGACCACGATGGCAAACACGATCAGCAGGAATATCAGCTGTGCTGCGGTCATGGCAACTCCTTAAATGCGAATGTGAATCAGCTTGCGCAACCAGAGCGCGCCAAAAACGATCATGCCGGCGCCGTACCACAGAACGCGCACGCCGATCGGGTCGTTCCACAGGATGCTGATGTAGCCTGGACTGGTCAGCGACATCGTCAGCATCACGGCAAACGGCAGCAGGCCGAGTACCCAGGCCGACATGCGGCCTTCGGCCGACAGCACGCGCACATGGGCGACCAGCTTGAGGCGCTGACGGATGATGTGGGCGATATTGCCGAGGATTTCAGCCAGATTGCCGCCCGCCTCGCGCTGGATCAGCACCGCGATGACCAGGTAGCGCAGGTCGGTCAGCGGGATGCGCGCGGCCAGGTTGGTCAGCGCCTCGTGCATCGGCACGCCGTAATTGATCTCCTCGTGCGCGATGCGGAACTCGCCGGCGATCGGCTCGGGCATCTCGGTGCCGACCATCTGCAGCACGTTGGTGAACGAATGGCCGGCCCGCATCGCGCGGGCGAGGAAGTCGGCCGCCTCGGCCAGCTGCGCCTCGATCTTGCGCAGCCGCTCGCGCCGCGCGCGCCGCAGGAACAGATAGGGCAGCGCGCCGCACAGCACGACGATGAGCACCTGCGCCAGCGGCGGCAGCGGCCATGGCTGGATCAGCGCCAGGCCGCACGCCATCAAGCCGCCGCTGGCCCCCAGGAACTGCGCCACCGACCAGCGCACCCCGGCCTGCTGCAGCAGCGCGTCGATGCGGCGCGCCGGCGCCAGGCGGTGCAGGAACAGGTCGAGGCCGTCGGCCTGGCTGAAGCGGCGCTGCTTGAGAATCGAGATGCGTTCGGCGCCACCGCGCTGGCCCTCGGCCATCACGCGCAGGCGCCGCGCCACGCGCTGGGCGCCGCCGCCGTGGGTGTCGGCCCACCACAGGTAGGCGCCCTCGACCAGCAGGATGATGGCGGCGAACAGCAGCACCGCAAAACCGTAAAAGACCGCGTCCATGGTGTCCCCTCAAAAATGTCGTCGGTGGCTGGCGCCGGCCGGCTATTCGTAAGTGTGGCCGGGATCGTAAGCGGTCTCGGAGACGACCGCGCCGAACTGGCGCAGGCGGTCGGCAAAGCGCGGCCGCACGCCGGTGGCGCGAAATTGGCCGAGCACCTTGCCGTCCGGCGCGACCCCGGTCTGCTCGAAATGGAAGATCTCCTGCATCGCGATGATCTCGCCCTCCATGCCGGTGATCTCCTGCAGGCTCACCAGCTTGCGCGCGCCGTCGGTCAGGCGCGTCACCTGCAGCACCACCGTCACCGCCGAGCAGATTTGCTGGCGGGTGGCGCGCGCGGTCAGGTTGGCGCCGGCCATGCCGACCATGTTCTCGAGCCGGGCCAGGGCGTCGCGCGGGGTGTTCGAGTGGATCGTCGCCAGCGAGCCTTCGTGGCCGGTGTTCATCGCCTGCAGCATGTCCATCGCCTCGGCGCCGCGCACCTCGCCGAGGATGATGCGGTCGGGCCGCATGCGCAGCGCGTTGCGCACCAGTGCGCGCTGGGTCACCTCGCCCTTGCCTTCGATGTTCGGCGGGCGCGTCTCCAGGCGCACCACGTGCGGCTGGCGCATCTGCAGTTCGGCCGCGTCCTCGATGGTAACGATGCGCTCGTTGGCCGGGATGAAGCCCGACAGCAGGTTGAGCAAGGTGGTCTTGCCGCTGCCGGTGCCGCCCGAGATCAGGATGTTGATCTTGGCCAGGCCGAGCGCCTGCAGCACCTGCACCATCGGCGGCGTCAGGCTTTTGTAGTCGAGCAAATTCTGCACCGTCAGCGGCTGCACCGAAAAGCGCCGGATCGACAGGATCGGGCCGTCGACCGCCAGCGGCGGGATGATCGCGTTGACCCGCGAGCCGTCCGGCAGGCGCGCGTCGACCATCGGGCTGGCCTCGTCGACCCGGCGCCCGACCCGCGAGACGATCTTCTCGATGATCTTCATCAGGTGGGCGTTGTCGTGGAAGGTGACGTCGGTCAGTTCGAGCTTGCCGCGCCGTTCGACGTAGACTTTGGCGTAGGTGTTGACCAAGATGTCGGACACGCTCGGATCGGCCAGCAGCGGTTCGAGCGGACCGAAGCCGAGCATCTCGTGCTGGATGTCGAGCACCAGGTTGTGGCGCTCGGAGAGATTGAGGACGATGCGCTCTTCCTCGATGATGCGGGCGATCAGCAGCGCCAGCTCGTGCTTGAACTGCTCGGTGGTCAGGCGCTTCAAACGTTCCAGATCGATCCGGTCGAGGATCATCTGGTGCATGCTGCGCTTGAGTTCCTGGTAGGCGTGGTTGGCACCCTCGGGCGCGGCCGGCGGCTGCGGCGCCTGGGCGTCCTCGGTGCCGGCGAGTCGTTCGCGTAAGGTCATGCAAGTTCTCCTGATGGCTGGCTGGGTGCGGCGCGGCGCGGCGACGGGGCGGCGGGCGCCGGCATCACTGCTCGGCGTCGCCGCGGCCGAAGATGCGGTCGAACAGGCCCTTGTTCTCGGGGACCCGGCGCGCGGTGATCAATTCGACCAGTTCTGCCAGGCTGCGCGCCACCGCGCTCGAGCGCGACAGCTGCAGCACTGGCACGCCCTGGTTGACCGAATCGGTCACCGCCAAGTAATCGTTGGGGATGGTGTGCAGCACCTCGGTGCCGAGCGCCGATTGCAAGTCCTGCAGGCGCAGCCGGCCGCCCTTCTCGTAGCGGTTGACGATCAGGCGGGTGTGCTCGGCGGCATAGCCGAGCGAGCGGAAAATGTCGAGCAGGCGGCGGCCGTCGCGGATGTCGGGCAGCGCCAGCTGCAGGATCGGGTAGATCGCGTCGGCGTTGTCGAGCGCGCGCAGCGAGATGGCGTCGATCTGGCGGCCGACGTCGAGCACGATGAAATCGTAGTGCTGGCGCGCGACCCGCAAGATGGTGTCCATGTGCTCCGGTTTCAGATTGCCGGCGTGGCTGGCGTCGTCGGCCGCCGCCAGCACGCCGAAGCCGGGCGCCACGTGGACCAGGCACGATTCGAGGAAGGGGCCGTCGATGCGGGCGATCTGGGTGCACACGTCCGACAGCGTCATGGCCGGCTTCTGGTCCGACACATACAGGGTGGCGTCGCCGAACTGGCCGTGCAGGTCGATCAGCAGCACCTTCTTGTCGGCCAGGGTCGACAGCGCGTAGCCGAAATTGGTCGAGATGAAGGTGGCGCCGCTGCCGCCCTTGCAAGCGATGAAGGCGAGCACTTTGCCGTCGCGCATGGCGGCGCTGCCGGCGCTGTGGACGATCCGGTCGAGCGCCTCGTGGAAGGCCTGGTGCGCCAGCGGCAGCGGCAGCACTTCGCGCACGCCGGCGCGCATGGCGCGGATCAGCAGGTCCTGGCGCTGGTCGCCGGTCAGCAGCATGAAGCTGGCGCCGGCGTAGTGCTTGCACAGGCGCTCGAGCAGGTCGGCCTCGGCCGTGTCGCCGCCGTTGGCGTCGATGATCACCAGCGCCGGCGCCTCCGGCAGCAGGCGGTCAAGCGCCTCGCGCAGGCTGGCCCGCAGGGCGCCCACATTGAGCGGGGGCACCCGCGCCGCCCCTTGTGACGCGATCTCGGCGTGCAGGGGCTGGTCTTGGCTAATCAATAGGGCTTTCATCGGTGATCCTTGAATGCAACTGCAGGCTTGGGCTTGATGCAGAACTGATGCGCGCGCGGCCGCCCGCTTCTGGGCGCGGATCGACCGTGGGGCGCCGCCGGCAGGGCCGGCGGCGGCGCGCTCACTTCACGTTGACCAGCACCGCCGGCGGCGAGGCCGGCTGTTGGAACGAGTGCTCGTAGCGCTGCTGGGCGGCGAGCGCGGCGCGGCCGTCGAGGCCGGCCGCCGGGTTGGGATTGGCGGCGGCGGCCGGGTCGGCCACCTGGGCGGCCAGCGTGGTGCGCACCGAGGCGCCGAACTGGCGGTCCCATTGCGGGGTGGTGGAGGCGCAGGCCGACAACAACAGCGGCAGCGCGCAGAAGACAAACCGGATCGTGAGAGTAGTAGCCACAGGGCCTCCTATTTGAGTTCGAAACCGCTGGCGCTGCGGGCCGACTCGGCGGCCGACGCGCGCCCTTCCAGCCGGCCCGACAGCATCACCTCGGCCGCCGTCGGCGCCGGCGCGGCGTCGGTCGGCAGGGTGTAGGACGGCGCCAGCGGCTTGACCAGGCGCGGGGTCACCACGAACACCAGTTCGGTGCGGTCCTGCTGGTAGTCGGTGCTGCGAAACAGCGCGCCGAGGATCGGCAGCTGGGCCAGGCCGGGCAAGCCCTTCACGCTGGTGACCAGGTTGTTCTTGATCAGGCCGCCGATGGCGAAGCTCTGGCCGTCGTACAGCTGGACGGTGGTGCTGGCGCGCCGGGTGGTGATCAAGGGGATGATGGCGCTGCCGGCGTAGCCGGCGTTGCTCACGCCGACGCCTTCGCGCGACAGTTCCGACACTTCCGGCGCCACCCGCAGGTTGATGCGCCCGCCGGCCAGCACGGTGGGGGTGAAGCGCAAGCCGACGCCGAACTCCTTTTCCTCGAGCGTGACGCGGTTGTTTACCTGCGCCACCGGGATGTAGATCTTGCCGCCGGCCAGGAAGGTGCCCTCCTGGCCGCTGATCGCCATCACGTTCGGCTCGGCCAGGATGCGCACCAGGCCATCCTGCTGCTGGGCTTGGAAGCCGAGCATGCTGCCGTTCGACTTGACGGCGCTGAGCGCGGCGCCGGCGGTGCCGGTGAGGAAATTGGCCATCAGGGTGGCCGACCAGCTACCCGAGCTGCCGCGCAGGGTGGTGCCGGCTTCGAGCTTGTCGATCAGCGACTTCGACACTTCGGCGATCTTCACTTCCAGCATGACTTGCTGGGGCGCGCTCACGCTGAGCAGATTGACCACCCGCAGCGCGGCGTTGGTGCCGGGCGCGGACTGCGGCGCGGTGCCGCCGGTTGCCTGCGGATCGGTCTTGCCGACCGCGCCGAGCGCTTGCAGTGGGCGCCGCACATAGGCCAGCGCCAGTTCGCCGGCCTGGGTCAGGGCGGCGCTGTCGGACACGCTGCCCGACAGCACCAGCGCGTCGGCGGCGGCGCTGACCCGGATGCCGCGCTCGTCGGGCATCAAGGCCGCCAGGCTCGCCTCGAAGGCGGCGGTGTCGAGGCTGACCACCAGGTCGACCACGCTGCAGGCGCCGCTCTTACCCTGGATGATCATATTGGTGCTGCCCACGTCGATGCCGGCCAGGTACAGGGTGTCGGGCGAGACCAGCATCGCCTGCACCACGCCCGGATTGCCGACGCTGCGGTGCAGCAGCGGCTCGGGCAGGCGCAGCATGGCCGATTTGCCGAGCCGAAGCTGCATCGTGCTCGGCTTGGCGGCGTCGCCGCTGCAGCGCGGCCCGACCTCGCCGCGCAGCGCCATCGGCGTGCCCTTGGGGGCCTCGGGCGCGGCCTGGGCGGCGCCGCCGAGGACCAGCGCCAGGCAGGCGAGCAGCGGGCGCGGAGTTCTGAGGACTGTGTTCATCGGGTTCATCCTGGAGAAAGTCACGGTGGAGAATCAAAAGCACTCTTGCGACACGTTCACGCCGTTGAGCACGCCGACGCAGGCGCGGCGCGCCGCTGCCTCGGCCGGCGGGGCGGCCGA
>JBDSTZ010000152.1:0-8441 GCA_039927975.1 Massilia sp. | reverse complement strand
ACGCCCGCGGCGAGCTCAAGGGCGGCTCGGTGTTCCAGGTGTTCCGCCCCGCCGCGCCGTTGAAAGATCCGGAAACCGGCAAGGTCATCGGCTACGAAGCGGTGTTCCTCGGCGCCGTCAAGCTGACCGCGGCGGCCAAGCCGGGCGTCGACGTGCACACGTTCACGGTGACCAGCTCGGCGCAGGAAATGGGTATCGGCGACCTGCTGCTGCCGATGCCGCCGACGCCGCTGATCAGCTACGCGCCGCATGCGCCGGCCCGGCCGGTGAAGGCGCGCGTGGTGTCGGTCTACAGCGGCGTCAACTATGCCGGGCAGAACCAGATCGTCAGCATCAATCGCGGTTCGATTGACGGACTCGATGTGGCCTCGGTCATGCCGCTCTATCATTTCGGGAAGGTCGTCGAGGACAAGGGCGGCAAGAAGCCGTACCTGGGCATGGGCAAGTCGATGATCCGGCTGCCCGACCAGCAGATCGGCGACCTGTTTATTTTCCGTGTGTTCAAGAACGTCTCGTACGGCTTGATCATGCAAGTGACGGAGCCGGTGGAAGTCGGCGACGTGGCCACCTCACCGGAGTAACCCCCACCGTGCGTGACACGGCTCCCCCATCCGCCGCCGGCCTTGCCGATTGGTTGCGCCTGCTGCTCACGCCAGGCGTGGGGGAGGACACGGCGGCCCGGCTCATTGCCCGGTTCGCTTCCCCGGCGGCCGTCTTCGCGGCCGATTTCACCGCCCTGCGCAATGTTGTGTCGGACGCCGTCGCGCGTCTGCTGTGCGCGCCCGCTTCGGCCGAGATTCGCGCCCGGTGCGAGCGCACCTTCGCCTGGCTGGCGCTGCCCGGCCATCACCTGCTGACCATTAACGATGCGCGCTATCCGGCACTGCTCAAGCACGTCGCCGGCCCGCCGCAGCTGCTGTACGTGCAGGGTGATCCGGCCTGGCTGAGCGCGCCGGCGCTGGCGATGGTTGGCAGCCGCAACGCCACCGTGCAGGGGCGCCTGAACGCCGAAGTGTTCGCCCAGGCGCTCGGCACGGCCGGCTTGAGCATCGTGTCGGGGCTGGCGCTGGGGATCGACGCGGCCGCGCATCGGGGCGCGCTGGCGGGCGCCGGCGCCACCGTGGCGGTGGTGGGCACCGGGGCCGACCAGGTGTATCCGGCGGCGCACCGCAAGCTGGCCGCGCAGATTGTCGAGCGCGGGTGCATCGTCAGCGAGTATCCGCTCGGCACGCCCCCAATCGCTCACAATTTCCCCAGGCGCAACCGAATTATCAGCGGCCTGGCCGAGGGCGTGCTGGTGGTCGAGGCGGCCGAGCGCTCCGGCTCGCTGATCACTGCGCGCCTCGCCGGCGAGCAGGGGCGGGTGGTGCTCGCCATTCCCGGCTCGATCCACGCCACCTTGTCGAAAGGCTGCCACATCCTCATCAAGGATGGCGCCAAGCTGGTCGAATCGGCGGCCGACGTGCTCACTGAGCTGAGCAAGGCGACGTCGCTGAAGATGTGTGTAGCGGCACCTCCGCCAGTAGCGCCGCCAGTGGTTGGAGAAGAGTTTCCCGCCTCAGGCGAGGAGGCCGGCGCACCCGGCCAGGCGTCCGCCCTGCTTGACGCCATCGGCTACGACCCGGTCGACGCCGACAGCCTGGGGCAGCGCACTGGCCGCGCACCCGGTCCGCTGTCGGCGGCGTTGCTGACGCTCGAACTGGCCGGCCAACTTGAAAGGTTGCCCGGTGGATTGTTTCGACGGCTCAAACGCTAGGCGTGGCGCGCGGGGCTTGTGTCGTGGCGAACTTAGCTGATAGAGTAGAGCCATGTTCGATATCCTGGTCTATCTCTACGAGACGTATTACCGTCCCGACGCCTGCCCCGAGCCGGAAGCTCTGGCCCGCAAGCTGTCGGCGGTCGGTTTTGACGATGTCGAGATTTCCGAAGCGCTGGTGTGGCTGACCGACCTGACCGAAATGGCCGGCGACGAGCAGGCCGCCGCCATGTCCTCGACCGGCACCCGGTTCTACGTGGCGCAGGAAACCGATGTGCTGGGCGCCTCGGCGATCGGCTTCATCCAGTTTCTCGAAAGCGCGGGCGTGCTCAGCGCCCTGCAGCGCGAAATCGTCATCGAACGCGCATTGGCGCTGAAGGAATCGCCGGTCGGCCTTGGCAAGCTCAAGATCATCGTGCTGATGTTGCTCTGGAGCCAGGGCAAGGAGCCGGACGCCTTGATGTTCGACGACCTGTTCGGCGCCGACGACGAGCAGGCGCCCCGGCTGCTGCACTGACAAGTTCGCCTTGCCGGACCGCCGCGCGGTCCAGCCGCCGGCCGCGCCACTGCGCGGCGCGATGGCCGAGTCCCCGGCGTTCATTCCCGAGTCCCAATTCCGTCTTCACAGCACAGTCCCCTTGCGGTTTGCCGCGCAACCCGCTTATCATTGGCCGCACATTTCGGCGAGTTAGCCTTTTAATATCAGCATGGCAAGTGCCTGCCGGCTCCCAAGCATGTATGATGCGCGGGCCGCCCCTAATATAAGTACGACGAGAAACCATATGACCAAAACCCTCATCATCGCCGAGAAGCCCTCCGTCGCGAACGACATCGCCAAGACGCTGGGCGGCTTCACCAAGCACGATGAGTATTTCGAATCCGACGAGTACGTGCTGTCGTCCGCCGTCGGCCACCTGCTCGAAATCGCCGTGCCGGAAGAGCACGACGTCAAGCGCGGCAAGTGGAGCTTCGCCCATCTGCCGATGATCCCGCCGTATTTCGCGCTCAACCCGATCGCCAAGACCGAGGCGCGGCTCAAGGTGCTGAACCGCCTCATCAAGCGCAAGGATGTGACCGGCCTGATCAACGCATGCGACGCCGGGCGCGAGGGTGAGCTGATCTTCCGCCTGATCGCGCAGAACGCCAAGGCCAAGCAGCCGGTCCGGCGCCTGTGGCTGCAATCGATGACCCCGGGCGCGATCCGCGAAGGCTTTTCCAAGCTGCGCAGCGACGAAGAAATGCTGCCGCTGGCCGACGCCGCGCGTTGCCGTTCCGAAGCCGACTGGCTGATCGGCATCAACGGCACCCGCGCGATGACCGCGTTCAACTCGAAAGAGGGCGGCTTCTACCTGACCACCGTCGGCCGGGTGCAAACCCCGACCCTGTCGATCGTGGTCGAGCGCGAAGACAAGATCAAGAAGTTCGTGCCGCGCGACTATTGGGAAGTGCGCGCCGAGTTCGTCTGCGCGGCCGGTGTCTACGAAGGCCGCTGGCTCGACCAGTCCTTCAAGAAGGACGAGACCGACCCGGAAAAGCGCGCCGAGCGCCTGTGGAGCAAAGCCGCCGCCGACAGCATCGCGATGGCGTGCAAGGGTCGCCAGGGTAATGTCACCGAGGAATCGAAGCCGACCACCTCGATGGCGCCGGCCCTGTTCGACCTGACCAGCCTGCAACGCGAGGCCAACGGCCGCTTCGGCTTTTCGGCCAAGAACACCCTCGGCCTGGCCCAGGCGCTGTATGAAAAGCACAAGGTGCTGACCTATCCGCGTACCGATTCGCGCCATCTGCCGGAAGACTATATCGCCACCGTCAAGGACACCATGGTGAGCCTGGCCGAGAGCAATAACTACCACCAGTTCGCCAAGCAGATCACCGACAAGGGCTGGGTCAAGCCGAACAAGCGCATCTTCGACAACACCAAGATTTCGGACCACTTCGCGATCATCCCGACCACCATCGCGCCGAAGAACCTGTCGGAGCCGGAACAGAAGCTGTACGACTTGGTTACGCGGCGCTTCATGGCGGTGTTCTTCCCGCCGGCTGAATTCCAGGTAACGACCCGCTACACCGAAGTGTCCGGCCACCAGTTCAAGACCGAAGGCAAGGTCATGACCAATCCGGGCTGGCTGGCGATCTACGGCAAGGAAGCCTCGACCGAGGACGACAAGGAAGGCAGCACTGGCGGCAACCTGGTGCCGGTGGCCAAGGGCGAGAAGGTCCACACCGAGAAAGTCACCGCCAACGGCCTGGTCACCAAGCCGCCGGCACGCTACAGCGAGGCGACCTTGCTGTCGGCAATGGAAGGCGCCGGCAAGCTGATCGACGACGACGAATTGCGCGACGCGATGGCCGGCAAGGGCTTGGGCACGCCAGCGACGCGCGCGGCCATCATCGAGGGCTTGCTGGGCGAGCGCTACCTGATTCGGGAAGGGCGCGAGCTGATTCCGACCGCCAAGGCGTCCCAGCTGATGACCTTGCTGCGCGGTCTCGGCGTGAACGAATTGACGGCGCCGGAATTGACCGGCGAGTGGGAATACAAGCTGTCGCAGATGGAAAAGGGCAAAATTTCGCGCGACGAGTTCATGCGGGAAATCGCCCAGATGACCCAGATCATCGTCAAGCGCGCCAAGGAGTACAACAACGACACGATTCCGGGCGACTACGCGACGCTGGTAACGCCTTGCCCGAACTGCCAGAGCGTGGTTAAGGAAAACTACCGCCGCTTCGCCTGCACCAAGTGCGAATTCTCGATGAGTAAAACGCCGGGCAGCCGCCAGTTCGAGATCGCCGAAGTCGAGGAATTGCTCAAGAACCGCACCATCGGCCCGCTGCAAGGCTTCCGCTCGAAGATGGGACGGCCGTTTGCGGCGATCCTGCGCATCGTGCGCGATGAAGAGATCAAGAACTTCAAGCTCGAGTTCGATTTCGGCCAGAACGACGAGGAAGGCGAGAACGGCGAGGGCGTCGATTTCACCGGCCAGACCGCGCTCGGACCCTGCCCGAAATGCAATGGCGGGGTGTACGAAATGGGCCTGGCGTATGTGTGCGAGCACAGCGTGGCCAAGCCGAAGACTTGCGACTTCCGCAGCGGGCGCATCATTTTGCAGCAGGAGATTTTGCCGGAACAGATGGTCAAGCTGCTCAACGACGGCAAGACCGATTTGATGCCGGGCTTCGTGTCGCAGCGCACGCGGCGGCCGTTCAAGGCTTTCCTCGTCAAGGGCAAGGATGGCAAGATCAGCTTCGAGTTCGAGGAACGCAAGGCCAAACCGCCGGCCAAGGGCAAGGCCGCGCTGACGGTGGTCGAAGGCGGCGAGGACGAGGGCGCGGCGGAGGCGGCGCCGGCCAAGGCAGCCAAGCCGGCCGCCAAGAAAGCAGCCTTGAAGGCGGTGCCGAAACCGGCCGCTAAAAAGGCGGCGACGAAGACGGCGGCGACGAAGACGGTGGCGGCGAAAAAAGTGGCGGTGAAGAAGGTCGCTGCCAAGAAATAGCGATGCCTGGCGACCGGCCAGGACCTTGTCCGGCGCGCCGGCCCGGCTTCGGCCAGTAAAAAACCGCGAGGCTTTTGGCTCGCGGTTTTTTTACGCCTCCGGTTTTATGTCGCGGTTGAGCCAAACCTTAATCATCAGCGCAATAAGCATCAGCCAGTGACAAAGGCCGACCTCGACTGGATACGAGCGGACCTACCACTTTCAGCGTTCCCAGTAATGGGAACAGCGTCAAAAAGTACAAGTCCAGATTGCGCCGCAAGCAATATTTCGATAATCTGTACTTTACACACCGGTCAATCGACAGATGCCAAGGCGGAACTTCCGAATTATGGGTCCATTCACTCGTACGTTCCCCCGCATCGAATTGATCGTGTTCGGCCTGATTATTTTGACCGTTTCCGTGCTTATTTGGCAGCACTTCGGCATGGAACGCGTGATGACGTTTTCTTCCGCCAGCGGCAGTGCCGTCCAGACGACGGACGACCGCGACGAGCAGGGGCAGAGCGTGGCGAGGCTCACCCGCCGGCCCGACGCGCTCGTCATGGACTGCGAGCTGAGCAAATCGCTCCCCTATCCCTATTGCCTGCTTATGTTTCCGATTAGCCGGAGCGGCGCCGGCGTCGACATGTCCGAATTCGATTTCATCACGGTCGACATGTCGTATGAAGGTCCGAGCACGCCGGAGGTCGGCATGCAACTCTGGAATTTCGAGCCCGGCCTGTCCAAGATCGGAGACGCGAGGACGCAAAAGGTCGTTGAAGTCCATTTCGAGGTGCCGGCCCGGGGCACGGTCCAGATTCCGATCAAGGTATTGAACATCGCGCCGTGGTGGCTAAGCAAGATGCACGTGCCGCTGCAGCGCAGCGATATTCGGATCGACAATGTCACGAGCATCGTCCTCGGAATAGGAAGCGACTACGCCGCCGGTCACCATCGGCTGGTGCTGCGCTCGCTAAAATTTCACGGCAAGCTGATCAGCCAAAAACAACTCCTGATGATCTTGGTGTGCGGATGGATCGTCGCCGCGCTGACCTGGCTGGCATACACCCTGCTGCTGTATCGCGCCCAACTGGGCAAAAGCACGACACGGCTCGCCCTGCTCAGCCGACTCAACAGGGCGCTCGAACTGGAAGCGAGCGAACTTGCCGACCGGGCGTACACCGATGAGCTCACCGGGGCGCTGAACCGCAACGGCTTGCGCGACACCCTGATGAATAAGTGGCGCAAGGACGATGCCGCGGATGATGCGATGGCGGTGGTGTTTGTCGATCTCGACCACTTCAAGCGCGTCAATGACACCCACGGCCATGCCGTCGGCGACCAGGTCCTGCGCACCTTTGCCGCCGCCGTGCAAAGGGAAATCCGCGCGAAGGACAAGCTGGTGCGCTGGGGTGGCGAGGAATTTCTGATCGTCTGCCTATCCTCCGGGGCGGCCGAGGCGCATGGGCTGGCCGAGAAATTGCGCAGGGCGATGCACCATCAGATCTGGCCCTGCGGCCTGCGCCTCACCGCGTCGTTCGGCGTGACGGTGTTGGGCGAAGGCGAAGACATCGGCGACACCATCAAGCGTGCCGACGAGGCGCTGTACCACGCAAAATCGAACGGCAGGGATTGCGTGAAGATGGCCTGAGCGGTGGCGGAGGTGGGTCACCCCCGTGAGCGCCAAAGCTCAAGACAGCTTTGTATTTTCAATATTGTGGATGTAAGCGGCTTGATCGTGACCGACATAGTTGCCGAGCGCTTTGGTGTAAATAGCCTGTGGAGAGGCGCCTGCTCCCAAACTCGCGCCGGCCTGATTCTTGTAATCCGCCAGGTGCTGCATGCCAGCGAGCAGTTGAACGGCGGTGCTGTTCTTCAAGTCGGTGGTGGACAATTTCACGCCCGAGCTGGTGGTCATTCCGGGTGTTGCCCACACCCCGCCAGCAAGAATTCCGCTGGTCACTTGAAGCAAACCGATCGACGGCCCGCCCTGAGACCAGTTTCGATTGGCATCGCCCATCGTCGTTGGGTCTCCGGTGGATTCCACGCGATATTCGCGTTTCACTATTTCCGGATCCAGGCCGAATTTCGCCGCGTTCGCATCAATAAAGGCGTCAAACTCCGCCTTGGTTTTCAATTGGCCGCCCTTGGATTTAGCATCACGCAGCATGCCGTCGGAAATATAATTTGTACCGACGCTATCCACCCGAACCTTCGATTCGGACAAGCTATACGTCCCGACATGCATATTCCCTGGTGTTGACGGCGCAGGGGGCGCCTGTGTTACCGGATCGGGTTTCTGCTCCGGCACGTCGTCTGGGCCGCCCTTTGACGAGGTCTTGCTGTTTTGCGCGCCGTGGCTGAGCTTTTTGTGGAGACTCGTGAGTATCCGACCGACCAGTTTCTCATACTCGTTTTTGTCGAGCGTGTGGCCGCTGTTACTTTGCTCCGTTTTCAATTGCTTGATTTGATCGAGCGCCGAGCGGAGCAAGCGATGGTCCTGGATTGTATTGCTCATTGGCGAAACCCTTAGAATAGATAAAAGCGTGCAAAATAATTTGCCAAATGCTGCCGTTTCTCTGACTTCATGCCGCGATCGGATGGCCGCGCAAGACCGGATGAATGCGATCTTCTTGGGATATAGCGTAAAAGATCAGGCGCGCGAGGCCCGGCCGAAAAGCGAAGCCTTGCCGATGGCGCCGAAGCACAGCCGGTGAGCTTGACGCGATGCTCGCGCTTTACGGCGCCGCAGCGCCGTGCCAAAAAAAAAACCGCGAGGCTTTCGGCTCGCGGTTTTTTGACGCCTTCGACATCAAGGCTGCATCCTGGTCATTCCTGCCACTGTTCCTGCAAGGCGCGGATCGCGGCCTCGCCGTTGCGGATGGCTTTCACGCGGCGCACGATCTCGCTGCGCCATGCCTCGTCGGCGTCCTGGTCGACCGCGCCATCGATCTCCTGCAGCAGCAGGCGCAGCACATCGTTCTTCTCAGCGCTCGTCAGCAACTGGAACTTGGCGGTGATTTCGGCAACGAGGGCGGACATGACAAGGTGCTCCTTAATTTAATTCGTATGAACAATATACCCTAAGTCGTAACTATTCAGCCGCTATGCAAAGGACTGGATAGGATCGCCGGCGAAAGCGCGTTGTAGCACGGCGAGCATGTTGTGGCCTTGCTTGCGCAGCGTGTCGAGGCAAGAACGAATGACGCAGAAAT
>JBDSTZ010000151.1:0-5559 GCA_039927975.1 Massilia sp. | reverse complement strand
GGCGGCGCCGCGAAAGTCCATCTGCACGATCGAACACGATGGAAACGGCCGCAGGTAATGCGGATACAGCACTTCGAACAGTGCTTCGGTAAATTCGGGATAGTCGTCGTCGAGCCGCTTGGCGATGCGCGAATTGAGCAGCGCGAACGATTCGATCATGCGTTCGATGTGCGGGTCCTCGCACACTTCGCCGCCGATCAGCAGGCGCCCGGCGATCTTCGGGTAGCGCTCGGAGAATTCACGCGAATAGCGGCGCAGGAATCCAAGCTCCCTTTCGTAATACGGTAACAGCTGTTCCAAACTCAGACTCCCGCAGACGCGACGCGGCGCGCCTTGCTGATGGTGTAGTGCAGGCTCGATGGCTGCAGCACCGCGTCGAAGTTGACCGGCTCCTGCGAGGAGCTGACCACCAGCAGCGCGGTGATGGCGAAATTGAGGCGGTTGATGGCGTCGTCGCGAATCTCCAGCGACGCCCTGACCTTGCGCAGGCGCGGCTCGTGGCGCGCGATGGCCTGTTCCAGGCAGGTGCAGATAAAGGCACGGTCGTCGGCGCTCGAGAGCGAACGGCCGGCGAAATCATTCAGGCCGTAGGTGACGATCGAACGGCTGCATTCGGGGTACTGCTTGAGCAAGCCCTCGGGGATCACCGTGCGGGTATTGAGCAATGCCTCCAGATCGCGCGCGACCGAGTCCTTCAAGTCCTCGATCGACATGCGCGATACGGTGGCGTTGGTGGCGCCGCTGACCGGCACGTCCATCAGCCGGTCAAACAGTCCAGGCGTAAAACCTTTCATCGCCACCCCTTGATGATGCAGCTATCAGGCCGTCTTGTTCGACGACAGATCCCAACCGCCCGAGGTGTTGCCACCGGAGCCGCCGCCAACTTTCTGTTGGGTGTACTTCCACTTGACCTTCGAATACTTCAGCGAGACGTCTTCGGTCAGGATGTCGCCGGCGGTAACTTCCGGCGCCACGCTGCTGATGAGGACATTCTCAAGTTCGATTTCGAAGTACTTGATACGCTCGCCCTGGCCATCGGCGCGCAGGAATTCGAACTTCGCCTTTGGAATGGTCTTGCCCGACGAGCAGTTCTGCAGCAGCAGAGGAGTCGCCAGGTCGGCCAGCTTGGACAGCACGATGTCTTTGTGCTCGGTGCGCTCGGCGGTGTGGCCGCCGCCGGTCGATGCGGTCGCCGATTTCGGCTGCAGCACCTGCCAGTTGACCGACTTGACCTCGATCCAGTCCTTGTGAGCGGTGTCGGACGATTCGCCTTTGATACCGTCGATTTGGAGGTAGACGTCGATTGCCATTGTGTTCCTTTCAGTGGTTTGAGGGTATTACGCTTTGGTCGATGAAGGGAGCTCCGCGACCAGACGGAGTGAAACGGACAGCTCGTCGAGCTGGAAATGCGGGCGCAGGAAGGACACCGCGCGGTACACGCCCGGGCGGCCCGGCACCTCGGACACCTGCACCGACGCTTCGCGCAGCGGGAACTGGGCCTTCTGTTCCTGGCTGGCGTTGTCGTCGAGCAGAACGTACTGGGTCAGCCAGCGGTTCAGGAAGTCCTCGACGTTGGCGGCGGCGGCGAAGCTGCCGATTTTGTCGCGCATCATGGCCTTCATGTAGTGGGCGATGCGCGAGACGGCGAAGATGTACTGCAGCTGGGCCGACAGCACGGCGTTGGCGTTGGCCGCGTCCGACTGGTACTTCTTGGCCTTCTGCGCCGACTGCGCGCCGAAGAAGGCGGCGTAGTCGGTGTTCTTGCAGTGGACCAGCGAGATGAAGCCGAGGTCCGACAGTTCCTTCTCGCGGCGGTCGGTGATGGCGATCTCGGTCGGGCACTTGAGCGCGACTTCGCCCTCGTCGGTCTTGAAGGTGTGGGTCGGCAGGTCTTCGACCAGGCCGCCGCCTTCCACGCCGCGGATCGCCGCGCACCAGCCGAAGTCCTCGAAGGCGCCGGTCAGCTTGGTGCCAAAGGCGTAGGCCGCGTTGCACCACAAGTACTTCTGGTGGTCGGTGCCGTCGACGTCCTCGACGAAATTGAAGCCCTCGGTGGTGGCGCCGTCCTGCGGATTGAACGGCAGCCGGCCCAGGAAGCGCGGCAGCGTCAGGCCGACGTAGCGCGCGTCCTCCGACTCGCGGAACGACTTCCACTTGGCGTATTCGACCGTGTCGAACACCTTGGACAGGTCGCGCGGCTTGCCAAGGTCGCTGTAGCTCTCGAGGCCAAACAGCTCGGGCGAAGCGGCCGAAATGAACGGCGCGTGGGCGGCGGCGGCGATGTGCGACATCTGCTCGACGAAGTACATGTCTTCCGGCTGGCGGGTGATCTCAAAGTCGCCCAGCAAGGCGCCGAACGGGGCGCCGCCGAAAGTGCCGAATTCCTCTTCGTAGACCTTTTTGAACATCGTGCTCTGGTCGAATTCGAGCGCGCTCTGGAAGTCCTTGACCAGTTCCTTCTTGGTCGCGTTGAGCATCTTGATCTTCAGGTTCTGGCCGGTGGCGCTGTTCCTGACCAGGTAATGCAGGCCGGTCCAGCTGCTCTCGAGCTTCTGGAATTCGGGCGCGTGCATCACCGCCGACAGCTGGCTCGAAATCATGCGATCCAGTTCCGCCACACGGGCGTCGATGGTGGCGGCCAGATTGTCGGAGACCACCACGGTGCCCTCCATCACCTGGCTGACCAGCTCCGAAATGAGGTCCTTGGCGCGCGCGTGCTCGACGCTCGATTTGGCCACCTTGCTCTGTTCGACGATCTGGTCGAGCAAGGCCATTTCCTGGGTATGCGTCGCGGCGGACACTTGGTTCAATTGAGCGGACATGATTAGTCTTTCTTGGCGTTGGCTTGACCGAGTTCGGCCAGTTTTTCAGTGCTGTGGAGGACGTCGTTGAGGATGTCTTCGAGCTTGTCGTTGCCGGCCAGCTTGTTGCGCAGGTCGGCCAGCTTGGTGCGCGCCTCGAGCAGCTTCCTGAGCGGCTCGACCTGCTCGACCACGGCTTCGGGCCGGAAATCGCCCAGCGAAGCGAACTTGAGGTCGACCGCGAAACGGCCACCCTCCTCGCCCAGCGTGTTCGGCACCTGGTAGGCGGCGCGCGGCTCGACGCCCTTCATCACCTCGTCGAAATTGTCGCGGTCGATGCCGACGAACTTGCGGTCCTTCAGGCGCTTCTGCTCGACTTCCGAATTGCCGCCGAAGTCGCCGACGACGCCCATCACGAAGGGCAGCTCCTTGCTCTCGATGGCGTCGCCGATCTCCACGTCATAGGTCATCTGCACGCGCGGCGGGCGAACTTTTTGCAGGCGTTTCTGGACACTCTCATTTTTGGACATGTGTTTTCCCTCTGTGTAGTCGAATGGTCGAAGCGTTGAATGAAAAAGCGCGAAGCGCCGGGCGGCTTACTTCAGCACGCTGAATGGGTCGGCGCTGGAGCCGCCGTCGTTACTGGCCTTGGCGCCGCCGGTCTTCTTCGACACCGTGGCCCTGGGCCGCTCGGCCGTCACCGTCGGCTTGACCACCGGCGCCGCCGCTACCGGCACCAGCACCGTCTCGCCGAGGCTCTCGCGCAGCAGCTTGGCCAGGTCTTGCGACTCGGTGCGCAAGGACCCGGACAGGTGATTCTGGCGGCTCAATTCACCGAGCGCGCGGGTCGACAGGCGCAGGCCGCTGATGGCGATGATGCTGTTGGCCACCTGGTCGTTGGGGTCGCGCACCAGCACTTCCTGCGCATTGACGATCGCGTCGCCGTATTGGCCGGCCTCGTAACGGGTCTGGGCGATGCTGGCCCACGGCGCCTTGTCGGCCGGGTAGGCCACGGCGGTCTTTTCCCACAGCTTGATGGCCTGCTCCTTCTGGCCGGCGCCGGCCGCCTGGGCCGCCTGCGTCAGCAGATCCTGCAGCTTGGGAGTGGGCGGCGGGGCGACCGGTGCGGTGCTGCAGGCGGCAAGGGATAACGCGCAGGCGGTGGCTGCCAGCGAGCGCGTCGCGTTGAAAAATGGGGGCATGCGGTCCTCGAAAATCAATGTCAGGAAAACAATGTTTTAATTGAAAGATTTACTGAGGCGCCACATTATCATATTTTTAAATTGGCATGATTTTCAATTGAATCTCACAAATTCTCACTCTGCACAAGCGCGCACGATTGAAATGTGTGAACTACCAAACGGTCCCGGAAATGTTATTGTTTCGGTAATTACCGTCGAGCACAATTGCAACGAAGATAACAAAAGGATCCACCCCGCCATGTCGAGCAAAGTACTTTGGGGCGAAGGCTTGTTCCTGCGTCCCCAGCATTTCCAGCAGCAGGACCAGTACCACGAACACCGCCTGCACGAGAGTGTCAAGACGCTGCATCCCTACGCCTGGGGCGTGGGCCAGCTGCAGATCGACCGCGACGCGCTGGCCAACAACACCCTGCGCCTGCTCGAACTGTCGCTGCGCTTCCAGGACGGCGAGATGGTCGAGGCGCCCGGCGCCGACGCCCTGCCCGAACCGGTCGACCTGAGCGGCCTGCCGCTGCCGCAGCAAAGCGTGACCTACTACGCCGCCCTGCCGGCCTTCAAACCCTTCGGCGGCAATTTCGGCCAGGCCGGCCAGGCGAGTCAGGCCATGAGCGCGGCGCGTTTTGTGCAGGCCAATCACGACACGCCCGACCTCTACACCCAGGCCGCCCAGGCCCAGCTGGCCTTCCTGAAAAAGACCGTCCGGCTGGTCTCCGAATTCGAGCCGCGCGACTCCTACACCCACTTTCCACTGCTGCGCCTGCGCCGCCTGGCCACCGGCGGTTTCGAGCTTGATCCGAGCTTCGTGCCACCGAGCCTGTCGATCCGCGGCGCGCCGATCCTGTACCTGCAACTGCGCCGCCTGCTCGACGCCCTGCAGGCCAAGGTCAGCGCGCTGCAGGGCCACCACCGCGAACCGAGCCGCAACGTGATCGAATTTCGCTCCGGCGACATGTCCTCGTTCTGGCTGATGCACACCGCCAGTTCGGCCTACGCCTCGCTGAGCCACTACTTCCACCATCCGGCGCTGCACCCGGAACGCCTGTTCGAGCAGCTGCTCGGGGTGGCCGGCGCCCTCATGACGTTCTCGAAAAGCTGGACCCTGGCCGACCTGCCGGCCTACCAGCACAACGAGCCGGGTCCGGCCTTCGCGCGCCTGCACCAGATCATCCGCGAACTGGTCGACACCGTGATCTCGTCGAAGTACTTCGCCATCGCGCTGGCCGAGACCAAGCCATCGCACTACACCGGCCTGCTCGACTCGGGCAAGATCGACGACAAAACCACCTTTTACGTGGCGGTGTCGGCGAACCTTCCGGCACTCGAACTGGTCGAACTTGTACCGCTGCGCTTCAAGATCGGCGCGCCGGACGACGTCGACAAATTCGTCCTCTCGGCCATGCCCGGGGTGCGCTTGCAGCATGCGCCGCAAGTGCCGGCGGCGGTGCCGGTACGGCCCGACACCGTCTACTTCACCATCGAGGCAAAGGGCCAGATGTATGAACGCATGCTGCAAGCCCAGTCGATTGCGATCTACGTGCCAAGCGGGATGGACGACC
>JBDSTZ010000150.1:0-2351 GCA_039927975.1 Massilia sp. | reverse complement strand
GACGATCTGGTCGATCAGCGATTCGCCCGATTGGCGCGACAACAGGCCCGACATGGGCGCGAGGCTTGTATTGGTCATTTTACCGTCACAGTATGTCGGATTAAATTGAAAAGTGTACAGGTCGTGTACTGGTGATTTGTCATAGCATACACCTAACAAGTTTGCGTTTCCACCTTTGAAAGTCGCCCATGCCGATCTTGCCGACCATTGCCGAACTCGACGCCGCTGCCGCCACCGTTTATCGGGTCATGCCGCCCACGCCGCAGTATTCCTGGCCGCTGATCAACGCCGCGCTGGGCACCGAAGCCTGGATCAAGCATGAGAACCACAGCCCGGTCGGCGCCTTCAAGCTGCGCGGCGGCCTGGTCTACATGGAGCGTCTCAAGCGGCGCGAGCCGGACCTGCGCGGCGTGGTCTCGGCCACGCGCGGCAACCACGGGCAATCGGTGACGCTGGCCGCAGCGCGCCAGGGCTTGCGTTCGGCCATCGTGGTGCCGTTTGCCAACAGCGTGGAAAAGAATGCTGCGATGGTCGCGCTGGGCGCCGAACTGATCGAGCACGGCGCCGACTTCCAGGAAAGCCGCGAGCACGCCCAGTTGTTGGCGGAGCGCGACGGCCTGCACCTGGTGCCCGCCTTTCATGCCGACCTGGTGCTTGGCGTCGCCAGCGCCTGGCTCGAACTGCTGCGCGCCCAGCCCGAGCTGGACTTGCTGATCGTGCCGATCGGGCTGGGCTCCTTTATCTGCGCCGCCATTGCCGTGCGCAACGCGCTCGGCCACAAAGCCCGCGTGATGGGCGTGGTGTCGCAGCATGCGCCGGCCTATCAGCTGTCGTTTCGCGCTGGCCACAGTATCAGCGCGCCGGTCAGCACCGTGCTGGCCGACGGCATGGCGTGCCGGGTGCCGGACCCGGTGTCCCTGGCCACCGTGCTCGACCAGGTCGACGACGTGCTGGCCGTCACCGACGACGAGGTGGCGCGGGCGATGCGCTTGTATTACCGCGCCACCCACAACCTGGCCGAGGGCGCCGGCGCGGCGGCCCTGGCAGGCGCGCTGCAACTAAAGGAAGCCGGGCTGCTCGCCGGCCGCAAGATCGGTCTGCCACTCACCGGCGGCAATGTCGACGCTGAATTATTTCGCCACGTTTTGCAGGGATGAACACCATGAGCGCCACTTCGAACACCATGACCACTGTCTTGAGCACATCTATCCCCACCCGCCGAACCATGTCGGACGATACCGCCGGCATGCTGCTCGGCCTGGCTGGCGTCGCCATTTTCAGCCTCACGCTGCCCTTCACCCGCATGGCCGTGGCCGAATTCGACGCCGCCTTCGTCGCGCTGGGCCGGGCGGTGGTGGCGACCGTGTTCGCCGGCGCCTGGCTATGGTTCAAGCGGGCGCCACTGCCGCCGCGCAGCGCACTGGCGCCGCTGGCGATGGTTTCGCTTGGCTGCATCATCGGCTTTCCCTGGCTAACCTCGATCGCCCTGCGCACTTTGCCGGCGGCCCATGGCGCGGTGTTGGTGGGCATTCTGCCGCTGGCGACGGCGGCCTTTTCCGCCCTGCGCGGCAACGAGAAACCGTCGATCGGCTTCTGGTTGATGGCCCTGCTCGGCTCAGGCATCGTGGTGGGGTTCGCCTTGCGCCAAAGCGGCGGCAGCTTCCACCAGGCCGATCTGCTGATGTTCGGCGCGGTGGCGCTGGCGGCCATCGGCTACACGGAAGGCGGGCGGCTGGCGCAGAGCATGGATGGCCAGCAAGTGATCAGCTGGGCGTTGCTGCTGTCGGCCCCGCTGCTGGCGCCGCTGGTGTTGTGGCTGAGCTGGCCGCACCTCGGCCAGTTACAGCACGCCAGCCTGCGGGCGTGGGGCGGGTTCGCGTATGTGTCGCTGTTTTCGATGTTTATCGGCTTCTTCTTCTGGTACCGGGGCCTGGCGCGCGGCGGCATTGCGCGGGTTGGCCAGGTGCAGCTGCTGCAACCATTTCTGACGCTGCTGGGTGCGGCGTTGATTCTGGACGAGTCGCTGGCGCTGTCGCATGTCGGCTTTGCGCTGGCGGTGATTGTAGTGGTGGCGCTGGGGCGCCGGATGCGCATCGCCCGATGACGAACGGGTCAAAAAGCGGCGCGAACGGTGGGCAGGCGGTCTGGCAAGACGTACAATACCGCTCTATCCCGACGTCGTTCGCGGGCAGACCGCTCGTCGTTCGGGCGCAGACGGGGGCGAAGGATTATCCCCACGTCGTTGGCGGGGACGCGCGAAAATCGAATAGTCCCCCCGTCGTTCCCGCGAAGGCGGGAACCTATAGCACTGCAATTCACAGGTGATATGGATTCCCGCCTGCGCGGGAATG
>JBDSTZ010000149.1:0-3642 GCA_039927975.1 Massilia sp. | reverse complement strand
CGCGGGCGGGCTGCTCAAGCTTTTCGAGCTGGACGGCCGCCTTTTGCCGCGCCTGGGTGGCGTCGAGCAAAGCCTGCTGCTGCACTTCGACGGCGCCCAGCGCCTGGCGCTCGGCGGCCTTGAGGGTGTCGAGATCGCGCGTGCGGGCAATCACCTCGGGGTCTTGATCGGGCCGCGCGGTGCTCCTGCGGGTCGCGATCCAGTTCTGGAAAGTCTCTTGCGCGGCCTGGGTGTTGGCCTGCGCCACCTGATGCTTTTGGTCGGCCTGCTGCAACTGGCGCTCGGCCTCGGACTTGTTCCGGTCGGCCTGTTCGGCCGCCGCGCGCACCACCGGGCCCTGGGCCGGATCGACGAATTGTTCCAGCGTCAGCGGCGCCTCGACGTCCCAGATGTTCTCGACGATCTTGCCGCCCAGGCCGATCAGGAAGCCGGCGAACACCAGCGCCACCAGCCATAAAGCGCGCTGCATCCATTTTTCAGTAAGCCGCAATCCCTTGCTCATGATCGAACCCTTTGGCAGACAATAATGCCTCAGGATGCCACGGAGATCGCCGGAAATCTAGAAATGTTGGCAAGGTCGCGCCACACGCGATGCGCGGGCGCGCGAGCTGCTGCTCGTTCGGCAGATGCGCTGCACTCGCCTAGAAGTAGCTCAGCCCCAGCGCGGCGCGCACCTCGTCTGCCGTGCGGGCGGCCACTTCGCGCGCCTTGGTGGTGCCTTCCTTGAGCATTTGCAGGATGTAGCCGCGATCCTGGGCCAGCGCCTCGCGCCGCGCGCGGATCGGCGCCAGCATCTCCTGCAGGCACACTTCGAGCCGCGCCTTGACCACGCTGTCGCCAAGACCGCCGCGCACGTAATGCGCTTTCATCTCGGCCAGCGCGGCCTGGTCGGGATCGAAGGCGTCGAGGTAGATGAAGGCGACATTGCCTTCCAGGTGACCTGGGTCCTGCACGCGCAGGTGCAGCGGATCGGTGTAGACCTTCTTGACGGCGGCGCGGATTTCATCGGCGGTCGCGCCCAGGTTGATGGTGTTCCCAAGCGACTTGCTCATCTTGGCCTTGCCGTCGATGCCGGGCAGGCGGCCGATCTCCGGCACCAGCGCCTTGGTTTCCACCAGGATGTCGCGCTTGGCCACGCGGTTAAAGCGGCGCACGATTTCATTGGTCTGCTCGATCATCGGAATCTGGTCTTCGCCGACCGGCACCAGGGTCGCCTTGAAGGCCGTGATGTCGGCCGCCTGGCTGGCCGGATAGGTGAGAAAGCCGGCCGGAATATCGCGCTCGAAGCCGCGCAGCACGATTTCCTGCTTGACCGTCGGATTGCGTTCGAGCCGGGCCACCGTGACCAGGTTCAGGTAATAGAAAGTCAGCTCGGCCAGTTCGGGAATCTGCGACTGGATCAGGATGGTCGACACATCCGGCTCGATGCCGACGGCCAGGTAGTCGAGCGCCACCTCCACCACATTGCGGTGCACCTTGCCGGTATCGTCCATGTTGTCGGTCAGCGCCTGGGCATCGGCCAGCATGATGTATTGACGGTACTGGTGCTGATAGGCCACGCGGTTGCGCAGGCTGCCGACGAAATGCCCAAGATGCAACGGGCCGGTCGGCCGGTCGCCGGTGAGGATGACGGGGGCCGGCGCGGGGACGGCGGGGGTGGTGGAAGTCGTCTCGGGAAGCGGATTCATGGTTTTCCTTGTTGCTGCCCCGAATCCTGCCGCGTCAAACAACAACGCCGCCCAGTCGAGGCGGCGTTGCGATCACATTACTGTGCACAGGCCGCGCCTTGTCAGCGGGACCACCAATAAGCACTAGCAAGCGGTGAAGAAATGAATGTCATGGGCGCATGGTTGCAGCTCGCGGCCCATCTGTCAACCGGCGGGCCGATCAGCATCACCTCTGCGCTGCGCCAGAGGGCAAGCGCAGAAAAATCGAACTTTGGCGTTTTCGACGGTATCTAATTTGTAACCTCCATCGACTTGCCGCATCGGCAACGCTCCCCTCCCGTTTCCTGTCCAACAAAAATTGGTGGATTTATGCATATTGAAAAGACGCACGCCACAATCGCTCCGCTCCAGCTCTGGGGCGGCCTCGAATGCACCGTCAATCGGGTGCGCGACCAATATTTCAGCCAGATCGACCGCAACGGCCACGCCGCGCGGCCCGACGACATCGCCCGTTTTGCCTCGCTCGGCATCAGCGCCATCCGCTACCCCATCCTGTGGGAACGCACCGCGCCCGACGGCCTGCACGGGGCCGACTGGCGCTGGGGCGACGAACGCCTGCCGGCCTTGCGCGCGGCCGGTGTCACACCGATCGCCGGCCTGGTGCACCACGGCAGCGGGCCCCGGCACACCAGCCTGGTCGACCCGGACTTCGCCACCGGCCTGGCCGAATACGCCGGCGCGCTGGCGGCGCGCTATCCATGGCTCGAGTACTACACTCCGGTCAACGAACCGCTCACCACCGCTCGTTTCAGCGGCCTGTACGGCCTGTGGTACCCGCACGGCCGCGACGACCACATCTTCATCCAGGCCCTGCTGACGCAATGCCGAGCGGTGGTGCTGTCGATGCGCGAAATCCGCAAGATCAACCCGAACGCCAAGCTGGTCCAGACGGACGATCTCGGCAAGACCTACAGCACCCCCGAAATGGCCCACGTGGCCGAGTTCTACAACGACCGCCGCTGGCTGGCCTGGGACCTGCTGTGCGGCATGGTCGGCCCCGACTACCCGCTGTGGCGCTACCTGACCCGCAGCGGCATCGATCCGGCCAGCATCCTCTGGTTCCGCGACAACCCCTGCCCGCCTGAAATTATCGGCGTCAATTACTACGTCACCAGCGAACGCTGGCTCGACCACCGGCCGGAACAATACCCTTCGCATTTCGCCGGCCAGGCCAACGGCATGGCATGCGCCGACATCGAGACCTCGCGCGCGCTGGCCACGCCGACCGCCGGCATCGCCCCCCTGCTGCGCGAAATCTGGGACCGGTATCACCTGCCGCTGGCCATCACCGAAGCGCACATCGACGCCAACCGTGAAGACCAGCTGCGCTGGCTCAAGGAAATCTGGGACGCCGCCAAACAAGTCCAGGCGACCGGCGTCGATGTGCGCGCCGTCACCGTCTGGTCGCTGCTTGGCTCCTTTGACTGGAACAGCCTTGTCACCGAGGCGCGCGGCTACTACGAGCCAGGCCCCTTCGACGTGCGCTCAAGCGTGCCGCGCCCCACGGCGGTGGCCGGCATGATGCGCGAACTGGCGGCCGGCAAGCCCCTGTCGCACCCGGTGCTGCATGGCCAGGGATGGTGGCGACGTGGCGGGCGCTTTTTGTGTCCGCCTATCGTCACCGCCGCCGGCAACTCCTCGCTGCCCGAAGACGGCCAGGGCGTCATCGACATGCCCGCCGAACCGATCCTCATCACCGGCGCCACCGGCACCCTCGGGCGCGCCTTCGCGCGCATCTGCAACAAGCGCAACATCGCCTTCCGGCTGCTGAGCCGGCGCGAGATGGACATCGCCGACCCGGTCTCGGTCGAACAGGCGCTGCATAAATACCGCCCGTGGGCGGTGATCAACGCCAGCGGCTATGTGCGGGTCGACCAGGCCGAGCATGACATCGCGCGCTGCTTTCGCGAAAACG
>JBDSTZ010000148.1:0-22089 GCA_039927975.1 Massilia sp. | reverse complement strand
AAACCAAGATCCTGCTGCCTAAGGAAAACGCCGAGAAGTTCCACCTGAACCTGGCCCAGTGGGGCCACGCGCTGTCGACCTGGACCACGCACAAGATCACCGGCGCCAAGGAAAGCATCGCCTCGCTGGCGTCGCGCTTCGGCACCACGCCCGAGGTCATCCGTCAGGCCAACAATATTCCGGCCCAGTCGCATCTGAAGGCGGGCTCGACCATTCTGGTGCCGCGCACCTCGACTTCGGTGCAAAGCGATATTGCCGAGCAAGTGGTCGACAGCGCCGTGATGTCCTTCGAGGCCGACCGCGCCGGCAAGCGCGTCGCGCAGACCCACAAGATGACCACGGCCGAGCGCATCAAGGCCAGGGCGGCCGACGCAGTGGCCGAGCTCAAGAGCAAAGTCAGCGGCAAGCGCAAGACCGTCACGGCCGAGGCAGTCAGCAAGAACGGCCGCCGCCGCGCCAACTAAACGATCGCAGCGCCCGACGGCGCGGATTAAAAAAGGGCACGCGAACCTGGTTCGCGTGCCCTTTTTGCTTTCAGCCCCCTGCCCGGTTCGCGCGCAGCCAGGCCGGCTGTGCGCAAACCGGCGGGCCTGCCGGCTTACTCGATCTTGCCCACCCCGGCGGCGGCCGGCACGGTGGTCGCCATATTGACCGTGGTGTCGGCCGAATAGGTGTAGTAGTTGGCCGGCGTGGCCGACGGCGTGGCGGCCGGGTTGGCAGCCGAAGGCCACGGCGTGGTGCTGACCGTGACGAGGCTGTTGGCCGCGTGCGCGGTGGTGCTGGCATTGACGGTGGCGCCGTTGAGCAAGGTGCCCGAATCGAAGATGTACGGCGAGCAGCGCGCCGTGCTCATGCCAGACAGCGCCGCGCAGCCGGTGAGCGCGCTACCCGAACTGGCCGAGGTTCCCACCACATCGTTCGCCACCGCGCCGCCGCTGATATCGAAGACGTTATTTTCGGCGAAGATTTTCGATCCCTGGGCGGCGGTGAAGCCGACCAGCCAGCTGTAGCTGGCGGCGTTGTTGGTCCCGGCAAAATAGTTATTGTAGAGATGGACCATGCCGTAGCGAATGCGCGGCTGGCGCTGCACCAGGTTCTGGAAATAATTGTGGTGGAAGGTCGTCTTCAGCACGCCGGGATTTTCCGCCGTCAGGCTGGCCGTGTCGGTACTGCCCATCAGCATCGACTTGTCGTGGTCGTGCAGGTGGTTGTACGAGATGGTGACCAGGTTGGCCGAGCGGGTGATGTCGAGCAGGCCGTCGTGATGGGCGACGTGGTAGTTGGCGCCGTCGTACGGCGAGGCCCACTCCGACGGGTACAAATTGTCGGGTCGCGCGCCGTCAGAGAAGGTGCAGTGGTCGATCCAGACGTGGGTCGCGTACTGGATCGACATGGTGTCGTAATTGGCGTTCCAGCGTCCGCCCGAATCGGTCGGATCCCACTGGGTGAAGAAGTCGAAGGCGTCCTCGAAGGCCACGTTGCGCACCACCACGTTGTCGACCGGCGCGCTGCTGCTGGCGCCGCTGATCATCAGGGTGCCGTGGATGATTTTCGCGGTCGATCCGTTGCCGATGATCGAGGTGTTCGACGGCACGCTCAGCACGACGGTCTTTTTCAACTGGTTGCCGGCGCAGGCGCGCGCCGCCTCGATCGGGTCGCTAGCCGGCGGCACGTTGGCGTACGGCGGCTTGTAGGCGTTCAGGTAGGCGTTCCACAAGGTGGTGGCCGAGGTGTAGCCGTAACTGGCGCAGGTGGAACTGCCGGCGTTGGCGTTTTGCAGGTGGTTGTCGGCGCTCAGTTCGGTCAGCGCCTTGTTCATGTTCAGGCTGATGGTGCCGCTGATGTAGATGATCTTGCGGCTGTTGTCGAGCGTGCCGCTGAAGCTGCCGTCGGTCTGGATGGTGGCGCTGCTGCCGTACAGCGCCTGGATCAGTCCGTTGCGGTCGCTCACCGTGTAGGTCTTGGCGGCGGTGGCGCCATCGCCGCCGGTGGTGCCGGCCAGGCCCAGATTGTTGGTGCCGGTGCTGGCCCAGCCATTCGCCCCGAGCGAGGAAATCGCCGCCAGGCTGCTGCCGGCGACCAGGATGGAACTTGCTATCAACATGCGGATGAGTGGTTTCATGGGTAAAGACATTGCGCGCATCTCCAAGTGAGTGGTTATTTTTAAAACGTTAAAAAACGTATTACCAAACTACTTAGTGAGCTCTCCTCACTGCCTGCCGTGGCAGATCCGCGCTCCGCAACGCTGGTCCGCACACTCGTTATTGTTCGCCAGGAAACCGATTTCAGCCCTGGTCGAGCGATACTGTTGGGATTCAAGAGGGAAGTCAACCGTACAAACTGAGGTGTTGCAAATACGATCATGGCGCACTGCGGCAGGATTGGCCTGCGCCATGGCGCCCTGCCGGGCCCGCCCTGCGCGAGCCTGGCGGGCGGGCGCCGGGATTAATCCGTGCACGCACAGTGAAACTACTGTATAGTGTTGTTTGTGCGCTGCAATAAGTTCTTCGCAAATCAGGTTTGCGATCGTTTCCAGGCAGTGTCAATGCAGTAAAAATTAGCAGCTTCGCAAGCCTGGGCTACTCCACCGGATAGCCCTTCATAAAGCCCTCCCGCCTTGTGTGTCGTACCTGACACCGTCCCGGCGCAAAGCTTTTGTGCCGAAATTTCTTTCAAGTCTGAGTCATTTCGTTGTGTTGGTTCGCGTTGCTATTTTGCGCCCGCAGTATGTGCTCGGGCGCTGATCTATACCGAAAGAAAAGAAAACAATGAGTTTTGAAGCATTAGGTCTCCACGCGTCTATCGTCAAAGCCGTGACCGAAGCCGGTTACACCAAGCCTACGCCCGTCCAGGAGCAAGCTGTTCCCGCCGCCATCGGCGGCCGTGACCTGCTGGTCTCGTCGCAAACCGGTTCGGGCAAGACCGCGGCATTCATGCTGCCGGCCCTGCACAAATTCGCCGTCGCCGAGCAATCGGAAGCCGGCCGTACCGCCGCGCAGGAAGCGCAGTCGGCGCGCGCCCGTGGCGAGCGTCCACGTTTCAAGGCTGCCCAGCCAAAAATGCTGGTGCTGACCCCGACCCGCGAACTGGCCCTGCAAGTGACCACCGCGACCGAAAAATACGGCACCCAGATTCGCCGCGTCAAGGCCGTCTCTATCCTCGGCGGCATGCCTTACCCGAAGCAGATGCAACTGCTGTCGCGCAATCCTGAAATCATCGTGGCGACCCCTGGCCGCCTGATCGACCACATGGAATCGGGCAAGATCGACTTCTCGCAACTGGAAATCCTGGTGCTCGACGAAGCCGACCGCATGCTCGACATGGGTTTCATCGACGACATCGAAAAAATCATCGCCGCGACCCCGGCCGGCCGCCAGACGATGCTGTTCTCGGCGACCCTCGACGGCATGGTCGGCAACATGGCGCGCCGCATCACCAAAGATCCGATGATCATCCAGATCGCCAGCTCGTCCAGCCGTCACGACAACATCGTGCAGCGCGTGCACTTTGTCGACGACCTGTCGCACAAGAATCGCCTGCTCGACCATCTGCTGCGCGACGAAACGCTCGACCAGGCCGTGGTCTTCACCGCCACCAAGCGTGACGCCGACACCATCGCCGACCGTCTGAACATCGCCGGTTTCTCGGCCGCCGCACTGCATGGCGACATGCATCAGGGCGCGCGCAACCGCACCCTCGACAGCCTGCGCCGTGGCCAGGTGCGCGTGCTGGTCGCCACCGACGTCGCCGCGCGCGGCATCGACGTGCCGAACATCACCCACGTGTTCAACTACGATCTGCCGAAGTTCCCGGAAGACTACGTCCACCGCATCGGCCGCACCGGCCGTGCCGGCCGTAACGGCGTGGCGATCTCGCTGGTCAATCACGCCGAAGGCATGAACGTCAAGCGGATCGAGCGCTTCACCAAGCAGCTCATTCCGGTCAACGTCATCGAAGGCTTCGAGCCTAAACGCACGGCGTCGGCGCCACGTTCGTCGGCCCGTCCGGGCGGCTGGAAACCAGGCGACAACCGCGCAGCAGCGGCCAAGCCGGGCCAGCGCACCTTCAGCAAGCCGAATGCACCGCGCAGCGGCGAAGGTGGCGGCTACAAGGGTTCGAACCCGCGTTCAAGCGACGGCGCACGCCGTTCGTACGGCGATCGTTAATCGCTGACAGCCGGCAGCTTCGCGCTGCCTGTATTCAAGAAAGCGCCACCTCCGGTTCGGACGTGGCGCTTTTTTCATGCGCTCGAATACTGCAGCGGCCTCCGCATTCTTGCCCTCCATTCGTTTATAGACGAAAATGATAGGGCCGCCTGTGCTGTTGCTGTTATTCGGCGGCGAAAAGAAGACACGGGACGCAGACGTTGCGCGGGCGGTGAATTGCTGGCAGGACTGGCAACGGAGGACGGACGATGAAAAGTAGACCCCATGACGATGCAATGGCAGAGCTGTACCGAAATGACCCTGCGTTCGCGTTGGAAGTCGTCAACGCCATTCTGGAAGACGGCGACCAAGCCGAATTGCTGATCGTGCTGCGCCATATGGCGCAGGCCTTCGGTGGCGTTCAGGCGGTGGCAGAACAAGCGCATTTGAACCCGACCCAGCTGTATCGCACACTTTCGCCCAAGGGCAATCCGGCGCTCAACAGCTTGAGGGCAATCCTCAAGGCGATGGGGCTGCGCCTGGCAGTGCAGCCGCTGGCTGCGCCCGCCACATCGTCGCTTCCAGCCTGCAAATCCACAGCGGGCTGATCACGTCGGAACATGCTCCGACTGTTGCGTTATCCACGACATTCACGGCATACCCACTATCAAAAACATCTTGGCTACCGGAATATTTATGCGCCTTGCGTGGCGGACGCGAGGATTCTTTGAGGCATATCAATCTCTTGGCTCTCGGCAAGATAATCAGCGCAGTACGGTCTAGCATGGATGTTCCGCCATCCCGGCGCGATTTCAATGAAGGAGCTCCGATGCTTACTCGTCAAGCCTTGCGCAATAGCGCCTTACTGCCCCTCGCCCTGTGCGCCGTCCTGGCCCAGCCGGCCGCCGCCGAGGACAAACTGGTCAGCAAGCCGGAAGCCGAGGCCATGGTCAAGAAGACCGTCGCCGCCATCAAGGCCAATGGCAGGGAAAAAACCTATGTCGACATCAACCGCAAGGACGGGCCGTACACCGACCGCGACCTGTACATCGTCGTCTACGGCAACGACGGCGTGGTGCACGCGCACGGCGCCAACACCAAGATGATCGACAAGAATCTCCTGGACATCAAGGATGCCGACGGCAAGGAGTTCGTGCGCGAACGGGTCGAGATGGCGAAAAAGCACACGGCGTTCTGGCAAGAGTACAAATTTACCAATCCCGTCAGCAAGAAGACCGAACCGAAAGCGATGTATTGCCAGCCGCTCGAAGAGGTGATTGTCTGCGGCGGCGTCTACCTCAAGTAGCGGCGCCGGCCCGGCCATTCGGCGCAGGCGCGGCGGACCGGTATAATCGCCGGTCCATCAATGCCTTTTCGCGCACGCCGCTCCGTCACTTGGTCCCGCACCACCCTCCCCGCCCGGTCGGCTTCCGCTCCGACCTGCCACGCTGGCAACAGCTGGTCAGCCCGCGCTGGCTGGCCGGATTGCTGGCGGGCGCGGAGATCGAGGCCGCCCCGGCGCGCGGCTGGCGGCTGCTCGAACCAGGCTGCGGCGGCGCGGCCGACTTTGCGCGCGGCCACATTGCCGGCGCGGCCTACCTCGACACCGCCCAGCTCGAACACGAACCGCTGTGGAACAAGATCGCCGACGACGCCCTGCTGGCCTTGCTGCTTGGCCTTGGCATCCGCCATGACACGACCGTGATCCTGTACGGCCGCAACAACCTTGCCGCCGCGCGCGCCGCCCACTTGATGCTGTATGCCGGCGTGCGCGACGTGCGCCTGCTCGACGGCGGGCTGCAGGCCTGGTGCGCGGCCGACCTGCCATTGGTGCAAGGTGCGCCCGCGCGCTGCGAGCCGGCCGCCGGTTTCGGTTGCCCCTTCCCTGCCCGGCCCGATTACCTGGTCGACATCACGCAGGTGCGCCGCTTGCTGGCCCGCGCCGACGCCAGCGTGGTCAGCATCCGCACCCGCGAGGAATTCATCGGCGCCAGCTCGGGCTACCGCTACATCGCGGTCAACGGCGATATTCCCGGCGCGCGCTGGGGCCACTCGGGCGAGGATGGCGACATCAACAGCATGAGCGCCTTTCTCGACGCCCGCGGGTGCATGCTGCCGGCGGCGGCCATCACGGCGATGTGGGCCGCCAGCGGCATCCATCCCGACCAGGAAGTCACATTCTATTGCGGCACCGGCTGGCGCGCTTCGCTGGCTTTCTTCTACGCCTGGCTGATGGGCTGGGAACGCATCGGCGTGTACGAGGGCGGCTGGTTCGAATGGAGCCGCGATCCGGCCAACCCGGTGACGTGCCGGGTGGCCGAACAGGGCGCGCTGCCGCTGGCCGGCGCAGCGGCCTGAGTCGCCGGCTCAGCGTTTCAGGTAGCCCAGTTCTGCCATGCAGGCAATCGCCGTGTCCGCCACCGATTGCGAGCGCAGCGTGAAGTTGCCGGCCACCCGGTTGATGCAGGCCTGCACGGCCAGGGTGCGCGTCCTGAGCTCGACCGGATCGCCGATGTTGAGCATGCGGCCAACGATATCGCCCAGGGTCGCCAGCTGATTTTGTGAGCTGGCAAGATGCCAGTCGCGCAGGCTGGCGCTGTGCAAGGTGCCGCCAAGGAACTCGTCGGCGCCGACCGGCGCGCAGATGACGAGAGACAATAGAATACTGGTGCTGAGCCGCTGGAAAGCCATGATGTTTGCCCGTCGCGATGTGGAACACCGGGCCAGCGTAACGCCACCGCCGGGCGCGCGTGACGGCCTGGGTCAATCCTCAGCCAACAAGGCAGGCTGCAATCACAGCGCGCAGGTGCGGAAGCCGGCAAAGATGTCGTCGCGCTCTGGCTTGTAGAAATTGCGAAAGCGCGCGGAGCCAAACCGCGACGGCGTGCCGAACGAGGCGCCGCGCAAGACCTGGTGGGTCATGAACCACGGTTCGGAATATTCGCCGTAGCGGTCGGCCACGAAGCCCGGATACGGCTCGAACGGCGAGGCGGTCCACTCCCACAGCTGGCCCCAGCCGAAGCCCGGCTGGCCCGACAGCGCGGCGAACTCCCATTCGGCCTCGGTCGGTAGGCGCCGGCCGGCCCAGGCGCAGTAGGCTTGCGCCTCGTACAGGCTCAGATGGCGCACCGGTTCGGCGCCGGCCAGGGTGGCAGGCACGCCGAAACGCACGGTGCGCCAGCCGCCGCCGTCGCGCTGCCAGTAGCGCGGCGAGGACCGCTCCTGCCGCATCAGCCAGGCGCTTCCGGCGCCGCTCCAGTACTGGCGATTCTGGTAGCCGCCGTCGGCGACGAATTCGGCAAAGGCGGCGTTGGTGACGAGGCCCGCGTCGATCCGGAAGGCCGGCACGTAACAGGTGAAACCCGGTTTTTCATTATCGAACACGAAGCCGCCATCGCGCTCGCCGCCCAGCGTCATGGCGCCGCCCGGATAGGACAGTTCGGCGCTGCGCACCAGCGATGGCGCGTCGTGCGTCAGCTGGGCCGGCGCGGCCACGCCGAGCGTTTGCAGCGAATACAGAAAGGCTTCGCCGTGCATGTCCTCGTGCGCCAGCGCCAGCCGGTAGGGATACAGCGCCGCGTCGGTGGCGGCCTCGCGCGAGAGCTTGTCGAGCACGCGGTCGAGCACTTCGTGGCAGTAGGTCTTGAGCGCGCCGGCGCCGGGCAGGTCGAGCGTCCAGCGGCTGCGGTGCGGCACCGTGTTCGAATCGAACCAGTCGTCGCCTCGCGTGAGCAGCGAATGGCGCTGCGCCGCCGCCGGGTGGGTCGACATGGCTTCGCGCAGGATGAACCACTCGGCGAACCAGGCGATGTGGCCGAGCTCCCACAGCGGCGGATTGATGGTCGCTATGTGCGGCACCCGGGTCAGCACGTCGAGCCCCTCGGCGGCGAAGCAATCGAACAGGGCGAGCGTATAATCGCGCGCATCTTGCAGCGCCTCGGCCAGTTGCGCGGGCCTGGCGCGCCGGAACGAGGCGCTGATCGGCGCCTGCGGTGGGTGGGAGCTTGAATTCATCATCAGATTGTAGCGATTTTTTGTGGAGGAATCCGGGTGGCGCGGCAGCAGATCGCAATTATCAGTCCGGCGCTGGCGGCGGCCAATAACGGCAACTGGCAGACCGCCAGCCGCTGGGCCCATTTTCTGCGCGATCGCTACCAGGTCGAGATCGCGCGCGAGTGGCATGGCGGACCGGCCGACCTGCTGATCGCCCTGCACGCGCGCCGCTCGGCCGCCGCGCTGGCCGCCTTTACGCGCGAGCGGCCCGGCCGGCCTGCGGTGCTGGTGCTGACCGGCACCGACCTGTATCGCGACATCGCCGGCGTGCCCGAAGCCCAGGCCTCGCTGGCCACGGCCAGCGCGCTGGTGCTGCTGCAGCCGGCCGGCCTGGCGCTGCTGCCCGACAGCGCGCGCGCCAAGGCGCGCGTGATCTACCAGTCGGCGCCGGCGCTGCGCCCGCACCGGCGCCGCAGCGAGGACGTCTGCATGATCGGCCACCTGCGCGATGAAAAAGACCCGCTCACCTTCATGCGCGCCGCCGCCCTGCTGCGCCATCCGCGCGCGCGCATGCTGCACATCGGCGCCGCGCTCGATCCGGCCCTGGGCGCGGCGGCGACGGCGGCGCAGGCCGCGACCCCGCGCTACCGCTGGCTCGGCAACCTGGCCCACGGCGCCACGCGCCAGCGCCTCAAGCACTGCCACGCGATGGTGATCGCCTCGCGCATGGAGGGTGGCGCCAACGTCATCATCGAAGCGGTCACCAGCGGCGTGCCGGTGCTGGCGAGCGACATCAATGGCAATCGCGGCATGCTGGGCGAAGACTACGCCGGCTATTTCGCGCCGGGCGACGCCGATGCTCTGGCGCGCCTGGTCGAGCGCAGCCTGGAGGACGGCGACTTTTACGCCCGCCTGCAGGCCCAGTGCGCGGCGCGCGCGGCCCTGTTCAGCCCGGAAATTGAACATGCGGCCTTGCTCGACTTGGTGGATAATCTGTTGGCGGCGACTATGCCGGCGGCATAACAATACGGAAAATATCATGAGCACTGCGGAACCAAGCATCAAACTGACCTCGTTCTCCCACGGCGGCGGCTGCGGCTGCAAGATCGCGCCCGGCGTGCTGTCCGAGATCCTCAAGAATTCGGCCGGCTTCCCGGTGCCCAAGGAACTCATGGTCGGCATCGAGACGGCCGACGACGCCGCCGTCTACAAGCTCAATGACGAGCAGGCCCTGATCGCCACCACCGACTTCTTCATGCCGATCGTCGACGACCCGTTCGACTTCGGCCGCATCGCCGCCACCAACGCCATCTCCGATGTCTACGCGATGGGCGGCACGCCGATCATGGCGCTCGCGCTGGTCGGCATGCCGGTCAACAAACTGCCGCTCGAGACGATCGGCCAGATCATCCGCGGCGGCGAGAGCATCTGCGCCGAAGCCGGCATTCCGATCGCCGGCGGCCACACCATCGATTCGGTCGAGCCGATCTACGGCCTGGTGGTGCTGGGCCTGGTGCACCCTTCGCGGGTCAAGCGCAACGCCGACGCCAAGGCCGGCGATGTGCTCATCCTCGGCAAGCCGCTCGGCGTCGGCGTGCTGTCGGCCGCGCTCAAGAAGAACGCGCTGGGCGCCGACGGCTACGCCGCCATGATCGAGAACACCACCAAACTCAATAAGCCGGGCGTGGCGCTGGCGCGCATGGACGGCGTGCACGCGCTGACCGACGTCACCGGTTTCGGCCTGCTCGGCCACCTGCTCGAACTGGCGCGCGGCGCCGGCCTGGCCGCGCAGCTCGACATGGCCAGCATTCCGCTGCTGCCGGGCGTCGAGCAGCTGGCCCACGACGGCTTCTTCACCGGCGCCTCGGGGCGCAACTGGGACGCTTACGGCAAGGACGTCAGCATCGACGCCGCCGTCACGCCGGCCCGGCAAGCCTTGCTGACCGACCCGCAAACCTCGGGCGGGCTGCTGGTCTCGTGCGACCCGGCGGTGGCCGGCGAGGTGCTGGCGCTGTTCGCGCGCGAAGGCTTCGCGCATGCGGCGGTGATCGGCCGCATGCAGGCCGGCGCCGCGCGCGTCACGGTCGCAGCCTGAGCCCGGGCGGCAGCCATGCCGATCGAACAGGCCCCCGCGCCACCGGCCACCGGCGCTGACCTTGCGCCACGCGGCGGCCGTCTGTTCGAGCTGATTTTCACCAGCGATTACAAGCAGCAGCGCCGCATCAGGATGGTGCTGACCACGGCGCTGATCTACCTGATGTGCATCATGGTGCTGACCTACGGCGCCCTGATCGGCGTGTTCGAGGCGCGCCGCGTGACGCCGCTCGGGGCGCTGTGCGCCTTCACAGGCATATTTTTCTATATCGTCGTGCGCAGCGGCTTGAACCTGCGCTTCGCCCAGCCTTCGCTGTCGCTGCCGCAGGCGATGATCGCGCAAACGCTGGCGTTGACCTCGTACGCCGTCAGCGGCCCGGCGCACGCGTCGGCCCTGGTGCTGCTGGCGATGATCATGTTTTACGGGATGTTCGACATGGGCGTGCGCGGCGTGCGCCTGCTGATGTCCTACACCATCGTGCTGACCGGCGCGGTCATGCTCTGGTGCACGCGCGCCTATCCGGCCGACTACCCGCCGGCGCTCGAAGTGATCTATTTCGCGTTCGTCGTCACCGTCATGCCGGCCATCTCCTCGTTCTCGGTGCAGCTGTCGAAGATGCGCGCGCGGCTGCGCTCTCAGCGCGAGGAACTCGAACAGGCACTGGCGCGCCTGCAGGAAGTGGCGATCCATGACGAACTGACCGGCCTGGTGAACCGGCGCCGCATGCTCGAACTGCTGGGCGACTATGTGGCGCGGCGCGCGCGCGGCGGCCCTGGCTTCGCGGTGGCGATGGCCGACCTCGACCATTTCAAGCGCATCAACGACACCTACGGCCACGGAGTCGGCGACGAAGCCCTGCGCAGCTTCGCGCGCGAGGCGGGCAGCCAGCTGCGCGCCACCGACACCGTCGGCCGCTGGGGCGGCGAGGAATTCCTGATCCTGCTGCCCGACACCCCGCCCGGCGACCCGGCGGCCGGCATCGAACGCCTGCGCGCGCGCCTGGCCGAGGCGCCGGCCAGCGCCCAGGTGCCGACACTGCGGATCGGCTTTTCCAGCGGCCTGACCTGGTACATCGAGGGCGAGCCGATCGACGCCATGCTCGAACGCACCGACCGCGCGCTGTACGCCGCCAAGATGGCGGGCCGCAGCCGCACCGTGGTCATCGACGCGAACGCGGCGGCAGCGCAGACGCTACCCGAGGCGCCACCTCAGGAGCTACCTCAGGAGCTACCTCAGTCGCTACCTCAGTTGCGACATTAGCCGCTACACCTGGAACAGGCCGGTGGGCCGCGCGCCGTTGCTGAAATCCGGATCGATACTCAGTTCAAAACCATCGTCGACCACCACCCGTTGCGGCATGCCCTGGATCAGGTTGTAGCTGCCGGCGTCGGCATACTCCTTGGTGCCGGCGAAGCTGGTCGACTGCGACAGCCATCCCAGGCTGGCCTGGCCGGCGCCGATCACGCTGGCGCAGGCCAGGCCCGAACCATAGATCCCGATATCGTAGGCGGCGCCGCTCGACACCTGCAGGGCCGCGTTCACGCCGGTGAAGTAATTGCTGATCGGGCCGTCGAGGTCGGCCTGTGTGGCGTTGTAGTCGACCGCGAAATAGATCGCCGAGCCGGCCGGCTGGCCCATCTGGGACGCCATCAGCAAGGCCGCGCTGGCGTCGGCCAAGCCCTGGGCGCGGTTGAAGAAGCTGGCCTTGATGCCGGCCGTCTCCCACACCACGCCGATCTGCAAGCCGGCCGCCGAGAGCGCGCGCGCCTCGCCGAGCGAGAGATTTTTCCAGGCGCTGTGGCTGTAATAGCGCACGGCGAAGTCGAAACCGTGCGTCTCGCGCAACGTTTTGGCGTAGCGCGTCAGCTCCACGGTGGTGTCGAGACCTTTGAGGATGGGCATGGGATTCCTGGCAAGCGAGAGGGGGCGGGGCCGGCTGGCAGCGCTCGTCCACTCTGCCACAGCCGGGCTTGCTAACAAACTAGCAATATAAATAAGACCGCTCGCCGCTTGACAAGGCCGGCCGCCCTCCCGTACAGTCATGGCATGTCTTCCTCCCTGCATCTGTCCACTTCCCTACCGCTCGCTGGCGCGCTATCGCTAGCGACGCTACTAGCTGCACGCGCTTAAGTTGTAGCCGCAGCGCGCCGCCCCGTTCTTCGCCGGCGCTGTTTCCCCCCCAGGAAAGTTGGAACCGATGTTTGCTTGTCCCCCTCCCATGCCGTCAGCTGGTCATCCCCGCCGCCCTTGCGCGCTGGTGCGTGAACGCCTGTTGCTAATGCTAGCGCCCGGTTGTCCGGCCTCGCACCCCGTGGCCGCCGGACAGCCCTCCGCCACACCGAATACCATCTATACCAGCATATAAATTCCAGGAGTCCGTCATGATGTTGAAAACCCCGTCCGCCAAGTACAGCGCTTTCCCGCCGATCAATTTGACCGATCGCCAGTGGCCGAACCGCACCATCACCCGCCCGCCCATCTGGATGAGCACCGACCTGCGCGACGGCAATCAGGCGCTGATCGAGCCGATGAGCCAGGAAAAGAAATTGCGCTTCTTCGAGATGCTGGTCCAGATCGGCCTCAAGGAAATCGAAGTCGGATTTCCCTCGGCCTCGCAGACGGACTTCGATTTCGTGCGCAAGCTGGTCGACGAGAACCGCATTCCGGACGACGTCACCATCATCGTGCTGACCCAGTCGCGCGACGAGCTGATCCGTCGCACGGTCGCCTCGGTGGCCGGCGCCAAGCGCGCCATCATCCACCTGTACAACTCGGTGGCGCCGGTGTTCCGCCGGGTGGTGTTCAACATGAGCAAGGAACAGATCGTCGAGATCGCCACCAGCGGCACCCGCCTGGTGCAAGAGCTGATCGCCCAGCATCCCGAGACCGACTGGGGCTTTGAATACACGCCCGAATCGTTCTCCACCACCGAACTCGATTTCGCCCGCGACATCTGCGACGCCGTGACCGCCATCTGGCAGCCGACGCCCGAGAAGAAGATGATCGTCAACCTGCCCTCCACCGTCGAGTGCAGCACGCCGAATGTCTACGCCGACCAGATCGAATGGATGTCGCGCAACCTCGCGCGGCGCGATTCCATCCTCATCAGCGTGCATCCGCACAACGACCGCGGCACCGCCATCGCCTCGGCCGAGCTGGCCGTAATGGCCGGCGCCGACCGCGTTGAAGGCTGCCTGTTCGGCAATGGCGAGCGCACCGGCAATGTCGACCTCGTGACCCTCGCGATGAATCTTTACACCCAGGGCGTGCATCCGGGCCTCGATTTTTCCGACATCGACGCGGTGCGCCAGGTTGTGGAGGAATGCAACCAGTTGCCGGTCCATCCGCGCCATCCCTACGCGGGCGACCTGGTGTTTACCGCCTTCTCCGGTTCGCACCAGGACGCGATCAAGAAGGGTTTCGCCCAGCAGCAGCCCGACACCATCTGGGCGGTGCCCTACCTGCCGATCGATCCGGCCGACCTCGGCCGCAGCTACGACGCGGTAATTCGCGTCAACAGCCAGTCCGGCAAAGGCGGCATGGCTTACCTGCTCGAACAGGAATACGGCTTGGCCTTGCCGCGCCGCTTGCAGATCGAGTTCAGCCGCGCGGTGCAGGCCGTGGCCGACGCCAGCGGACGCGAGATCGCCGCCAAGGACATCTACGACCTGTTCTGCCGCGAGTATTTTGAACAGCAGACGCCGTATGTGTATGGTGCGCACAAGCTGGTGGAAGACACCAGCAGCGACGAGCCGGTGCAGATCGATATCACCTTGAGCCATCGCCAGACGCCACTCGCCTTGCAAGGCGGCGGCAACGGTCCCATCGACGCGTTTGTCAACGCGCTCGGTCTCGACATCAAGCTGATGGATTACCACGAGCACTCGATCGGCTCGGGCGCCAATGCGCGCGCGGCCTGCTATGTTGAACTGCGCCTGGCCAACGGGCCGACCTTGTTCGGCGCGGCGGTTGACAGCAATATCCTGACCGCGTCGTTCAAGGCGGTGCTCAGCGCGGTGAACCGGCAGTTGGCGGTGACGGAGAAGAATATCTGGACGGCGGTGGTTTGATTGGCGCGGCGGTGGCGGTGGCCGCAGCCACCGCCCCTGCTCAGTGCTGATAAATATTCGTATAATTTCCCGACCCGATCTGGCTGACGTTGGCCACATACCCTTGCCCAAGCTGGCGCACGAGCGCAGTGTTGCTGTCGCCAAGCTGAGCAATCGATGCGCGGTTCCCGGACGTCCCGCCGGGCAGGCCTGTCTGGGTGACGCTCGCAAGGTTGTCGTTGCCGATCTGGTCGATCAGCGCGGATTGAAACTCGCCGGTCTGGGTAGCGCCGGCACGGTTGCCCGTTCCCAGCTGTTGTATCGCAATCGTGGAATCAAAGCCGTTGATGTTTTGCACAATGCTCGCACTGTTGAAGGTGCCGTTTTGGACGATGGTCGAGCCGTATCCTGCCGAATTGTTGGAGATCATCGATGCGGTGTTGCCATCCCCATTCTGCGTGACACCTGGCCCCCCATACGTGCCCCCGCGCTGAACGATCGTCACCTGGTTGGCGTTGCCGTTCTGCACAGCCTGCAGGCGCGTATCCCCGCTTTCAATCTGTTCGACGCGGGCGACATTGCCGGTTCCGGTCTGGTCGACGGCCGCCGTGCTCGACGTCACGATGTACTGCTTGACCGTGGCGCTGTTGCCGTTGCCCAGTTGTGTCATCCGGCCCTCGACCGGTGAATAACCCCGTGTGAACTCCTGCGTGATGCCCGCATTATTTCCAGCGCCGTTCTGCTGGATCAGCGCATACGTGGCGAAATTATCACGCTGGTAGATTCCGCTGCTCGTGGCGCCGGGCCCGCCCGCATGGTTGTTGGTGCCGATCTGGCTGATCACGGCGAAGGCAAGTGGTGCTTGCGTCGCGAGAGCCGGATTGATGACCTGTTCGGTGGACGATGTGTTGCCATCGCCCTGCTGCGTTACCGTGACGCTCGATTGGGCCGAAGCGACATGGCACGCGCATGCCAATGTGGCGCCAATGGCGATTGCCGAAACTACGCATTTCATGGATGACTCCTCGAAGTAAAAAAGGGCATGGTGAACGCTCACCCAGCGCCCTTAATGCTGGATAAGGCTTGCAGTCTTGCCGTTGCCGTATTGGGTGATGCGCGCCGCGCCTTGCTGGCCGTGCTGCTCGATGCGTGCGCTATTGAGCACGCCATGCTGTTCGATGTCGGCGCGGTTGCGCAGGCCAGACTGCACGATCTTCGCCTCGTTCTGCTGGCCCAGTTGCTGCACGAAGGCCTGGTTCTCCAGTCCGCCCTGCAGCACCCTGGCGCTGTTGACCGTTCCGGCCTGCGACCCCGTTATCTGGATTTGCTGGCTGGCCAAACCCACGACCACGCGCGTCGCGGTATCGTTGGCCGGCTTCGACAGGGCTGGCGCGGCCAGTTCGGACGAAGCCAGATCGCCCGCGCCGGCGCAGGCCCCCGCCAGCAGAGCGCATGCGGCCAGCAGTCCACGACAGGCGTTCATTGCGCACTCCCCGCGCCGGCAGCGACGACGCTGCCGCCGGCACTCACATCATCGCCGGCAGTGGGCGCGCGCATGGCGGGCCGATGGTCCTGCGCCTGTCCCAGGTAGCGTCGCAGCACCGGATTGGACAGGTCGGCCCGGTCCTGCAGCGTCCAGTTGCCGGCCTTGACGCCCTGCGCGACCAGGTGGGTGACCGCCGCCTCGATCGCCTCGTTGACGCACAATTGCGTTGGTTCGTTGCGCGTGGTCCCCGCTTCGAATTCCGCCAGGTCCTTGACATTGACGAATTTAAAGACGCTGGGGTGCAGCTCGTACGAGTAGATAGTCTTGGTGGTCGAGATGCTCTGCAAGATCTCGCCGCCGCGGATATCGACCGTGCGCAGCTTGACCGTCACCTGGTCGACCCGGTAATGGCTGGACAGGCCGATGCCGAGAAAGCGCGCGCCCACGCCGCCGGTGCGAACGTTGCTCTCGAAGGCGACGATGCCGCCCTCGATCAGCACCGACGCCGCCAGCAGCGCCGGCATTTGTATCGCCGGCGCGCCGGCCGGCTGCGGCATCTCGAGCGCGCGCACGATCTTGCGTTCGGTGAGCCGGTTCTGCAGATTCTCGCGCTCGACCGGGACGAACCAGCCCGAGTCCTGGAGGGCCCGGATCAGCATTGATGAGGCGCCCTGCGTCACCGCGGTGGAAAACGAGCTGTCAGGCGCCGGCTTGTACTGGCCGGTCTGGTCGCGGATGCCGTACACGGCCACCGCGATTTTGCCCTTTGGCGGCGGCAGCGCCAGCAGGTCGCGGGTGATGGCGGTGTCGGGCGTGAGCTGGGCATTGTCACGCACCGCGCTCGGAACATGGGCGCAGCCGCCCGCAAGCAGCAGGGCGGCCAGCGGGAACAGAAGCCGGGCGCTCATTGTCCCACCTCGAAGGAAGTCACGACACCGGTGGCCTTTTCGGTGGTGGTCACCCGCAGGATGCCGCCACCGAGGTCGGTCACGGTGATGATGAAATTTTCGGTCGTGAAGGTGCCAGGAACGAGCTTGCCGTTCTGGCCCATCAGCTTGGAGGTGGCGGCCGAGGCGAGCTGGCTCAGCACCATGCGCTCGAGCGTCTGGTTGAACTGCTGCAGCGGCGTCTGATTCAGCGACGAGCCGCCGAGGCCGGACTGGAGGCCGTGCTTGTTGGTCGCCGAGCCGATCGCCAGCAGTCCGGGGGCGTTATTTGGCGAGCCGCCGAAGTTCGGATTAACGGGTACGTAGACCAGCTCGGTCGCATGGGTAAAGCCGCTCGCGAGTACCAGGCCGCAGACCACATTGCGGGATCGTCGATGGGACATGTTCACTCCTTCAGGACAGGATCAGAATTCGTCGGGTGCAAGGTCGACGTCGCTGACGAGCAGGCGCTGGCGTTCGATGTCGCGGATGGACTGATAGGCGTTTTCGGCCGCGCTCTCCGCGAGCGCCTTCAGGCGGGCGCGCCGGCGGCAGTTGTAGCTGCAGCAGCCGCTGCTGGCCGAAATCGACCCAGATCAGGCTGCCCCAGCGGGCCGACGGACGTTCGCGGATGGCGAGCGTGTAGCGTTCGCTGCCGGGTTTGTCGCGCCACTCGGCGATGAAGTGGTTGCAGAATTCATGGCCCGCGACCGTCACGGCTTGATTGGTGACGATGCCCAATGCCTCTATGTGCGTCTCAGGCATGGCGGCCTGTTCCGGCTCGGCGCGGGCGGGGAATGCGCACACGATCGACAGGAGCGATACCAGGATGCTGCGGGCTGTGCTGGGCATGGAGGCAACTAATGCGCGCGGGTTATAAAGAAAACAAGTTCGTGAATCGAATGTAGGGAGGTGGCGGCCTCTGCGATTGAGGATCGTCAGGCCTGATGCGGCTTGCGGGAGCGGAGGGAACAGGTGCGGAAAGTTACACGGCGATGGCGGTGGCGCGCATTGCCGGGGTGAAGGCGACCGGCGTGTCGCCTTGAGATCGCGCGGCCGGCGCACCGATCACTTCCTCGCGGCGATCCAGTCGGCAATCTTGACGAGCGCTTCCGGCGCGATCGTCTCGTCGTTGTCCGGGTATTCGTCGCGAATATCCGGGCCAAAAAAAAGCCCGCCATCGGCGAGCTCCATTTCAATGTATTACCAATGCTTTAATCGTGTCTCAGGCGCCCATGCTATCTGCGTGGTGCGGTGATATGTAAATCGACCAACGTATCCGGAATTACAAATCCAGCGCTTTGCCACCGTCTACGACCTCAGCATTACACGTGCTGGCGTCGCGGGGCAGGCCCTGGAGTGCGGTGGGATTCGTAAGAACCTCAACCACAGAACGCAGTATAGCAGGGTTTTGTGCAGCGCACAAATCTTATTTCGCCGCCGCCCCGATCACTGCGCCGGCCGCGTCACCAGTGGCTGCGGCGGCTGATCATCGCCGCGCCCCACCCGCTCGTATTCGGAAATCACCTGCGCCCCCACCAGCAGCAAGGTGGCGCCGATCTCCAGGCTGAACATCACCACGATCGAGGTCGTCATCGAGCCGTACACGATGTTCACTTGCGACAGGGTCGAGAAATACCAGACCAGCACGTGGCGCGCCACTTCCCACAGCAGCGCCGCCGTCACCCCGCCGATCAGCGCGTGCGACAGCGATAGCCGCCCCACCGGCATCACCAGGTAGATTGAACTGAGCACGAGGATTTCGCCGGCCAGACCAAGCATGTAGAGCAGCACGCCCGACACCCCGCCCAGCGACCAGCGGTAGCCGAGAAACAGCACACTCTCCTGCCCCATCACTTGCAGCGTGCCCGACACCAGCGTGACGAGCATGACGCCGGCCCCCAGCGCGACGATATAGCAATACGGCAGCACCGCCGACACCAGGAAATGCCGCCGCCGCACCGCCACCCGGTGGATGAAGATCACGCACATGGCGTTTTCCAGCACGGTAAAGGCGAGCGAACTGAAAAACAGCATGGTGCCGCCCAACACCCAGGTGATCAGGTCGCGGTTCTCGAGAAAATGCGCGACCTCGGCGGTGATCGACTTGGACTGCCCCGGCACCAGCCATTCGAGGTAGCGCTGCAGCGTGTGCAGCAATTCGCTCTGGTCGATGAAGTGCGACAGCACCACCACCACCAGCATCAGGAAAGGCACGATCGACAGCAGCGCGTAATACGCCACGGCGCCAGCCAGCAGCAAGCCCTGGTTGGCGCGAAACGCTTTCAGCACGCGCAGGGCGAATTCGAGCGGATGCGCCAGGATGTAGGCATTGGCGCGCCGGTTCAGCAGGTGTACTTCGGGCAGGTGCAGCGCCTTCATCGGGCCAGCCTGATGCCGGTGAATTGCCAGCACGCGCCGGCGGGAAAGAAATTGCGGTAGGCCGCGCGCGCGTGACCGGGCGGGGTGGCGCAGGAGGAGCCGCGCAGCACGTACTGGTTGAGCATGAATTTTCCATTGTATTCGCCAAGCGCGCCCGCCTCGCTGGTGTAGCCGGGATACGGCGCGTAACTGCTGCTGGTCCACTGCCAGCAGTGGCCGAACATTTGACTCAGCGTGTCCTCGTCGGTGGAGGCCGGATGCAGCCAGCCGGTGTCGACGGCCGCGCCGGCCGCCGCGTACTCCCACTCGGCCTCGGTCGGCAGGCGCGCGCCGCACCAGCGCGCGTAGGCGTCGGCTTCATATAAAGAGACATGCGTCAGCGGGCGCGCCAGGTCGAGCCGCTGCAAGCCGTGCAGGGTGAATTCCCACCACCGGCCGTCGTCGTCGCGCTGCCAGTACATCGGGTAGGCGATGCCCTTGGCGCCTATCCAGTCCCAGCCCTCGGCCAGCCACAAGGTCGGATCGCGGTAGGCGCCCGCCTCGATGAAACCGAGGAATTCGCCATTCGTCACCAGGCGCGAGGCCAGCTCGAACGGCGCCACGTAATGCTGGTGGCGCGGCAGTTCATTGTCAAAGCAAAATCCGGCGCCGGCGTGGCCGAGCCGCGTCAAGCCGCCGTCGAAGCCGACCCAGTGCAGCGGCGCCGGCTGCTGCGCGCGCGCCAGCGGCGCCGTGGTGTAGGCCGGATACAGCAGGTTCTGCGCTAGCAGGTGCTTGACGTCGGTAAGCATGAGTTCCTGGTGCTGCTGCTCGTGCTGCAGACCGAGCTCGACCAGATCAGCCAGTTGGCCGTCGTCGCCGCGCGCCGCGATCAGGCGCGCCATGCGCGCATCCACGTTTTGCCGGTAGGCGCGCACCTCGTGCATGGCCGGGCGCGTCAGCAGCCCTCGGCTGGCGCGCGGGTGGCGCGCGCCGATGCCGTTGTAATAGGAGTTGAACAGCACCCGGAACGCCGCGTGGAAGGGTGCGAAGCCGGCCTCGAAGCGTTCCAGGATGAAGGTCTCGAAAAACCAGGTGGTGTGCGCCAGGTGCCACTTGACCGGGCTGGCGTCGGGCATCGACTGGGCGCCGCAGTCTTCGTCAGACAGCGGCTCGGCCAGCATCAGGGTGCGCTTGCGCACCTCGGAATACATCAGCCGCGCGGCCAGGGCGTCGCCGGCGCCCATCTCAGGCGCCGATCGCGCGTGCGTGGATCACGGCGAACCATTCCTGCGGATCGGTCCACACGCTGGCCACCTGGAAGCCGGCCTGTTCGAGCAGGCCGCAGGCGGCGCTGCGGCGGTACTTGTAGCTGTTTTCGGTGTGAATGCGCTCGCCTTTGGCAAAGCGCCGGCTGCCGCCCTCCCAGTTGACGGTGAGCGCCTCGCGCGCCTCCAGGTGCATTTCGATGCGGCTCTGTTCGGCGGCGTAAAACCCGCGGTGGCGCCACTGGCGCACATCGAAATCGGCGCCGATCAGCCGATTCACATTGCGCAGCACGTTCAGGTTGAAGGCGGCCGTGACGCCGAGGCCGTCGTCGTAGGCGGCGTCGAGCACGGTGTGGTCCTTGACCAGGTCGACGCCGATCAGCACACCGCCGTCGAGCCCGCATTGGGCGCGCAGGCGCTTGAGAAAGTCGCATGCCTCGTCGGGGGTGAAGTTGCCAATCGACGAGCCGGGGTAGAAGAACAGTCGCCGTTCGGGACTAACTTCGCCAGGCAGCTCAAACGAGCGCGAAAAGTCGAACCCCAGGCCGGTCATTTCAATATGCGAGAAGCGCTGCTGCAAGCGCTCGATCGCCTCGCGCAGGAAATCGGCGGAGATGTCGACCGCCACGTACTGGGCCGGATGCAGCAAGGGAAACAGCGCCGCCGCCTTGGCGCAATTGCCGGCGCCCAGGTCGATCAGGGTGCGCCCGGCGCCGATGGCGCGCGCCATTTCGCCGCCGTGGCGCGCGAAAATGGACGCCTCGGTGCGGGTTGGGTAATATTCGGGCAGCTCGCAGATGGCCTCGAACAGTGTGGAGCCGAGCGCGTCGTAGAAAAACTTGGGCGAGATGGCGGCCTCGCGCGCCGACAATCCGGCCACCAGTTCGGCGACACGTTCGGCATCGGCGGGGGCGCGGCGGGCATCTGGCGGGCAAGAGTTGGGCATAGGCGCTATCATTCGTGTCGCCGCGCCGCAACCGGGCATGGCGATAGTAGAAAAAGACCAGAAAAGAGACTAGAAAACAGACGCTGTATTTTTGTTATCATAGCTGAATATGCCCCCGGCCCGCGTGCATGCCGCTTTCAAGCGTGCCGCCGCGCCGGGTCATGCGCCGACCCACTCATTCCTCCATCACCAGAAAGCCACCATGTCCCCATTCCGCGCCTCGCGTTCCCTTCTTCCCCTGCTCGCCGCCGCGCTTGGCAGCGCCCTGCTGTTCGCCAGCGCCCAGGTTGCGGCGCAGAACACGCCCGGCGTGCTGCGCGTGTCGGCCATTCCGGACGAGGCGCCCACCGAACTGCAACGCAAGTTCAAGCCGCTCGGCGAATACCTGGGCAAGGCTACCGGCTTGAAAGTCGAGTTCACTCCGGTGACCGACTACGCGGCCTCGGTCGAGGGCTTGATCAACAAGAAGATCGACATGGTCTGGTTCGGCGGCTTCACCTTTGTGCAGGCCAATGTGCGCAGCAAGGGCCAGGTCACGCCGCTGGTCCAGCGCGTCGAAGATGAAAAATTCCGCTCGGTGTTCGTCACCACCTCGAAGGACATCAACAAGCTCGAAGACTTGAAAGGCAAGACCTTCTCGTTCGGTTCCGAATCGTCGACCTCCGGCCACCTGATGCCGCGCTCTTATCTGCTGGCGGCCAAAATCGATCCGGACTCCGACCTGAAACGCATCGCCTTCTCCGGCGCGCATGACGCCACGGTGGCGGCTGTCGCTGGCGGCAAGGTCGATGCCGGCGCGCTCAATATCTCGGTGTGGGAA
>JBDSTZ010000147.1:0-6112 GCA_039927975.1 Massilia sp. | reverse complement strand
GTCACGCCATAGTTGCCGTTGTAGCAGAGCGCATGCAGCAGGGCGGGACTGAGCAGTGTGCCGAGCGGACTGTCCTTGAGACCGTAAGCGAGCGTGTAATGCAAGATAAGGACGCAAAAAATCGCGATACCGCGCAGGAAATCGATTCTCGGATGTCGATTTAATTTTTTCGCAATCATACTTATTGCTTAATATTTTAATAATGCAAGTATGTTTTAATAGCCACCGATAAACAAGGAGTAATTGTGATAGGACGCACCAAAATGGTGCAAATCGAACACTTGCCATCTTGATCATTTATTTGCGTGCATTTTTTCGTGCACCGGCCGGCATGTTGCGCGCATCCACTCCAAGCGCCCCAGACGGCCGGTGCCAGCGGGTTGCCCAAAATGAAAAATTGCTAGGCGTACCGCCTCGCACACGCGCACGTTTGTGCGCAATTTGTTGCAAATATCACCTGTGAATAATCACTTTTGTGATTGCTTGTAGTTCAGCTTTTTTTCGCCGTGCGCGCGCGAAACGGTGGCCTCATAGGAGAGACCAAACGCCGGCGCCCCGTGTTATCACTAACTATTTCATTTTTGACGCTTGCTATATCAAAACACTATTAGATTTATGCAAAGCAATGTGGAACTCTCACAACTGTCGTTAAAGAAAGCACAAGCGAAACCGGCGTTTCCTTTAACGATTTGAAAACAAAATGTTGCGGCACGGCAATGATTTACACGGGGCATGGCCCGCCGCGCATACATATAAACAACGGAGATAATTCATGCATACATGTACCTTGAAGGGTCTGTCGCGGGCGTGCGCCCTGTTCGCCATCATGGCCGGCGCTTCAATGCAGGCCCAGGCCGCGTTCACCCTCACCACCACCACCGGCACGGTCGGCGGCGTGGCCAATCAACCGACCTTTTACACGATCGACACCGACGCCGGCCTGGTCTTCAAGATCCGCGCCTATGACAACAACGTCAGCACCCAGTCGGCGGGCGACATCTCCAGCCTCAGGTACAACGGCGTCGAATACTCCGATCAAACGCGCGGCACCCAGCTCAACAGCGGTGCGGACTTCCTCTACACCGGCGTGTCGGCGGTCGGCGTGAGCGCCGAGGCGGTCGACGCGAACGGCGTCTCGACCCCGGCCTCGGCCGCAAACAACGGCGTGGTGGTCGGCAGCGATTTCATCAAAATCACCCTGACCAGCAACGGCGGCGCCGCCGGCGCCCTGACCCACTACTACATCGTCAAGAAGGGCGACCCGAGGATCTACATGGGCACCTATTTCACCGGCGAACCGAACACCCTCGGCCTGGTGCGCTACATCGTGCGCGTGCCGATCGGCGTGCTGCCGAACGGCACCGCGTCCGGCACCCCGGGCGGCGCTTTCCCGAACGGCACCTGGCCGGACGATCTGCGTGGCACCACCGGCGCGATCGAATCTGGCGACGTGTTTGGCTTTAGCTCCGGCCCCTACACCGGCGAGACGCGTTCGAAGCACTATTCGAACCAGCGCCTGAAGGACTGGACCTACATCGGCGGCACCGGCCCGAACATCGGCCTGTGGATCGTGCGCGACAATAACGAAGGCAACTCGGGCGGCCCGTTCTACCGCAGCCTGCTCAACCAGATCACCAGCACCACCAACGAGATCACCTACATCGTCAACTACGGTGAAGGCCAGACCGAGGGCTTCCGCTTCAACCGCCTCAACAGCTATACCCTCGCCTTCACCGACGGCACGGCGCCAGCGCCGGTCGACACCGCCTTCTTCTCGAAGCTGAACCTGCTCGGCTACGTGCCGGCCAGCGGACGCGGGAGTGTCTTCGTGCCGGCCATCTACGGCCGCAACGCGCTGTACCCGTACACCGTGACGCTGTCGAACTCGAACGCGCAATTCTGGGGCGACGCCGCCAGCAGCGACGGTCAGACCACCATCAACGGCGTGCTGGCGGGCGACTACACGATGACCGTGTACAAGAACGAACTGGCCGTCGCCACTGCGCCGGTCACCGTCAACCCGGGCACCACCAACATCGTGCCGGCCGTGACGATCGGCGCCGATCCGCTGATCAATTCGGACGACCCGCGCGGCAAGTGGCACATCGCCAAGGGCGACCCGAGCTTCACCCCTGCCCTGTTCCGCATCGGCGAATGGGACGGCACACCGCGCGAACTGCTCAACGGCGACAAGCTGACCGTGATGCACCCGCAGGACGTACGCATGAGCAATTGGCTGGCGACCGCCACCGCCACCAATCCCTACATCGTGGGCAGCTCGAAGGCCGCGCTGCAGATGCCGGCGTACCAGTGGAAAGGCGTGAACGGCGCGTCACCGGGACCGGTGACGATCAACTTCACGCTCAAGGCCAGCCAGATCTCGGCCGCCTCGACCTACAAGTTCCGCATCGGCATCACCACCGCGCAAGCGGGCGGCCGTCCGCAGATCAGCGTGAACGCCTGGAACTCGGGCTTCGTCGGCTCGCAGACGGGCGACGTGTTCCCGCCGGGTCAGCCATCGACCCGCACCATGACGGTCGGCACCTACCGCGCCCGCAACATCACCTACGACTACACGATCCCAGCGAGCGCGCTGGTGGCCGGTGTGAATACGCTCAAAATCGGCGTGGTGAGCGGCTCGTCGAGCACCTCGTTCTGGCTGACGCCTGCGGTCGCCTTCGACGCGATGGACCTGATCAAGACCCCTTAATCGCTGACACAGGCCCGCGCCGCACCGGCGCGGGCCGCCCTGCCCTGACAACTTAATCCTGTAGAGTCCACCATGAAAATCAAATCCCTGTTCCTGAACCTCGCCGCCGTGTTCGCCATCGGCGCCGCCGCCGGCGCGCAGGCTGCCCCCATCCTGATCACCGCCAGCAGCACCGACGTGCCGGTCGAAATTTGCGACCTGTGCAGCGTCACCTCGACCGTCAACATCGGCACGCACGGCCGCGTGGTCGACGTCAACGCCCTGCTCGACATCACCCACAGCTGGGACGCCGACCTGATCCTGTCGCTGACCCACGGCGCCAAGACCATTATCCTGTCGAACCGCCAGGGCGGCTCGGGCGGCGCCGATTACAGCGGCACCCTGTTCGATGACGCCGCCGCCGTGGCGATCAATGCCGGCTTCGCTTACGCCCCGTACAGCGGCTCGTTCAAGCCGGAAGAGTTGCTGGCGGCCTTCAACGACATGGACGTGTTCGGCGCCTGGACCCTGACCGCCTTCGACAACGAGTTCGGCGATTCCGGCTTCATCAACAGCTTCGCCATTACCGCGCAGGTGCCGGAACCCGGCACCATGGCCTTGTTCGGTCTGGGCCTGGCGGGATTCGCCGCGATGCGCCGCCGCAAGCAGGTGTAATCACGCCCCCGCTGCAAGCGTAAGAAAAACCGCCAGCGCTCGCGCTGGCGGTTTTTTTTCGTCCAGAGCGGGCATGCGGCGGGGGCAAGCGCTGCAGTTGCCGCGCAGCGGTTTGGCGATATAACCGACGCTGGTATTGGCGGGCGCGGCGTGCATCCTCCCCGCTGCGAGCACGCATTTATCCGGTGACGACCAATGAAAGGTGGCGCGCCTAATGGCGCCTGTCGCGCAGGGCCGGCGCCAGGGAGATGGCCGCCAGCGCGATCGCCAGCGGCACGGTGGAAATGAAGCCGGCCAGCTTGAAGCCGAGCGCGCCGCCGATGCCGCCGAGCAGGAAGGCGCCGATCAGGATCGCATGCACGCGCAGTTTGCCGCGATTGGCGACGACGACGCTACCGGCCACGCTGGTGCGATTCCAGTAAAACAGTTTACCCAGTTCGATGCCCATGTCGGTGGTCAGACCCGTCAAGTGGGTGGTACGGATTTCGGCGCGCGATATCTTGGTGATCAAGGCGTTTTGCAAACCCATCGTGAAGCACAGCGTGATGGCGGCGAACGACATGTCGATCAATTCATGCTTGTGCAGCGAACCGCCGAAGGCGCCGAACACGAGGATCAAGGTGGCCTCGATCAGCAGCGGCACGGCGTACACGTTGCGGACCTGGGCGCGGTGCAGGAAGTTGACCAGCATGGCGGTCGTTGCCGCGCCGACCAGGAAGGCGAGCCACGACAGCGCGGCGACGCCGGCCAGCGCGGTGTTGCGCAGCACGATCTGGTCGGCCAGGGTCGACACCATGCCGGTCATGTGCGAGGTGTACTGGCCGATCGCCAAGAACCCGCCGGCGTTGAGGGCGCCGGCCACCAGGGTGAGCACGACGCCGATATGCAAGTCGGACTCGCGCGTGCGGGGCGCGGCCGTCAGGGCGGACAGGTATTCGATCGGCATGCGAAAGGCTTAGTTCAAAATAAGGCGCGAGATAGGATTGCCGGCGTTATTAGACACCCCAGGCGACCGCCTCGCCGGCTTTTCGTGTCCCCCTGCTCCCGAGGGGACGAGCGCGCCGCCGGCCGATGCAATGCCTCCGGCAGACTGCGCACCCATAAAACCGGCGGCGAAGAGCGCGAGCAAGAACAGCGCTCCAAGGATAATCCAAAAGTAGTTCGCACCGGTGAATTCGCTGTTACTGGCGCCCTCAGGGTCGTCGCAACTGGCATTGATTTGCTTTTGCGCCGAGCGCATGCTGAAGTACAAGGCCACCATCACGAGCAAGGTGAGGATGTCGGAAAAGGGAGCGCCGATTCCGACCTCCGAAAAGCGCCCCGCAAAGGCCGAGACGAGCAACAGGACGACCATCAAGGTGGCCTGGCTGCCTGCCTGCCAGGTTAGTGGACGCAGGTTGGCCTCGGCGTGCTCGGCCACCTTGCGAAACAGCGAGTGGACAAAAAACACGGAAAACAGTGCGCGCGGGACCGGCCAGATCTTGCCGTTGCCGTTTCCGCTGATCTGGCAGTGCAGTTTGTAATTACTCCAGTTTTTATAGAACCAGAATAGCTGATACACGCCGAGGGTTACGATGAACAGCACCGTTAATTTCACGAGCGAAACGACATAAAACGGCGGCGCGATCACCACTTCGGGGCGGCCGGACAGATCAGCCTGGGGCGGCGCGTACAAAGACTCGTCCAAATTATTCTCCAATAGTTTCGCCCAAACTGCAGGCCAGGACTTTTGCATCGCTGGACTTGACATGCGCGTGCGACCATTCCCGCGATTATTCTTGAAAGCGTTTTTTGATCCGCTTATTCTTCCCGTGGAAACGTACTGATATTTACAATTACTGTTGATTCTTGCAGTGTAGGGAGATATTTTCTTGCAGTCAATATTGAAAACCGATTAAGGAGAGCACCTGATGTCGGCGGAAGACATGACACATCCAAGCTACATAACGCAACGGCTCAATGGTCGAGAAAAACGCCGAGGGCGCGCTGACCTTCAGCGTTGGATCTCGCGGTTTTCATAAAAAAACCGCCAGGCTCACGCGCTGGCGGTTTTTTCGGCCGAAGCCAAGGGCGATTACTGCTGCGCTGCCGCTTCCGCGCCTTCGGCAGCTTTCATCGACAGCTTCAGACGGCCGCGGTCGTCGGTTTCCAGAACCTTGACGCGCACTTGCTGGCCTTCTTTCAGATAATCGGCCACCGCGTTCACACGCTCGTTGGCGATCTGCGAGATGTGCAGCAAGCCATCTTTGCCCGGCATGACTTGCACGATCGCGCCGAAGTCGAGCAGCTTCAAGACCACGCCGTCGTAGGTCTTGCCCACTTCGACCGAGGCGGTCAGCTCTTCGATGCGGCGCTTGGCTTCCTGGCCGGCGGCGGCGTCGACCGAGGCGATGGTGACCACGCCTTCGTCGCTGATGTCGATCTGGGTGCCGGTCTCTTCGGTCAGCGCGCGGATCACGGCGCCGCCCTTGCCGATCACGTCACGGATCTTCTCCGGGTTGATCTTGATGGTGATCAGGCGCGGGGCGAAGTCCGACAGTTCGGTCTTCACGTGCGGCATGGCTTTCTGCATTTCACCGAGGATGTGGTGGCGCGCTTCCTTCGCTTGCGCCAGCGCCACCTGCATGATTTCCTTGGTGATGCCCATGATCTTGATGTCCATCTGCAGCGCGGTAATGCCAGTTGGCGTACCTGCAACCTTGAAGTCCATGTCGCCCAGGTGATCTTCGTCGCCCAGGATGTCGGTCA
>JBDSTZ010000146.1:0-6239 GCA_039927975.1 Massilia sp. | reverse complement strand
AGCCGAGCGCAAATCGATTGGGGCAACGCCGCCGATGCGCTGCCCTACCTGACCGAGGCCATCGGCGAGAACGGCAGGAATTTCAATGCGCTGTATCTGCTTGGCATGGCCAACCTGCGTCTGGCGGAGCAGCACAAGGACGCCGCCGGGGAAACCTATCTGCCGGCCGCGAAACGCAATCTGCTTTTGGCGCGCAAGGTCAACCCGGCGTCGGCCGAGACAGCCTTCGCGCTGTACAAGGCCGAGCTGAGCGCCAGCGGGCAGCCCGGCGCGCAGGCGATCGATGGCGCCATCGCCGCCTGGAGGCTGGCGCACGAGGTGAGCACCTTCGCCAAGGCGGCGGCGCTGGCGCATGCCTATGCCGGACGGCCCGAGGAAGCGGGCAAGGCCCTGGCGCTGATGGCGCGCAATGCGGGCGAGCCCGATACCGCAAGGTGGGCGGCATCGTGGCGATCGCGCATGGCCGGCGGCGCCGTCAGCCGTGAAGATCTGGTGGCCGAGATGCGGCGCCAAGCGCCTGCCTCCAGCGTCTTCCAGGAGTGGACGCTGGCCGGCGCGGACGTGATGCAAGTCGTGGCGCAAAACGGCGCGCTGGAAGACGCGCGCGTCTTCCAGCAGCTCTTCGAACTCAAGCTGGCGAAAGAGCGGGAGGATCATCCGATCCTGGACGATCCAATGAAACCCCCAAAGCGCAAATAAGACGGCGCGGTGTTCATTCGCGATGGATGAGCACTGCGCTACGTACCAGGTGGCTGCGCACTTGTCTGGCGGTCGGAGCGACCATGCCCGCCCACGACGTCTTCCTGCAACGCTTGCCCGCCCGCCGGGTGGCCACGGCGCAGCCTTCATTGCACCTGTAGCTTGACCGCCTTCCTTTTCTGGTCGCGCACCACGATCAGATCGACATACGCTTGAAAGCGCCTCGCTTGCAGCGCCGCGACAAGGGCCGCCGCCGTCGGGTACATCTGCTGAGGTGCGTCGGGATCATTGCCCACGCCGATGACGACATCGCGCGGCCGCAGCCCGGCTTTGTCGCCGTAGCTTGCCGCTTCCACTGACAGTACCAGCACGCCTTCCTTCGACAGCAGGCCGGCCGCCGATTGCTCGCCCAGTGTTTCGATCGACTTTATCGTCAGACCGAGGAATGTGCGCGGCTGCTCGTGCGCGCCGGCTACCGGTTGCAGCTCCAGCGCGGGAAACGCGGGCTGCTTCGCCAGCGCCTTGAGCCGCGCCGGGCGCACACCAAACTGGTTCATCGGGAAGTTGACGAAACCGAGCGCCAGTGCGGGCGAGCCGTTCCCCACGCCGAAGTCGCCATGCGCGGGGTCGGAAAATTGCAGGGCGCCGGCCTTCGAGTGCGCGTCCGTGCCCGCCGCCCGCGCCTGATCCAGGTCGGCCGCGTTGGCGAACAGGTTGCGGTCGACGCTCTTGCCCCATGTCTTGATGCCGATGGGCTGATGGGCGGCCATGACGATATTGTTCTCGAACACGTCTGCGCTGTGCTCGAACCATACATGCGGATGGAAGCTCCCGTTCACCAGGATATTGTTGCGCACGATCCGATGCACGCCCTCACGCAGCTTGATGCCTCCCGACAGCAGGAGGTTCTCCTCGATGACGTAGTTCGAGGCGCCGTCGTCCAGATCAATGTCCCAGCCGTGGTCGCACTTGAAGCGGTTACGCCGCATCACGACCGGTTCGATCGCGTCCAGCGTCGCCAGCGACGGTTCAGCGGCCACGCGCCTGTCCATTTCCGCGCGATCGGGATGCCAGTAGCGGTCCCGCCCCCAACTGTTGAAGGCGCCGTGGTCGCCTGTTTCGAGCACGGTGTCGAACACATCGTTATAGCTGATCTGGTGGCCGCCCCAGGTGCCGTCGCCGACATTGATGCCAGCGCGCGGCACTTGGTAGATGGAATTGTGGTCGATCGTGATGCGCGCGGCCATCGCGATTTCCACCCCGGCGGCTTGCTTGTCGATCAGACCGATATCGTGGATCAGATTATCTTCGGCCACGCTGTCGCGTGGATACAGCTCGGCCTTGGGGCCCGGCGTGCGGTCGATCGCCGACAGCGCCAGGCGTTCCTCGTATTCGAACAGCGGCGAACGCACCGCCTCGGGGCGGCCGACAAACGCGATCGCCGTGCCGCCGATCTCGCGCAGATGGTTTCCCGCGATCCGCACCTGACTGGCGTGGCCGCTGACCACGATCGCATTGCCACCCAGCGCGCTGAAATCCGAATTGCTGACGGTGACCGCGGAGGCGTTCTCGATCGTGACGGCGCCGACCCGATAGAACTTCCAGTCCGAGCGCAGCAGCGGTTCGGTGGCCTGCAGGAAGGTCGGCTCGGTGTCCCTGAACGCCAGCTCCTCGATCCGGATGTTGTTCGCCGGCGCGCGCTTGCCTTCGATCCGGACCAGCGATTCCAGCCTGCCGGCACGAAATCCAGGCGCCGGCGGGCGTTTGCCGTCAAGCGGTTTGTAATAGAGCCAGGCGCCCGCGCGGTCGTGGAACCATTCTCCGGGCGCATCGAGCTCCTCGAAGATGTTCTCGACATAGCGCGCGGTGGCGCTGGGCGGCGCAATGCGGTTGTTGCCGGTCTGGGCGCCAAACTGGAGGCTGCCATCAGGATTTTTTCCAAGGATGGGGACCTGGACCCCGCCCCAGCGGCCGCCATGCAGGGCGTGCAGCACAGCCCCGGCCGGATCGCGCCAGCCCGCCACCCGTTCCTTCGAGGTGGCATCGGTGGCCAGGCCGGCCAGGGTGCGGATCGCAGGGTCGACATTCGGATAGCGCGCACGGGTCAGCATCTGCCGGCCCAGCCACAGGCGCTGGAAGGACTTGTCGGCAAGCTTCGCGCGCCAGATTCCGCCTTGCCAGGCCTGCCAGCGCAACGGCGGCAAGTTCTCGGCGCCGGTCAACACCGGATGCGCGCCTGGCGCCGGCGCCAGCACGAACGGCGTGGCCGGTGTGCCGGACAGTCCCTCATCGAGGACGATGGGTGCCGCGAGCGCATACGTCGCCGTTGCGAGCTCAATGCGGGTAATGCGCTTGTCCACGCGCGCCTTGGCCAACGCCGCCTGCAATGACCTGACATCGTCGACCCTGACCGCCTCCGCGAAGGCCGGCTGAAACAGGCAGCTCATTCCCAACATACCGAGGGAAACGATAAATTCTATCCGCATATCGTGCTTCTACTTTCCAAATGCATCCAGGGCAATCGTACAGGCCTGCTTACAGGTCGAGCTCGAACGGCGCGGCAGGCAAGTCATCGGCGCCATACAGATTCACATAGGGCGCATCGGCCCAAGCATAACGCACCCGCGTCGTGCCCGGTTGGTTGGCGCCTTGCAGCGTCACCGTGTCGCCTTGCGCGACCGCCGGCACATACCGGCATGCGGTGCCTGCGCAGGCTTCGAAACCGATCGCCTGGCCGGCGCTATAGGTGCGCAAGCCGCCGCCGGTATGCTTGAAAGTGATCACCAGGTCCTCTCCTGCCCGCGCCACGCCGACCGCTTGCGGTCCGCCGGGCGCGATCGCTTCGCCGTAGGCCAGCGCGCGAGCGGCACGCGCCAGGCGCTCGCCGACCACAGCCTTCTGGGCGGGATGAATGTCGGTGCGGTCGCCCACATCGATGGTCACGGCCAAGGCTGCGTGGCGATCCTCGCGCACGGTCTTTGCCTGGGCTTCGCGCAACTGCGCCCAGTTCGACTGCCCGGGCGCGGTCGCGATGGCGCCGAACGACGACAACTGGACGACGAGGAAGGGCAATTCCGGCTGGGCGAAGGTCTTGCGCCAGTCGGCGATCAGTAGCGGCAGCAAGGTCTCGTATTCCTTCGCCGCGTCGACGTTGGCCTCGCCCTGGTACCACGCCGCCAGTTTGAACTTATAGCCGGCCAAGGGCGCGATCATCGCATTGTGCAGCGTCGACAGGCTGGTCGGCACCTGCCACGGCGCCGGCGGGATCGACAGGCCGCGCGCGCGCATGCCGAGCTGGTATTTCCAGGGCGCCGACAGGGCGATGAACTGGCCGTCGCTGGTCCTGACGCCGCGCTGTTCCGGCTTGCCGGTCAGCCCGCCTCCCTTTCCGTTAGTGAGTACGCGGATCGCGATCACGTTGCGGCCCGGTTTGAAAACGCCGGCGGGAACGGCATAGTCGCGCCACATCCAGGCGACAGTGCCGCCGCCCACGCGCACGCCGTTGACCCAGGTACTGTCGTAGTTATCGACGGGGCCGAGTTGGAGGCCGTTGGCAGTCCTGGCCTGCGCCTCGGTCAGGGTCACGCCGGTGCGGAACCAGGCCGCGCCCTCGAAGTCCGTCAGGGACTGGGACGCCAGCTCGGGCCAGGCGGCGTCGTCGAACGCCGGCGCGGACCAGACGCGCTGCGCCTTTGCCTGCGGATCATGCGCTTCCCACCACAGCTGGTGCCGGCGCGCTTCGTCGGCCATCGCCTTGGCGGGATCGACGGCCATGTTGGCCAGCGCCTCAAGCCGCTCGGCGTAGTCCGGCAGGGTGCGCAGCGACGCCGCGCCGATCCAGCCCTGGATGGTGGTGCCGCCCCAGGTCGGCGCAATGAAGCCGACCGCCACCTTCTGCTGTCGCTGCAGTGAGCGCGCCATGTAGTAGCACACCGCCGACGCTTCGCCGACGGTCTTCGGCGTCACCACGTTCCATGTCGCCGGCCGCTTCAAGTCGCGCTGGACGCCCGCTTCGCCGCGGCGTTCAATATTGACGAAGCGCAGGTCCGGATTGGCGGGAAAATCCGACCACGCGCCGGTCGACAGACGCAGCGGAAACTCCATGTTCGACTGGCCGCCGCACAGGTAGACGTCGCCGATCATGATGTCCTTGAGCGTCGTGCCGCCGCCACCAGCACTGCCGCCGCTGGCGCCGCTGACCGACATCGTGTACGGTCCGCCGGCGGACATGGCCGGCATGCTGGCCCGCCATCGGCCCTGCGCGTCGGCCCTGGCCTCGGCGCTCTTTCCGCCAAGGCTCACCGTCACGCCCAGTCCGGCGGGCGCCGTGCCCCACACGGTCAAGGCTTCGCCGCGCTGCAGCACGGCATGGTCGCCGAAGATGCCGGCAAATGCCGGCGCCGCCGGCTGCGCCAGCACGTCTGGCGCCAGCGACGCGGCAAGGACGAAGGCGGTCGCGCCGGTCAGGCGGAGACGCAAAGAATTCTTCATGGGTGTGTCAGATCGGCAGGTTTAACGAAAGATGCAGTGTGGCCGTATTTTCATGCATCGAATAGTCCATTCCATGAATCAAAACCACCAAATCCCGGAATCTTTTTTACCTGCCCTGTGCGGGTCCAGCCCGAGCTCGCTCCAATCCAGCGCACTTAACGACTCCACACTTTTGCATGGTTTTTGCTTCATGGAGTGGTGCGGCTTTGCCTGCTTGCTTCTCTCTTTTGATTGCTTCGGCGCGTGAAAGTAAGGCTCACGCACCATGCGCGCCGTAGCGCCGGCAAACAAGCTGGCGACTGCGGCGTCGAGCAGCGGTCACGAGCGCCACAGAGGCTTGCGCACGGTGTACGCATCGCCTCGCGATCAATGCCTGCAGCTAGTCGCAGTCGATTTTCGCCGCGAAGTCCTGCCTCGGCCAAAGCCGCTCTATGGGGCTTTTTCTATATACAATGCCTGAGTATGGAGGATCGCGCTGTGCGGCCCTCAAAGCGATGTCCCCCTTTTTGCGAGTCATGAAGAAATGAAAATCAAGCACGACACATACAAGCCGCTGTTGCCGAGCGCGGCAACGATGGTGGCCGCCGCGGCGCTGAGCCTCCTCGTGGGCGCGGCCAGCGCCGCGACCAAGGATCGCGCCAGCGTCCCGCAGATCAAGGTGCCGGCGCCGGTGCTTGGCTGGGCCAGCTGGAACGCATTTGCCAGCAGCATTAATTTCGAGGTAGTGAAGAAGCAGATCGATGCCTACGCCGCCCCCGGCGGCTTGAAGGACGCCGGCTACACCAATTTCAACCTCGATGACGGCTGGTGGCAGGGCGCGCGCGATGCGGCCGGCAATATCCTCGTCGACGACGCCGATTGGCCGGGCGGCATGCAGGCCGTCGCCGACTATATCCACAGCAAGGGCTTGAAGGCCGGCATCTACACGGACGGCGGCGCGAGCGGTTGCGGCTACCTGAATACGACCCGGCCGGCATCGGCCGGCATGACGGCCGGCATGCGCGGTCACGAATTGCAGGACGCCCTGCAATTCCAGCGCTGGGGTTTCG
>JBDSTZ010000145.1:0-9384 GCA_039927975.1 Massilia sp. | reverse complement strand
GCCCCTGCCATCGCCGCCGCCGACCTGCCCGAGAGCGGGATCGACGCGCTGCTGGTCGACCGCGCCGGCCGGCTGTGGATCGGCAGCCAGCACGGCTTGTACATGCGCGCCAGCGACCGCGCGCCGTTGCGCGCCGTGCCGATCGGCGACGGCGGCGGCAACAGCCAGAAGGCGCTCGCCATCACCGCCCTGTACGAAGACAGCGCCGGCCGCATCTGGATCGGCGGGCGTACCTTGGGCGCGTATGTGATCGAGGCCGGCGGCGGCAAGGCGCGGCCGGTGCTCGAATACGATGCGCGCTCGGGTGCGCCGAAAGTGTTGTCCGACCGGGTGCGCTCGTTCGTCGAAGTGGGCGACGACGCGATCTGGCTGGCCACCGAAGGCGGCGGGATCGTCGAGATCAATCCACGGCGCGCCGGCTCGCGGCGGATCCGCCACCAGCCGGACGAAGTCGACAGCCTGTACGACGATGACGTGCTGGCCCTCTACCGCGAGCGCGGCGGGGTGGTGTTCGTCGCCAGCACCCTCGCGCTCAGCCAGCACGATCCGCAGCCCGACGGCTTGCTCACGGTGCGCCGCTCCGGCATCGCGCCGCAGGCGAGACTGAGCGCGCCAAGCCTGCTCGCGCATCCGGACGGCAGCCTGTGGCTGGGTCTGGGCAGCGACGGGGTCGACATCATCGAGCCGCGCCAGGGGCCGCTGGGCCGGCTGCGCGCCGGCGCCGGCGACCCGCGCCGCGCCTTGCCCAAGGGCCGCGTGCTGGCGATGGCGAACGGCGCCAACGGCGGGGTCTACCTCGGCACCCAGCAAGGACTTTACCTGGTCGACGCCGAGCGGTGCCACGTGCGCCGCATCGAGTTCGCCGAACGCAGCCCCAACACCACGGTGTGGGCGCTGGCGTGGCATGCCGGCGTGCTGTGGGTGGGCGGCATCGACGGTTTGTGGGCGCTGCAGGCGCAGGCGGACGGCACGCACCGCCTGCTGCGCCACGAAGCCCGAAGCCTGGGTGACGCCCGCGTCACGGCGATCCTGGCCGAGCCTGATGGCGCGCTGTGGGTCGGCACCCGGGTCGGCCTGGCGCGCCTGCCGGCCGGCGGAGGACCGGTCGAGCAGTTGCCGGTCAGCGGCGTCGAACGCGACCAGATGCCGAGCGGGTATGTGTCGTCGCTGCTGATCGACCAACGCGGCCGGCTGTGGGCCTCTTCGTACGGCAACGGGATCGTCGTACTCGAACGCACGGACCGCGCGGGCCGGCGCTGGTTCCGCCGCATCGGCGTCGCCGACGGCCTGGAAAACAACTCGGTCAACATGCTGCTGCGCGACGGCGCGGGCGCCATCTGGGCCAGCACCGACGACGGTTTGGCGCGGATCGACGGCGCCACCTTCAAAGCGCGCATGCTGCGCGCCGCCGATGGCGTCGACGTGCTGGCCTACTGGACCAACGCGGGCACCGAGGGCCCCCATGGCGAACTGATTTTCGGCGGCTCGTCGGGCATCACCGTCGTCGAGCCGGCCAAGTGGGCGCCGCAGCAGGTGACGGTGCCGCTGGCGGTCACGGAGATTCGGCTCAACGACCGCGCGCTGCCGGTCGATCCTTATAATCACGGCAGCGGTCAGCGGCAGGAGCAAAAGCAGGAGCATGAGCAAGCGCAGGCGCCGGCGCCGATCGAAGTGCCGCCGGCCGGGCGCGAGCGTGGCTTTTCAGTCGCTTTCGCGGCGCTCGATTTCGCCGCCGCCGATACCAGCACCTACTCCTACCGGCTCGACGGCTTCGACAGCGACTGGATCGGCGCCGACGCGGTCGCGCGCCGCGTCAGCTACACCAACCTGCCGCCGGGCGACTACAGCCTGCAGCTGCGCGCGGCCAGCCGCGGCCAGTCCTGGGGCGAGCCGTTGACCGTACCGGTGCGGGTGCTGCCGGCATGGCACCAGAAATTCTGGGTGCGCGCCGCCGCCGCCCTGGCCGCGACCGGCCTGCTGGTGCTGCTGGTGCAGATGCGCACCGCCTATCTGCGGCGGCGCCAGCGCGAACTGCAGGACATGGTCAACGAGCGCACCGCCGAACTGCGCGCGACCCAGTCGCAGCTTGAACAGCTGGCCTACGCCGATCCACTGACGGGACTGCCGAACCGGCGCATGTTCAACGACGACCTGCGCTACATGGCCGCGCGCGCGATGCGCGACGGCGAGCCCTTTACGCTGCTGCTGATCGACCTGGACCACTTCAAACAGATCAACGACACGCTCGGCCACGACGCCGGCGACGCCTTGCTGGTGGAGGCGACCGCGCGATTGAAGCTCGCGGTGCGCGAAGCCGACCGCCTCTCGCGGCTGGGCGGCGATGAGTTCGCGGTGCTGCTGGCGCACACCTCCGACATCGAGGTGATCAACGTGATCTGCCAGCGCATCGTGGTCGGCATCGACGCGCCGATGGGCTTCAACGGCGCCAGCATGCGGATCTCGGCCAGCATCGGCGCAGCCACCTTCGGCGGCGAGCCTGGTGGTGTGGAAGGACTTTACAAGGCGGCCGACATGGCACTCTACCAGGCCAAGCACGCCGGACGCGGCACCTGGCGTTGCCACACGCCGCCGACACCAGCCTACAAGCCGCGCGCCGAACCGGAACTGGTCTGAAGCGGGCGTGAATGTTCGACTGAAACCGGGCGTCGCATGTCACGCTTGGGGCGGCAACGGTGTTGGGCTATTCCGGCGGTCGACGCCGGTGATCCGGTGTACTCGCGCTGCCTTGCGCTGCTGTTCATGGGCACGCGGCCGTTGCTGTCTCGACCGGCCTGCGCGCGGCTTCGCCCGGCCGCCCAGGCAGCGGATCTTGACCGCCAGACTGAACAGGATTCCCAGTGCTCCTATCGTTTCCAAAATGGCGGAGAGCATTGTTTCCTCGCATTCGATCAGGGATGCAGCAGCGCGGGGCCGTAAGTTTTCACGAAGAATGCCAGCGTGATAAAGAAGGTCGCGAGCAAGGTGATGGCGCGGATGACGCCGTGCGAAATTCGGCGCCCTATCAGCGCGCCGAGGTAGCCACCGATGATTCCGCCCACCATCATGACCAGCGTCTCGCGCCAGCGCACCGCGCTGGCCATGATGAAGGTGATCACCCCCGCCGAATTGGCGGCACTCACCAGCAGCGTGCGTGGCGCGTTGAGGCGTTTCAGGTCACCGCTGTCGAGCAATCCCCAGATCGCCATCATCATGATGCCGACCGCGCCGCCAAAGTAGCCGCCGTACACCCCCAGAGCGAACTGCACGGCCAGTACCGTGTGCGCATGAATGTGCCAGCGCGCGCGCATTGCCTCGCCGATCCGGCCGCCGAACGCGAGCGTCAGGAATGCCATCAACATCAACCACGGCAGCACGAAGGTGAACGCGCTGGATGAGGTGTGCAGCAGGAGCAGCGCGCCGGCCAGGCCGCCGCACAGCGTGGTGGACAACAGGGCGCGCAGCGAAACCTGGCCCACCGGACGCAATCCATCGCGGTAGGTCCAGGCGCTGGCGAGCCCGCCGGGAAACAAGGCGACGGTGCTGGATGTGTTCGCAAACACCGGAGGCACACCGGCCGCGATCAGCGCCGGCAAGGTGACGAACGAGCCGCCGCCGGCCAGCGCGTTCATGGTGCCAGCGAGCATGCCGGCCAGAAGTACAAGAGAAATCGTGTCCATGCAACCGATGTTAGGCGCCCGCGCTGAATCGCACAATCTGGCAATTCCGGTGCTAGACTTCGGGAAAACCGAAATCAAACCAGTCAAGAGGTGGTGCCCATGCGTTTCGACCTGACCGATATGCGGCTCTTCCTGACCGTGCTCGAATGCGGCAGCCTGACGCAGGGCGCGCGCGCGATGCACCTGGCGCTGGCATCGGTCAGTGAACGCATCGCCGGCATGGAAGCGGCCCTGGGCGTGCCCTTGTTGGAACGTAACCGGCGTGGCGTGCGCGCCACCGCCGCCGGCGAGGCATTGATTCCGCACGCACGCGCGATACTCGGGCAGGTCGAACAGATGCGCGGCGAATTGCGCACTTATGCGACCGGTTTGAAAGGCCGCGTCAGGTTGCTGTCGAATACAGGCGCCATGGCCGCCTTCCTGCCGCCGCAACTTTGCCAATTCCTGGCAGCCCATCCCGACTTGTCGATCGATCTTGAAGAGCGGCCCAGCGCGGACATCGTGCAAGCGCTGGTGGCCAGGCGGGCCGATCTGGGCATCGTGGCGGACATCACCGATCTCGGCACACTGCAGACACAGCTGGTGGCCACCGACCGGCTCGTCGTGGTGGCCAGCCGTTCGCACCGGTTCGCCGGCCAGGCGAGCGTGAGCTTCGCCGATGCGCTCGCCGAGCCGATTGTTGGCGTGGCGGACGCCGCGCTGGAAACGCACCTGGCCGAACGCGCCGCGCGCCTGGGCCGCCAGCTCGACTATCGCATCGAATTGCGCAGCACCGAGCACGTGGCGATGTACATCGAGGCCGGCATCGGCATCGCGATCCTCTCCGATGCGCTGGCCAGGACCATCAAACGCGACCTGGCGATCCTGCCATTGGGGGAAACCTGGGCCACGCGACGACTCTATCTCTGTTCACGCGAATTCTCGGCGTTGACGCCGCACGCCAAGCTGCTTGCGCAGCAGTTGCTGGCGCGTGCCATTTAAAGGGCCCGTTCCTCGTTCAACGCGGACTTGAACTGAACTGAAATGAAATGCCGAGGTCCAACCGGTAGGTGCCGATGCGCTCAGCCAATCCGCGGCGCCCCAACGCGAACTCCTTTAAAGAGCTGCGGACACTGTGGTCAGCCCTAAGCGAACGATTTATGACCGCACTCATGACTTCATGGCATCCGACACGACCATCGCTATCGAGATGCGTATAATTTTAGGTGTTTAATTCAAATTAATTATGCCAAATTTGATAACGAGGACAATTGCATGGCGAAAGTAGCTTTCTCTCGTAGCGACGTTATTGCGATTAACGGTCGAATGTCTGGCAAGTCGGCAACGCAAAAACCGGCTCACTATGGCGTGGCCTCGTCCACCTTGTTGCGTTCACCCTCCTCGCCCGTTGCGGCGAAGGTAATGCGAGAAATCGGCGTCTCAAGCAAGAAGATTTCCGAGGCTTATAGCTTTGCCAGGGCAACAGCCGCAAAATCGAAATAAGCTGTGGCACACAACAATATCTATGAAAAGTTGACGGCTGATCCGAATGACTTGGTCGGTGCCTTGGCTTACATTATCTACAAACAGCAAAAAGTCGAGTTCTGCAAGACCACTTCTGGCGGCAACCCTAGCCGGGATGACATTGAACGCTTCCATGCTATTGCGTCCCTTGACGCATCCATAGCAGCATATCGTTCACAAGCAGAGGCCATGGCACAGGCATTTCTCAATGAAGGGCTGGATCACTTAGTTCAGCGTACTGAGGCGGAGACTCGGCAGGACGTCCTGTACACATATATTGGAACCATCAATTCTGGCTTGCAATCACAGCTCACTACTGTGAACGAAGCGTTGGAAGCAAAGCGCACATTGTCGGGCTGGCTGCGCGATGTCGGGGGAAATCTAATGGTCAACGTCGTGACAATTCTAGTCATCGGCGCTTTAGTGCTCGGCTATAAATTCATCGGTGATATTCAGCAAGGCACAGAAGTGAAGGCAGGAATTGGTTCCGCTAGCGCTCAAGGGAGCGCGACTGTAGAAGGCAAGCACTGACTTCACCCCTGGCAAACTCTCTGGTCGCCAACAATTCACACGCGCAAAAAAACAGGGCAGCCCGAAAGCTGCCCTGCCCTTGTCGCTGCCGGCCACGAGGCCGCGTTTATTTCTTGTCGAATTTCTTCATCCACGCCGCCAGCTGGTGCGGGCGCAGGCCGTCGTAGTCTTCGAACGGCTGGTGGATCCACGGGTTGTGCGGCAGGTCTTCGAGGAAGTAGTCGGGGCGGATCGAGGACGTGCCCTTGACCCAGATGACGGCCGACTTCACTTCGGTCACTTCGGCGAAATTCTCGCTCAGGTGACGCGTCACCTTGTCGAGCGTGACGCCGGAATCGGCCAGGTCGTCGACCAGCAGGATCTTGCCGGCCAGCGGGCCCTTGGTCATGGTCATGTACTTGGCGATGTCGAGGTCGCCCCGCACGGTGCCGGCTTCTTCACGGTAGGAGCTGGTCGACAGGATCGCCAGCGGCACGTCGAAGATGCGCGAGAAGACGTCGCCCGGACGCACTCCCCCGCGCGCCAGGCACAGCACCTGGTCGAACTTCCAGCCCGATTCGTACACTTTGAGCGCGAGGCGCTCGATCAGGCGGTGGTACTCGTCCCAGGATACCCAGAGATCTTTCTCGGTCGATGGTGGGGTGGTCATGGCAGCTCCTTGTGAGAGATTGATCTGGCCGGATCGGGCGGCGCCCGGCTGGCGGAATGCGGCGCCGGCATGCCGAGGGTGACGGCATGCGCGGCGGGTGATGCTGATTACTCGAACGGGTGGCGCAGGACGATGGTCTCTTCACGGTCAGGACCGGTCGAGACCATGTCGATCGGCACGCCGACCAGTTCTTCGATGCGCTTGATGTAGGCGCGCGCGGTGGCGGGCAGCTCGGCCAGCGACTTGGCGCCGACGGTGCTTTCCTTCCAGCCGGCCATCTCTTCGTAGACTGGCTCGCAACGCGCGGCGTCTTCGGCACCGACCGGGAAGATGTCGACGTCGCGGCCGTCGATCTTGTAGCCGGTGCACAGCTTGAGCGACTCGAGGCCGTCCAGCACGTCGAGCTTGGTCAGGCACATGCCCGAGACACCGTTGATCTGCACCGAGCGACGCAGCAGCGCGGCGTCGAACCAGCCGCAGCGGCGCGCGCGGCCGGTGACGGTGCCGAATTCATGGCCGACCGACGACAGGTGGTGGCCGACACCGTCGTCGGTTTGCAGCTCGGACGGGAACGGGCCCGAACCGACGCGGGTCGTGTAGGCCTTGGTGATGCCGAGGATGTAGTGCAGCATGTTGGGGCCCACGCCGGAACCGGCGGCGGCGTTGCCGGCCACGCAGTTCGACGAGGTCACGTACGGGTAGGTGCCATGGTCGACGTCGAGCAGCGAGCCTTGCGCGCCTTCGAACAGCAGGTTGCCGCCGGCCTTGTGGGCCGCGTACAGCGCCGACGAAACGTCGCCGACCATCGGACGCAGGCGCGGCACCAGGGCCATCGCGTCGTCGAAGGTCTTCTGGTAGTCCACCGCCGGCGCCTTGAGGTAGTTGGTCAGCACGAAGTTGTGGTAGTCCAGGTTCTCTTTGAGCTTTTCGGCGAAGCGTTCTTCGTTGAGCATGTCGGCAATGCGGATCGCGCGGCGCGCGACCTTGTCTTCGTAGGCCGGGCCGATACCCTTGCCGGTGGTGCCGATCTTGGCGGCGCCGCGCGCGACTTCACGGGCGACGTCGATGGCGACGTGGTACGGCAGGATCGCCGGGCAGGCTTCCGAGATCTTCAGGCGCGAGACGACTTCGACGCCGATCGCTTGCAGCTTGTCGATTTCGCGCATCACGTCCGGTACCGAGACCACCACGCCGTTGCCGATGTAGCAGGCGACGCCGGCCCGCATGATGCCCGAGGGGATCAGCTGCAGGGCGGTCTTCTTGCCTTCGATGACCAGGGTATGGCCGGCGTTATGGCCGCCCTGGAAGCGCACCACGCCTTGCGCGTTGTCGGTGAGCCAGTCAACGATCTTGCCCTTGCCCTCGTCGCCCCACTGGGTACCGATGACGACCACATTTTTTGCCACGTTTTTCTTTGACATCACACTTAGCCTAAGTTTTTGAGAATCCAGTTGCTGTCTTCGAGCACGAGCACGCGATCGCACTCAAACTCGTCTTGTTCATTGTCGTGACCCGGCAAACTCTGGATCACGACTTCGCCCGATTTGCGCAGCAGGGCGATCTGCTCGCGCAGTTCGGGCGCATTGCCCCACGGCGCGCGGATCGAATGCTTGCGCTCCGCGGTTGGCAGGAGGCGCGCCAATTCGCGCAGGTCGAGCGAAAAGCCGGTGGCGGGACGAGCCCGGCCGAACGCTTCGCCGACATGGTCGTAACGGCCGCCGCGCGCGACCGCGTTCGGCAGGCCCGGCACGTACAGCGCGAACATGGCGCCGCTTTCGTATTGATAGCCGCGCAGGTCGGCCAGGTCGATCGCCACTTCCGCGCGGCCCAGGGCGCTGGCGGCCAGCGCGGCCAGTTCGGCCAGCGCGCGGGCGATGCCGGCAGTGGCCGGCAGCACGGTCTTGGCGCGCGCCAGTACTTCGACGTCGCCGTACAGGCCGGGCAGCGCCAGCAGCGCGGCGCGGGTGTCGGCCAGGTAGTTGGCGGTCAATGCTTCGAGGCCCGGCACGTCCTTGGCGCGCAGCAGCGCGCACAGGGCCGCTTCGTCGCGGCGCGCCTTGGCGTCGTCGGCCAGGATCGCGGAGAGCACGCCGACGTGCGAGAGGTCGAGGCGGACGTCGGCAAAGCCGGCCATCGCCAGCGAGGCCAATGCCAGTTCCTGGATCTCGGCGTCGGCTTCGAGGCCGGCGTGGCCGTAGATCTCGGCGCCGATCTGCAGCGGCTCGCGGGTCGCGTGCAGGCCGGAGGGCCGGGTGTGCAGCACGCTGCCGGCGTAGCACAGGCGGGTGACCGAATCGCGGTTGAGCAGGTGGGCGTCGATGCGTGCGACCTGGGTCGTCATGTCGGCGCGCAGGCCGAGCATGCGGCCCGAGATCTGGTCGACCAGCTTGAAGGTGCGCAGGTCGGTGTCCTTGCCGGCGCCGGTCAGCAGCGACTCGACGTATTCGAGCAGCGGCGGCATCACCAGTTCGTAGCCGTACAGGCGGAAGTTGTCGAGCATCTGGCGACGCAGCTCTTCGATCTTGCGCGCCTCGGATGGCAGGACATCGGCGATATTTTCAGGCAAGAGCCAATTCGGCATGGGCAGAGAGCGGTAAAGGATATTGACGGGTTAAATTAAAAACGGGCAAGGCGCGGCCCGCAGGCCCGCGCAAACGGTGCGCCGAACCATCAATTTTACCTGAAATGGTGGGAACTTGGAAATTTGGCGACGCTCGGCGGGCTCCGCCGTCGCCGCGCGGGCCGCTGGCGGCAGTTGACGACTTGTCGATCATGCCGGCCAGCGGCGGTCGCTGCGCCGGCCGAGAACCAAAAGGGAAGGACCGGCGCCGCCGCGCGAAGCGGACGGACGCCTGGCAGGCGGCGCGCCGCCCCGCCCTATTTTTTCGGCGCCGCGCTCGCGCCGCCCTGGTTGCGGAAGTACTTGAAGAAATCCGAACTCGAGTCAACCACCATCACGTCGCCATGATTCTTGAAGCTGGCGCGGTAGGCTTCGAGCGAGCGGTAGAACTTGTAGAACTCGGG
>JBDSTZ010000144.1:0-8519 GCA_039927975.1 Massilia sp. | reverse complement strand
GAAAAGAAAAATGGTCCGGACGAGCAGCAGCCATCGCGCCCGGATCGGTGAAGCTTGCGAAGACCGCGCTCATGCGATGCGCGCGGGCCTGGACGAAGCGTTGATGCTAGATGCCGCCATGCGCGCCCGAATCGGCCTGGCCGATGAAAATCGTGTCGGCGGTAATATTGATCGGCACCGCGAGCACAGTGCTGACATCCCTGGCGAACAATTCCGGCGCGTCCAGCATGTACTGGCCGAACAGGCGCTTGCTCGCCAGCGAGGCGTCGGCGATGACGATCGTCTTCGCGCTGTAGCGATTGAAGTCGGCCACGGCGTCGCCCAGGGTTTGGTTCTTCAGCATCAATTTGCCTTCCCTCCATGCCAGCTTGCGGTTCACTTCGGCGGGCTGGCGGCTGATCGCGATCGGGCTGGCGTCGTTGGCCAGGAAAGCGCGTTCGCCGGCCGTCAGCTGGCGCCGCTGCGCCTTGCCGTCCTTGCTCCATACCTCGACGGTGCCCTCGGTCACCAGCACCTCGGTGCCGTCGGCGTAGCGCCGCACAGCGAAGGCGGTGCCGACCGCACGTACTCGCGCGTCCCCGGCCTCGACGACAAAAGGTTTGGTCTTGTCCTTGGCCACCTCGAACCAGGCTTCACCCTGGCGCAGATTGATCGTGCGTTGCCGGTCGGTGAAGGCGACTTCGATCCGGCTGCCGCTGTTGATCGTGGCGATCGACTTGTCCTGCAGCGGCACCTTGCGGAACTCGCCCTTGGCGGTGGTCAGCACCTTGTCGTCGCGCAGGACCGACACGCCGAGCGTGCCGACCGTGGCGACCAGGCAGGCCGCCAGCGCGCCATACTGTAGCACGCGACGCCGCCCGATGTCGCCGCGCGCGCCGGGCCGTGCGCCGTCGGCGACCAGCGATTGCGGCACCGTCGCCAGGTTGATCGCATTGTAAATCGCCATCGCCCTCGCGTAGGCGCCAGCGTGGCGCGCATCGGCGCCATACCAGGCGTCGAATTGTCCGCGTTCGGCGTCGTCCAGGCCGCGCGCAAATTTTCGCGCCACCCATTCGAAGGCTTCGTTATCAATCTTTGACATTGCTTTTTTTACCTGCAGGTTTCTTCGCGATGAACAGGGCAAGACCGGCGTCCTGATCGACGCCATGGCGGGCGATCATGTCCGACATGAGTCGCATGCCCTTCATCATTTCATGTTCCACCACACTGGCGGTCAAGCCCAGCGTGTCGGCGGTCTCTTGCTGGGACAGTCCGTGTATGCGGCGCGCCCGGAACACGCTCTTGCAGCGGTCGGGCAGGTTGGCCACCAGCCCGAACACCCATTTGAGTTCTGAGCGGGCGAACACCACGCGTTCCGGCGACGGCGCGCTGTCGGCAATGTCCAGATCTTCCAGATTGGCCATCGCCTCGATCTTGACGACCGCGTCGCGCTTGATCCGGTCGAGCACCAGGTTTTTCGCCGCGCGGAAGACAAACGGCTTCGGATCGCGGATCTGGTCCAGGCTGGGCATCGACAGCAGCTTGAAGCAGGTCTCCTGGACCACGTCGTCGATCTCGGCCGGGCCTGTGCAGACGCGACGCAGCATCCTGCGCAGCTCGGCTTCGTGCGGCAGGAAATTTATTGTCAGCCAGTCAATTACTTCAGTATCCATACACTCGCTCTTTCGTGCATCCCCTTGTTAAGACGAGCACGCGAGCAACTTCCTCAAGATTTCCTGCTTATTTTTTATGTGGCGTCCCCGGATCGCGAATCGCGCCATGGTTTTCGGCCAATGCAATCGCTTTTTGAGATTATGTACTGGAAACCGGATCGAGGGATGTATTGACGCGGCGAAAGCAACAAGGCGCCGGGACCTTGCGGTGCCGGCGCCCATGTGGACGGAAGCGAATGCGGGCAGGGCAGGCGAACAGGGCGCCAGGGGCCGGTTCGCCTGATCCTGCTGATTACTTGATGTTGAACGCCACTGCGGAGGCGAACGGCATGGCCGCCGGCGCGGTGATGACGAGGGCGTCGTCTTCCTGCTTCCAGCGCAAGGGCGCGCCGGTGTGGCCGAGCAGCGTGACCGCGTTGACCGGCTTGCCCAGCAGCGTGCTGGCTTTGCCGAGCGAGCGGATACGAATCTCGCTGCCGGCGGCCGGCACCATCATGCCAAAGGCGTACAGCGAGCCGTCGCCGCCGACGGTGAAGCGGAAATCCTTGGGGCCGAACTTGAACTCGGCCTGCCTCTTGTCGATACCGCCGCCCGGCAGGACGCGCAGCTTGCCATCTTCGCCTTCGCCCGCCACGGCCCAGGCCTTGCTGCCATAAATGCCCTGACCATTGACCTGCATCCACGCGCCGACCTCCTTGAGCATGCGGCTGCTGCCGGCGTCGAGCGAGCCGTCGGGCAGCAGCGACACACAGATGGCGACATTGCCGTCGCGCGCGACCTGCTCGAGGATGTAGCGGATCACGGCGCCGGAATCGTAGGAGAAATTCGGCGCGTAGTACCAATCGCCCACCGAGGTTTCGGCAATCCAGGCCTGGTCGGTCTTGACGCCGGCGGGGATGGTGCCTTCCTCGGTGTTGACCGTGCCATTGGTGGTCGGGCGGAATTTGATGACGCTGAAGGTGTCGACCTTGCCGCGCCGCTTCAGCGTCTGGTTGTAGAAATCCGCGATCACGCTCTGCGTGGCGTCGGCCTTGATGCCGGTGCCGGTGTGGCTGCCGCTGAACGGCTGCGGGCCGGTGCCATCGGTATAGATGAAGTCGGGATCGTAGCGGTCGACCACATCCATGATGCGCAGCGCCCATTGCGTGGCGTACCACTTCGCATACGCCTCGTGACGGCTGAACAGCCCGGCCGGGGGCGGACTCCACCTTGTGTTTGCCGCTGCCGTGACGCCCTTGTATTCGCGCAGATCGGCGTTGTACAGGCGGCGCGGATCGAGGCCTTCCCACCATGTGCCCTTGCCGTCGGCGAGGGAGAGCCGACCGTCGTAAGGGACGCCGGCCAGCGGACCTTCCTTGTCGCTGCCATACGCGGTCTGCCACCACCACCAGGAATATTCGTGATGGAAGGCCACGCCGTAGTGCATGCCGGCGGCGCGTGCCGCCTTCGACCACTCGCCCAGCAGATCGCGCTTGGGGCCGATGCGGGTCGAATTCCACGGCTGGTAGCGCGAGTCCCACAAGTCGAAATTGTCGTGGTGGACGCCCTGGACAATCAGGAAACGCGCGCCGGCAGCCTTGTAGATGGCGGTCAGCGCGGCAGGGTCGAGCTTGTTGGGCTTCCAGTCGCGCAGCATCTCCTTGTAGCCGGCGCGCGAGGGATGGCCATGGTTCTTGAGGTGATTATCGTAGGCGGTGGTGCCTGGGGTGTACATCCTGCGCGCATACCAGTCACCGCTCAAGCCCGCCGCCTGCGGGCCGAAGTGCACCCAGATGCCGAATTTCGCCTCCCGCAACCAGGCCGGCGTGCCCGGATAATTCTTTTCGATCGATTCCCAGGTGGGGGCGAAAGGACCGGCGGTGATCGGCAAGGCAAGCTTGACTTCCGGCGCCGACGATGAATCGCCCATCGGCACGCTATCTTGCGGCAAGGGCGCAGGCAAGGCGGGCATGGGCGGCAGCTGCGCCGGCAAGGCGGCGAGGGCGCTGGCGCCGGCCGACAGCAGGGCGGCCAGCAAGAGCAGGCGCGGGGTGTTCATATTGTCGACGAGTTTCATTGAGTGAGCTATCTGGGGAGGAGGTCGTTGGAGCGCGATGATCGCGCAATCTCAGGGCGCCATCATAACCTACTTGGATCTCAATTTATATAAAACATTGCGATGTGCATGAATCGTCCCGGCGTCGCCGCGCGCGTCCATCGCGCTCGCCTGTAGCCGCTTTACCTTGTGTGGCTCAGGCCGGCTTTGTCTCTACACCGCGTCGGCCTGGCATTCTGGCGCGGCAAGCCTGAACGTCTCCAGCGCCTCGCAGCGTTCGCCGATGGCTGTCAGCGTGGGGTAGGGTGCGAGGTCGCAGTCGTTGCGGCGCGCGTTGAACAATTGCGGCACCAGGCAGACGTCGGCCATGGTCGGCGTATCGCCATGACAGAAGGTGCCGCTGGCCGGATCGCGCACCACCAGCCGTTCCAGCGCCTCCAGTCCCGCCGCCACCCAATGCCGGTACCAGTCGTTCTTCTGCTCGGGCGAGACCTGCAGCTGTTTGCCCAGATACTTGAGCACCCGCAGGTTGTTGAGCGGATGGATGTCGCAAGCGATGATCTGCGAGATCGATCGCACGCGTGCCCGTCCGCGCGGGTCGGCCGGCAGCAAGGGATACTCGGGGTGCGTCTCGTCGAGGTACTCGATGATCGCCAGTGATTGCGCCAGCAGCATGCCGTCGTCGTCGAGCAGGGGAACCAGGTGCTGGGGGTTCAGCGCGTCGTACGGGCCGCCGTACTGCTCGCCGCCATCCTTGAGCAGGTGGACAAACGCATGCTCGGCCTGCAAACCCTTGAGGTTCAGTGCGATCCGCACGCGATACGCCGCGCTGCTGCGAAAGTAGGTATAGAGCTTCATGATGAGCCTTTGTTCAATGGTGACAAATGGCGCGTCAGCCGGCGCGCGCCGCCAGCAGCGTGCCGCGTGCCTCGCCGAAGCCGATGCGCGGGTGGCCTTCCCGGACCGCGTGCCCGCGCAAGACGACCATGTCGCCATCTTCCAGGAAGGTGCGCTGTTCGCCGTTGGGCAGCGTGACCGCCTGTCGGCCGCCCGCGCTCAGTTCGAGCAGCGAGCCGGCCTCGCCGGGCGCCGGCCCGGACTGCGTGCCGGAGCCGAACAGATCACCCGGCCGCAGGGCGCAGCCGTTGACGGTGTGGTGCGCCACCAGCTGCGCGACCGTCCAGTAGGAGTGCCGAAAGTTCGATCGCGCCAGCGCCGCCGGCGCGCTGCCCTCGCGCCGCATCGTTTCGGTCTGCAGCAGCACTTCGAGCGCGATGTCGAAGCCGCCGCCGGCGCGCAGAGCGGGATAGTCGAGGTAAGCCAATGGCGGCGGCTCGTCCGCGTCGCGCGTCCAGGGCGCGCGATAGGGCGCCAGCGCTTCGAGCGTCACGATCCACGGCGAAATCGTGGTGGCGAAGTTCTTCGACAGGAAGGGGCCGAGCGGCTGGTACTCCCAGGCCTGCAAGTCGCGCGCCGACCAGTCGTTGAGCAGGCACAGGCCGAATACGTGCGATTCCGCGTCCGCTGCGGCGACGGGTTCACCGAGGTCGTTTCCGCCGCCGATGAAGATGCCCACCTCCAGCTCGTAATCCATTTTCCGGCTCGGACCGAAGTCCGGTACGCCTTCCGAGGCTGCCCGGGTCTGGCCGCGCGGCCGCTGGAAGGCCTGGCCCGACACGCCGATGGTCGAGGCGCGGCCGTGATAGCCGATCGGCACCCATCGATAGTTCGGCAGCAGCGGGTTATCCGGGCGGAACAGCTTGCCGACCGCCGTGGCGTGGTGGATCGAGGTGTAGAAATCGGTGTAGTCGCCGATCGCGGCGGCGACCTTGTACTCGGCGTCGGCCTGCGCGACCAGCAGCTGCGGGCGCGGCGTGGCGTCGGCGCGCAGCAGGCGCGAGAGGGCCAGGCGCAGCGCCGACCACGCCGCCGGGCCGGCCGCCATCAGGGCGTTCAGGCTGTCTTGCGCGGCCAGCGCGGCGGCCGACCTGGCCAGCGGTGGCGCGTCGTCGAGCGCGGCGCCGAGCGTGCCGAGGTCGACGATCTGGTCGCCGATGGCCACGCCGCCACGCCAGGCTCGAGCGCTTGCGCACGGGCGGAACTGGCAGAACGGCAGGTTCTGGATCGGAAAATCGGTGTCGGGCAGATTGGCCGAACCGACCCAGCTTGTCAGCGACGGATCATGGGTCTCGTTCAGTAGCATCGTCATGGCGCTTTCTCGTCGAAGTGTTTTTTGAAGCCCTGCCAGCATTCGTGGTAGTCGGCTTGCAACTCGGGCGACGCCAGCGCATGCGCAGTAGGGCAGATCAGATCGCGCGTCTCGAACATGAAGGCCATGGTGGCGTCGACCTTGTGCGGCACCCGCGTGTCGGCGCCGCTGGCTTTCTCGAAGGTCGCCACATCCGGGCCGTGGCCGCTCATGCAGTTGTGCAGGCTGGCGCCGCCGGGCCGGAAGCCGGCCGCCTTGGCGTCGTACTCGCCTTCGATCAAGCCCATGAATTCGCTGGCCACGTTGCGGTGGAACCAGGGCGGCCGGAAGCTGTGTTCGGCCGCCAGCCAGCGCGGCGGAAAGATCACGAAGTCGAGCGTGTCGACGCCCGGCGTGTCGGAGGGCGCCTGCAGGACCAGGAAGATCGACGGGTCCGGGTGGTCGTAACTGATCGAACCGATGGTGTTGAAATGGCGCAGATCGTACTTGTACGGCGCGTAGTTGCCGTGCCACGCGACCACGTCGAGCGGCGAGTGGCCGATCGCCGCGCTCCACAGATTGCCGTCGAACTTCGTCACCAGCTCAAAGGCGCCTTCGCGATCTTCGTAAGCGGCCGTCGGCGTGAGGAAGTCGCGCGAATTGGCCAGCCCGTTGGAACCAATCGGCCCTTTATCCGGAAGGCGCAGCAAGGCGCCGAAGTTTTCACAGATATAGCCGCGCGCGCGACCGTCCGGCAGCGCGACCTGAAAGCGCACGCCGCGCGGAATCACCGCGATCTCCAGCGGCGCGATGTCGACGATTCCCAGCTCTGTGGCGATGTGCAGGCGGCCCTCCTGCGGCACGATCAGCAGTTCGCCGTCCGCGCTGTAGAAGAAGCGCTCGGTCATGTCGTGGTTGGCCGCGTAGACGTGGATCGCGCAACCGTGCTGTTGTGCCGGCGCGCCGTTGCCGGCCATGGTGACCCAGCCTTCGATGAAGTCGGTCGGTGCTTGCGGCCAGGGCGGCGGGTCCCAGCGCATCTGGTTGGGCGGCGCGGCCAGGTCGCCGAAGCGGCTGACCATGCGGCGGTTGCCGATCTGGCGGAAAGGCCCGTGCATGGCGGCCGGGCGAATGCGGTACAGCCAGCTGCGCCGGTTGTGCGCGCGCGGCGCAGTAAAGGCGGTGCCCGACAGCTGTTCGGCGTACAGGCCATACGGCGCGCGCTGCGGCGAATTCTGGTGCGCGGGGAGGGCGCCGGGCAGCGCCTCGGTGGCAAATTCGTTGCCAAATCCCGACTGGTAGGCCGGATGCTCGCTGGCTCGGTTCACAGTGTCTCCCGCATGGTGGCGTCAATGACAAATGTAATGCGGCGCGGACGATTTTGCGATATAAATACATGAATTATCACTATTTCGAATGTAAATGGCTGAACACGTGGACTTGCGCGGACTCGATCTGAACTTGCTGGTGGTATTCAACGAGGTGTTCCGCGCGCGCCAGATCTCGGCGGCGGCGAAGCGCTTAAGGCTGACGCAGTCGGCGGTGAGCAACGCCATCGCGCGCTTGCGCCGCACCGTCGACGACGAGCTCTTCGTGCGCACCACCGATGGCATGCAGCCGACCCCTTACGCCGAACGGCTGGCCGAACCGGTGGCGCTGGCGTTGGCGCATCTCGAACAGGCGCTGCAGCCGGAGCAGCCTTTCGATCCGTCGGCCACGCCCAGGCGTTTCGCCATCGCGATGACCGACGTCGGCGAAATGTACTTCATGCCGAGGTTGATCGAAGCCTGCGCGGCCATGGCGCCGCAGGTGGTGGTCGCGTCGGTGCGCGCCGGCCAGGTCGACCTGCGCACGGAGATGGAGGTCGGGCGCGTCGACCTGGCGATCGGCGCGTTCGACGATGCGCCGGCGGTGCTGTACCAGCGCCGCTTGTTCCGCCAGGACTATGTCAGCATGTTCCGCCTTGGTCATCCACAGGCCGCCGCTGTGGCCAGCCTGAAAGGGCTCGGTGCGGTTGGTCACTTGATCGTCACCTCGATGGAGAGTCCCTACGGCGGCATCAATCACGCGCTGGCCAAGGCCGGCATTGCGCTCGAACGCAGCTTCAGCGTGCCGCATTTCGCTGCCGTTCCCTACATCCTCAGCACCACCGACCTGGTGGCGACCGTGCCGCAAAAGCTGGCCGAACGCGCCGCCGGGCCGTTTCAGCTGGACGTGCGCAAGTCGCCGCTGCGGCTGCCGGCCTTGCAGACCAATATGTTCTGGCACCGGCGCTACAACCACGACGAAGGCAATCGCTGGCTGCGCGGTGTGGTGGCCGAGTTGTTTGCGGAATAGTAGGCTTGCACAGGCTTGCAAAGGCCTGTGCAAAGGCTTGGGGTCAGATACCGTCTTGAAGCGCAAGTTTTTTTGACAAATAATTTGCGTCAAATGGCTTGCCGGTACGAATCACGCCGTAGATCAGGTGAGTCAGTTTGTGCATCACGGCGCAGATGACGGCCATCTTAGGTAACCCGGTTGCCAGCAGTCGTTCTGCAAATTTATTGAGTATCGGGTTGTGGCGTCGCGCCACCATGCTCGGCATAAAAAGCGCGGCGCGTAGCGATGTGCTCCCGGCGCGACAGATCACCGCCCGGCCCTTGAG
>JBDSTZ010000143.1:0-3399 GCA_039927975.1 Massilia sp. | reverse complement strand
GTCGCGCCAGACCAGCGCGGCGTTGGCGCCTTCGGTCCGCAGCGGCAGGCGGGTCGCGCCGGCCGCCGGGCCGGACTTGCCGGCGACGCTGATCGGGCTGCCGTCGGCGGCCTCGAAGCGCACCTCGCTCATGCCGGCGTCGAGCATGTTCTTGCCGACGGCGGCCAGCGCGGCCAGCGCCTGCGCGTCGTCGCGCCGCATTGCGAGACGGGCCAGCGGCTGTTCCACCGAGCTGCGCGCCGCCATCGCCGCCGGCAGCAGCAGACGGCTTTCGAGGCCGGTCGCCAGCGCGGTGGCGTTGGTGGTGGTGGTGAGCAGCATATTGTCGCGCACCGATTGCTGCAAGCCTTCGCGCATGGTCGAGAAGCCGGCCAGGCCGGTGCCGGCCGCCACCAGCAGCAGCACGGTCGAGATGCTCGAATTGACTTTGCGGCTCAGGTTGCCGATGCTGGTGTGGACCGCGCCGCGCAGCCAGGGCCGTTCGAGCGGAATCGCAAACAGCGCCGCGCCAAGCACGCACAAGGCGGTCGCGCTGGTCGCCAGCATGGTGTTGAAGGTGGCCACGCGGTACAGCGCGCTCAGGTTGAGCATGTGGCCGATCAGCGCGCTGAAGGCAATCGCGCACAGCAGCGCGGCCAGCACCTGGCGCACTAAGTCCAGGCGCGGCGTCAGGCGCGGCCGGTTGGCGATCAACAGGCTGCCGACCGCCAGCAGGACGCACAGGCAGGTGTTCGGCGCCGGCCGGCCGGGATGGGGCGTCAGCGCGGACGGGGCGATCGGGGTGCGCACGAAGTCGATGCCGAAGGCGACCCCGGTCAGCGTTTCGAGCAGCAGCAGCGCGGCCAGCAGCCCTGCTGCGGCCAGACAGGCGTTGCGCACGCGGCCGCGCCAGGGCGCCGCGCGCACCGGCACGCCGGTGAGCGACAGCGCCACGCCGCAGGCGAGCAACATCATTGGCGTGTTCAGGCCCATCCGCGCCGCCTCGGGCAGCAGCGCGTCGATCGCGCCCAGCTGAAAAATCCAGCGCACGATGACGGTCAACCCGAGCAGGACGAGGAAGGCGGCGGCGGCCAGTTGCACCGTGCGAATCGGCAGGTTCAGTTTCATGAAGGGGAGCGGCGCGCACGCGCGCACCGGCCCGGGCCGCCCGGCGGGGCGCTCAGCGGATGCATTTGTGACAAGTTTGATTGGCTGACCGGAGGGGCTTCGACAGGCGAACCGGAAACGCTGGTGCGGTATTTCTCAGTTGCTTTCATTGACGACACTAAGGCAGGGGCGCCGGAAGTGGTGCCCATCCCCCGATTCTGATCAGATTGCTCAAAAAATGCAAGCGTGCAATAAGGTTCTGTTTTGTCGAAGTAGGCAAAAAAAATCCCGTCGCGGATAGCGGACGGGATCGGGATGGACGGGCGCCGGATCGCGGCGCCTCGGGATAAACGTCAGGGTTGGGGATTCCAGCCGGCGTTGTTATTGAACTGCGAGAAAACCTTGGCGCGGGTGTTGAACTTCGTGGTGTAGCCGCCGGGCGACACTTGAATGGACGTGGCCGCGCGCTTGCTGATGTCGAGCGCCGCGCCGTTGGCGTCGGTGCTGGCGTATTCGCGCCAGCCGGCGTCGTCGCTGGCGACCGCCGGATTGGGCGTGCCGGACCAGCCGGCCGGGGCGATGTGCGGCCCCATCTTGGTATTGATATACGCAATGTTGTCGCACGATTTGGCGGTGGCGTCGCAGCCGGAGCCGCCGTTGCGCGCCAGGTAGGTCGCGCCGGCCGGGATGCCAGCCTCGGCCGTCAGCGTACTATTGAGGAACACAAAGCCCGGAAAACCGAATTGCGCGCGCGATTGCACCACGTAGCCGCCGCTGCTGGCCAGGGTGGTGTCGACCACCGTGCGGATCTCGGATTCCTCGAACAGCGCGGCCCACGGGCTGCCCCAGATGAAGTCGACGTCGCCGCTGACGGTCGACTTGTAGAACCAGACCCAGCCCTTGGTGTTGATCGTGTCCTGGGTGCTGTAGATGTTCATGAACTTGGCGCTCAAGCGGCTGCCCGTCAGCGTCTGGCCGTTGAAGTAGAACACTTCGGCCTGGTTGCCGAGGTTGGCCGCTTTCACGTGCAGGTTGCGCATCGTGAAGTTGTTGAAGACCATCTCGTCGCCGCCTTCGATCAGCAGCAGGGCGCGGCCACCGCCGGCGTTGCCGGTCGCCACGCCCGCATTTGCCGTCGCTGCAGTGCCGCCGACGCCGGGATTGAGCGAGTCGAAATTGGCGTTCTGCACCACAACGCCGGCGCGGCTTTCACCGTTGATGGTCAGTTTGTTCAGGTTGCGCATCAACAGCATCTCGTCATACGTGCCGTTCTTGATATTGATGGTCTTGTCGACGGCGGCGTTAGGGCAGGCCGGTGCGCAGCCCGAGCTGCTGCCCGTATGCATCATGTAATTGATGGCGCCCTGCACGGTGCGGAAGTCGGCCGCGCCGTCGTCGTCGACCGTCACCGTGGCGCCGGTCGGCGCGCTCTTGGTGGTGAACGACCAGCCGCTCGCCTTGTTGATCCCGGCGAAATTGGCGCCGCCGATCTTGCCGGTAAAGGCCGCCGCATCGATCGTCACGTAATACGCCGTGTCGGGCAGCAGCACGCCGGTATGCGGAATGATGGTGGCGGTATTGCCATCGATTTTGATCGGTGTATAGAACACAAAGCGCATGCGCGAATTGTTCAGCGGCTGGACGTTTTTGCCGATGGCGTCGACCGACACCAGTCGGGTCGCCAGCTGCGCGTTCGGATGGCGTGTGGCGAGGTCGATCGTGTCGATCAGCGTGTCGTCGCTCTGCTTGTAGATGTTGATGATGCCCCTGGCGCCGAGTACGGGCGCCGCGTCGAAGGTCAGTTTCAGGCGCGTGTCGGTGTAGACGGCGGTCTCACCTTTGCTCGGCAAGAACGCGGCGACCGGGGTGGTGGGTGTGGTCGGCGTTGTTGGTGTGGTCGGCGTCGTCGGCGTCGTCGGCGTCGTAGGTGCTTCCGGCGTAGTCGGCGTGGTCGGGGGCGTCGGCGTGATTGGCGTCGTCGGGGTGGTTGGCGTCGTCGGCGTGGGCGCCGTCTGGTCCGTCCCCAGGTTCGTGTCGTTGTGGCCACCGCAGGCGCTCAACGCGCAAAACAGGACCGCCGCAGCGGCGATCCTCGTCAAATGTGCTTGCTTCATAGGTCTCCTCTTTATTTTGTCACTTGTCGTCAACGCATATTTAACAAGTGGATATTTTTATTCTATGCGCAAGCAAATAATGAATATCGCCAAACCCACCTCGTTATACACAACTCGATAGCAAGCCCATTTCACGAAGGGTCTTGATGGTATGAGCGGAAGCACGGACATCACGCAATCCCTCCCAGATCGTTTTGGC
>JBDSTZ010000142.1:0-28794 GCA_039927975.1 Massilia sp. | reverse complement strand
CGCCGATTCGGCCCAAAACGACTTGTTGAAGGTCTGAAAAATTGACGATTGTTGCCGCTGCTTTCGTTCGTCCGCACTGCGACCGATTTCCGGCTAAAAAGACGAATTGATCAGCAGTTCCCTAGGGAAGCACTGGTTTATTCTCCCCGAGCCCGTTCCCGTCGCTGGTAGACCTGCGACAATAATGTCACCGCGACCACCGTCCAGTTGAAATATTTTAATCAAATCGCGTGATAAATTATGCGAAAACTTTTTTTCCCCACCAATTCGAGACTTTACAATGCTTCAGTTGCTTTTAGTCTTATCGGAGTAACGCTAACATTAGTCAGTTTTTTTGTGCCGCGTCCCTACATTTCTTTTTTTGGGTGGCTATTTATTTATATGCCATTTTTGTGGGCGCTCTGGCTATGCTGCGTTTTTTTCGCTCGATTAGAGACGAAGTCTCGCAAAATATTGTATTTATGGCTGCTCATAGATTTCACTGTCTTGTTTCTTTTTCTCTCATTTTCCATAGCGGTGGATAATTGGGCGCATTCAAGCGGCATAGAGCTGGTCTACGTTTTAGTGAATTTTCCTGTTGCCATGCCGCTGCTTTGGATATTGGGGTGGTTTCCAAGGGCGGTCCGATCGGAATTTTTAAATTTTTTCGACGTTTTGGCAGGGCTTTTTGGCAGCGGGCCGAGTGGCGCCATCGCGATCTGGTTGACCATCTCCGCCGTTTCGATAATCCAGTCAACGGCCGTTATCGTAATTGTTCGATTTTTGCAACCCCGGGCGGCGAAAGTTGGACTTCAATGAACGAGAAATTATCGCGAAGTGTGCGGTGAGGGGCATTAACCAATAATTGATTTAGGCGGGTACGGCGCGCGCTTCCATTGGCGAGCGCGCGCCGCCCGGTCAATAGCCGACGGTGTTGGTGTAGGCGAACAGCTTGGTGCCGTAGCTGCCGCCCCACTGGTAGCCGTAGCGGCGTTCGGGTTCCACATTCATGATGTCGTACTGCTTGCCAGTGCCCGGCGGGCTGTCGGTCGGCAGGCGGCCGCTGAAGAAGCCCGTATCGGCCGTCAAATCATAAAAGCGGTACCAGGTGGTGGTGCCGACCTTGGTGATGAACGGCGACGTGTTGGTGGCGGCCGCGCCGACCGAGTCATAGCCGGTGTCCTTGAGCTGCACCGCGCTGCGCTTGTACCACGCGATGGCCGCCTTGGCCGACGCGGCGACCGTCGCCGATTGCGGGCGCGTCATCAGGAAGGCCACGACCTGCACCGATTCCAGTCCGCTCTTCGACGGCAGCTCGTAGGATCGCGCACCGAGCGGCGCGAAGTTGACCGGGTCGTGCTGCGCGCACCAGACGGTCTTCACCCCGCCCTGGACGATCTGCGCCTGCAGAATGTAGTCGACCGCCTTGGCGATGGCCGGCTCGATGCGCGCGATCTGGGTGTTGGTGAAAAGGCCGCTGTTCAACGGCGCCTTGAACTTCGCCGCGTGGTCCAGCAGCATCAGCGCGCGCACCATGGCGTTGTCATTGAAGGTGACGTAGTTGGAATAGCTGTTCGGCCGCTCCGGATACACCTGCGGGAAGCCGCCCGACGCATACTGCATGTTGAGGATGAAGTCGAGCGCCTTGCGCGCGGCGCCGCGATAGACGGCGTTGCCGGTGCGTGAAAACACATTCGCCAGGAACATGATTTCGGTGACGGTGGCGTCGTTGTCGATCGTGCCCAGTTCAACGTTGTTGGCGCCGAACCAGCCCGAGCGCGGATCGGTGCCATTCCACTTCGCGCTGTACCACGACGGCGACTTGTAGAAGCCGCCGTGCGGCATCTGCCACGAGACGATGTTGTCGGCCTTGGTCTTGTCGGCCGCCAGCGCGGCGGCGCTGTCACTATTGGTGCTGAGCCAGCTCGTGTAGGTCGTGATCAATGGGTAAGCCGGGTTGCCGGTCTGGTTCAACACGGGATCGGTGGTAGCCACGGTCGCCGCTAACACCGGGCTTTTATCCGCCGCCAATTGCGGGTCGGACGCGCCGCCGCCACACCCTGACAGACCGATACCGACGAACAAAACTGCTGCAAGCAATCTTCGATTCAACATGCATGTCTCCTTGATGGTTTCTTATAAATGAACGGATAAAGCCAGTTGAGGCTATCCCAATCGCACCGCGCGTACGATGGTAAATACAACGCGTGGCAGAAATCATGATGCGACTTGATCGATTTCGTAGTGGCCTGGACAGGCTGCTCCCAGTGCGGACGTAAACACAAGGAGCCCAATGCCCGCCTGGCGCCGTTGCTAGCGCGCCACGCTTGCGTGTTGATGCCAACAGGCATAACATGGCTTGCTGAAATCGATTACAAAAATAATCCAAGGGAGACTTATGCATCACAAGATGACCGGCTTGATCGGCGCGCTCGCCATCGCCTTTGCCACGGCGGGCAGCGCCGTCCACGCCGCCGATACCGTCGTATCTGCCGCTCGCAATGCGCCGGCCAAGGGCCACTACCAGCACTTCAAGGTGGCGATCTACATTCCGGTGCGGGTGGCGCAAAGCCTGGCCGATCCGGCTCTCTTCGAACACCAGTTCGCCCGCGCGATGAGCCAGGTGCCGTTTGACAAGGTGTATATCGAAACCTATCGCGACAATGTGTTCGCCACCGACGCCGAAATCGACGCCGTGAAGAAGCAATTCCTCGCCAAGGGCATCGAGGTGGCCGGCGGCGTGACCATGGCGGCCGGCGGTTTCAACGGCCAGTTCATGACTTTCGATTACGAGAAGCCGGAAGATCGCAAGCACGCCAGGCAAGCCATCGAACAAGCGGCGCGCCATTTCGACGCGGTGATCCTTGACGACTTCTTCTTCTACACCTCCAAGTCGGACGCCGACATCAAGGCCAAGGGCGCGCGCTCGTGGACCCAGTACCGCCTCGACACCATGCGCAAGGTGTCGCAGGAGCTGCTGCTCAAGCCGGCCCGCGCGGTCAATCCCAAGGTCAAGATCACCATCAAGTACCCGAACTGGTATGAGCATTTCCAGGGCCTGGGCTTCGACCTCGACAAGCAGCCCGACATGTTCGACGGCATCTACACCGGTACCGAAACGCGCGACCCGGTCATCACCGACCAGCTGCTGCAGCAATATGAGTCCTACCAGGTGTTCCGCTACTACAGCAGCTTGCGGCGCGATCGCCAGAACGGCGGCGGCTGGGTCGACACCTATTCCACCCGCTATCTCGACCGTTTCGCCGAGCAGCTGTGGGACACCATGCTGGCCAAGGCGCCGGAAATCACCCTCTTCAACTGGCACCCGATGGCGCAGGACAAGCCGGCCGAGGTCGGCGAGCGGCCGTGGGCGGCGCAGGACACCAGCTTCAACTGGAACCGCATCGCCGCCGACTGGCGCGCGGCCAATCCGAACGCGACGGCGGCGCCCGGCTGGGGCCTGGCGGCCGGCGCCGCGCTGCGCCAGATCGACGCGGTGCTGGGCGACCTGGGCAAGCCGACCGGGGTGATGAGCTACAAGCCGGCCAATTCCTCGGGCGAGGATTTCCTGCACAACTATCTGGGCAACGTCGGCATTCCGATCGAGCTGAGCGCGAAGTTTCCGCAGGACGCGCAAACCTTGCTGCTGACCGAGGCGGCCGCCGCCGACCCTGACATCATCGGCAAGATTCGCGGCCGTCTGCAGGCTGGTAAAACCGTGTTCGTCACGTCCGGCTTCGTCAAGGCGACCCAGGACCCCAAGCGCAAGGAGCGCGGCTTCCAGGATCTGCTCGAGGTGTACGCGACCGGCCAGCAGGTGGCGCTGAACGACTATTACAACGGCTACGGCGCCGGCAATGGCGAATCGCTGCGCGACGATCCGAAGCTGGCGCCACGCGACATCATCTTCCCCGAGCTGCACTATTTCACCAACGACGCCTGGCCGATCATTCGCGGCGTGTCCGGCGCGCGCGGCTTTCCGATCCTGCTGATGAACCGCTACTCGAAAGGCACCTTGTATGTGCTGACCATCCCGAGCAATATCGGCGACCTTTACAGCATGCCGCCGGGCGTGATGAACAACGTCAAGAAATACCTGCAAGCCGATGCACCGGTGCGGATCGAGGCGCCGGCCGGCGTCAGCCTGTTCACCTACGACAATGGTGCCTACGTGATCGAATCGTTCAACGACACGCCGGTGACGGTGCGGGTGGTGAAGAAGCCGGCCGCTGGCAAGGGCGGCGCGTCAGTGGGCGAGCAGGCGCTGCCCGGCACGGGCAAGGGCGGAACGGTGAGCGAACTGACGATTCCACCGCATAGCTTCCGGGTGTTCAAGTAGGGCGCGCGCGACAGGTCGTCACGGCGCGGTTGTCCCCATCAGGCACAGGGTAGCTTGGTCAAAACAGGCATGCTGTTTACCGCGCCGGCTATGGGAGGGAGACGGCCGGGTTCAGCCATGTTGATGGTTGTTTGACGCCGCGTGCCGTTGAATAATCGCATGCGTGAACGCGACAAAATCAGCGAGATGGTGTTCGAGAATGGCGACCGTGATCGGTAGTTGCAGTGCCAGATAGTCGTGCACGGCGATGTTGCGGTAGCCGATCATGCGCTTCATGACATCGGCCAGCTCGCTGTCGACCCACCCTGCGGATGCAAGCAGCGTGAACACGTCGCGCGCACTTTGCGGACTGCCGAGCCGCTCGCGGCGAAGCAGGTGCTGACCAATATCGAGGGAGGCTTCGCATGCGCGTTGAATGTTTAGTATTGCGGCGTCCTGACGGGTGTGATCCGTACCAAAACTGGCGGGATCTTTCAGGTATTCCTCGCGCGCACGGGCGGTGCAGCGTTCGATGGTGGCGATCTTGTTGACGATGACGTCGTCAAGGACGGGCTGGTTTGCCATAAACAGTACCTTCGCGTTGAATATCGAGTAGCAGACCGGCACGCGCCTCATCCAGGGCCGTCTTCTCGCTGAGGATATAACACTCGTACAAGGCCGGTTCGGAATTTTTTTCCCAGATGCGTTTGCCGTTGGTGATGACCTGATACTGCATGACCGTGGACGCTGCGCGCAGGTCGAGCAGATCGACATCGCAATCGGCTCGCGAGGCCAGCTCCTGCGCCAGGTTCCACAAGTCGAGTGTAGTGACCTTGCCGTCGACGAGCACGGCCAGGTCAATATCGCTGTCCGGTCCCGCATGTCCGCTGGCGTGGCTGCCGAACAGGTACACCGCCAGCAGTCCAGGCAAGCGAGTGCGCAGCAGGTCAATGATCCCGTCAAGCAGTGTGGTGTCCATGGTATTCCGTTGGTGGCTCCTGCGATCATTCTAATCGGTCGGCGCGACGGCGAGGCCTTGTCAAGGAGGCAAAAGTGCACGCCCCAGTGTAGACTCAGGTTTTTCCGCGCCCACGAGAACCGCATGACGACCGAATCCATTCTGCAGATTGGCAGCTTCCCCGACGACTTGCAAGCCATGATCGACGCCCAATTCACCGCGCGTTCCGAGGCCGAGGTCCTGGCCGACGACGCGCTTCGCCTGCAGATCCGCGCCATCATCACGCGCAGCAACTGCACCATCGCCGCCGAGCAGCTGGCGCGGCTGCCGAATCTGAAAGTGGTCGCCACGTCCGGCGTCGGTTTCGACGGCATTCCGCTCGACGCCGCGCGCGCGCAGCAGGTGGTGGTGACCAACACGCCAGGTGTGCTGGATGACGCGGTGTGCGAGCTGGCGCTCGGCCTCCTGCTGTCGATGCTGCGCCAGATTCCGGCTGCCGACCGCTATGTGCGCGACGGCAGCTGGCGCCAGGCGCCCTTTCGCATGAGTACCGGCCTGGCCGGCAAAAAGGTCGGCATCGTTGGCCTGGGCCGCATCGGCAAGGGCATCGCGCGCCGGCTCGAACCGTTCGGCGTCACGCTGGCCTACACCGGCTCGGCGCCGCAGTCGGTGCCCTACCAATTTTTCCCCGATACGGTCACGCTGGCGCGCCATGCGGACATCCTGATCGTCAGCTGCCGCGGCGGCGAGGCGACCCGCAATCTGATCGACCAGGGCGTGCTGGTGGAGCTGGGCCCGGATGGTTTTCTGGTGAACGTGTCGCGCGGTTCGGTGGTCGATGAGCCGGCGCTGGCCGAGGCGCTGGAAAACGGCACGATTCGCGGCGCGGCGCTGGACGTCTTTGCGACCGAGCCGCTGCCCGATTCGCCATTGACTGCGCTGCCCAACACGGTGCTCACGCCGCACGTGGCCTCGGCCACCAATGAAACGCGGCAGGCGATGCTGCGCCTGGCGCTCGACAACATCGCTCGGGTGTTGGCCGGCGAGGCGGCGCTGACGCCGGTCTAGGCGCGCGCTGCGCACGCCCCGAGGCGCCGCCGGGGCTAGCGGCCGCCGGCCTTGTCGACACTTGGCGAGGCCGCCGCCGCTTCCTGTTTCAGCTGGGCGGCGCGCGGGCCGTTGATCTCCCACGTGTATTTGACTTCGGCCCAGCCCGGGACCGGTGCGCCGTCGACGACCGGGGGCTGGAAGCGGCAACGCGAAATTCCAATCAAGGCAGCGCGGTCAAGGTCGCGATACCCGCTCGTCCTCACGATCTTCGCGTCACCGGTCGGACGACCGTCGGCGCCCACCAGCAGCGAGATCGTGACCGCGCCGGTTTCGTTACGAATCGCCGACGCGCGGGGATAGTCGGGCATCGCGCAACCGGGCAACAAGGACGCCGTCGGCTCGGCGCCCTGCGCCGCCAGCGACAGCACGCACAGCGCCGCTGCCAGCCAGGGTTTGCTGCACTTCTTCACACTGAACATCGTCGTCTCCAGCATCCATGTTGGAGGACATACTAGCCGTTCGGCGCCGATCTGCCCAGGTAAGCCGGTTCAGCTGATCAGAATCGCCCGGAAGTCGTTGACGTTGGTGAGCGTCGGCCCGATCACCACCAGGTCGTCCAGCTTGTCGAAGAAGCCCCAGGCGTCGTTCTCGTGCAGGTACTGCTTGGGCAGCACGCCCAGCTGCGCCGCGCGCGCCAGCGTGTCGGGGCCGATCACCGCGCCGGCATTGTCTTCCGAGCCGTCGATGCCGTCGGTGTCGCAGGCGATCGCGTGCACGCCCGGCAGGCCGTCGAGCGCAATCGCCAGCGCCAGCAGGAACTCGGTGTTGCGGCCACCGCGCCCGTTGCCGCGCATGGTCACGCTGGTCTCGCCGCCCGACAGCAGGATGCACGGCCGGCTGAACGGCTGGCCGTGCTGGACGATCTGGCGCACCATCGCCGCGTGCATCAGGGCAATGTCGCGCGCCTCGCCCTCGATCGAGTCGGACAGGATGTGGGTCTGGTAGCCGAGCGCGCGCGACTTTGCGGCGGCCGCTTCCAGCGCGTGCTGGGCGCTGGCAATCACCGTGCTGCGATGGCCGGCGAAGCGCGGGTCGCCCGGCTTGGGCGTCTCGCCCTCGCCGCTTTCCAGCCAGGCGCGCACCTTGGCCGACACCGCGATGCGGTACTTGTCGACCACCGCCAGCGCGTCGGCGCAGGTGGTGGCGTCGGTCAGGGTTGGTCCGCTGGCGATCAGCGCCGGGTCGTCGCCCGGAATGTCGGACACCAGCAGCGTTTCAACCCGCGCCGGCGCACAGGCCAGCGCGAGGCGGCCGCCCTTGATGGTCGACAGGTGCTTGCGCAGGCAGTTCATCTCGCCGATCGTGGCGCCCGACTTGAGCAGGGCGCGATTGAGCTCCTGCTTTTCGTCGAGCGTCATGCAGGGCGCGGGCGCCGTCAGCAGCGCCGAGCCGCCGCCCGAGATAAGGCACAGCACCAGGTCGTCTTCGGTGAGGCCCTGCACCATCTCCAGCATGCGCTGGGCGGCGCGCTGGCCGGCGGCGTCGGGCACCGGATGCGAGGCTTCGACCACTTCGATAAATTTGGTCGGCGCGCCGTGGCCATAGCGTGTCACCACCAGGCCGGAGAGCGGCGCCGGCCAGTGCGCTTCGAGCGCGGCGGCCATCGCGGCGGCGCCCTTGCCGGCGCCGATCACCACGGTGCGTCCGCGCGGCGGCGCCGGCAGATGCGGCGGCATGCAGCGTTCGGCCAGCACCACTTCGACCGCGCTGCCGAACAGATCGCGCAGCAGCTGTTCGGCCTGATCCGATCCGGTGGCGGCCTGGCTCATTCTGCGTCCGCGATCGGGTGCTTGGCCATCAGTTCGACCGCCTGGCACAGCGCCGAGTGGTCCTTCTGGCCGAGGCCATTGGCCTGGCATACCTGCATCAGCTGGGCCGCGGTGGCGGTGTTGGGCAGCGCCACGCCGAGTTCCTTGGCGCCTTGCAGCGCCAGGTTCAGGTCCTTGGCGTGCAGGTCGATGCGGAAGCCCGGATTGAAGGTGCGCTTGATCATGCGCTCGCCATGCACTTCGAGGATGCGCGATGAAGCGAAGCCGCCCATCAGCGCCTGGCGCACACGGGCCGGATCGGCGCCGGCCTTGGAGGCGAACACCAGCGCTTCGCTGACGGCCTGGATGTTGAGCGCGACGATGATCTGGTTGGCGACCTTGCAGGTCTGGCCGGCGCCGTTGTCGCCGACGTGGGTGATGTTCTTGCCCATCAGTTCAAAGTAAGGGCGCAGACGCTCGAAGCCGGCTTCGCTGCCGCCGACCATGATGGTCAGGGTGCCGGCCTTGGCGCCGACTTCGCCGCCCGAGACTGGCGCGTCGAGGTAGTCGCCGCCGAGGGCGATAATGCGCTCGGCGAAATCCTTGGTGCGGGTCGGCGAGATCGAACTCATGTCGACCACGGTCTTGCCGGCGCCGATCGCCTCGGCCACGCCGTTTTCGCCAAACAGCACGCGCTCGACGTCGGGGGTGTCGGGCACCATCAGGAACACGATCTCGGACTGGCGCGTCACTTCGGCGGCCGAAGCGCAGAAGGTGGCGCTGCCGCCGAACGGGTCTTCCTGCGGCCTGGTGCGGGTGTGGACCGCCAGCGTGTGGCCGCCCTGCTGCAGTTTTTGCGCCATGGGCGTGCCCATCACACCGAGTCCGATAAAGCCGATTTTTGCCATTGCCTGCTCCTGAAAAGTGGTTGTCGCCGTTGCCGGCATTGTGCTCAAATGATTAATCGATTACCCATCTTAATTGATCTGATGCAGCGTGTAAATGCATCTGGATCTGTTACCGATTTCATGAAGATAAGCTATAAGACATAAGAGAATCGGACTTTTTATGCACCCTGAATATTGTGCGCGTTCGCAGCGAAAAGTATTGACGGTTGACCAAGTTCGGCGCTACATTCGGAAAACGATTTTTATGCATTCTCACTATAGGAAACTCACATGCCCGCAAATAAATTCAAGGAGCGATTGCGCGCCGGCGACCAGATGATCGGCATCTGGAGCATGCTGGCCCACACCAGCGTACTCGAAGTGATCACCCAGACCCCGTACGACTGGGTGCTGGTCGACACCGAGCATTCGCCCAACGAGCTGCCGATGGTGATCGAGCAGCTGCGCAGCGTCAAGCAGAGCGGCATGCCGTCGCTGGTGCGGGCCAGTCACAACAACACGGTGGAGATCAAGCGCCTGCTCGACGCCGGCGTGCAGACGGTGGTGGTGCCGATGGTCGACAACGAAGCGCAGGCGCGCCAGGCGGTGGCGGCGGTGCGCTATCCGCCGCAGGGTGTGCGCGGGGTGTCGCTGGCGACCCGCGCCAACAACTACGGCACCGAGGCCGGCTACCTGGCCAACGCCAACGAGCAGGTCTGCCTGCTGGTGCAGATCGAGACGCTCGAAGCGGTCGACAATCTGGAGAAGATCGCCGCCATCGACGGCATCGACGGCCTGTTCATCGGGCCGTCCGACCTGGCGGCGGCGATGGGGCACCTGGGGAACTTCAAGCATCCGGAAGTGCAGGCGGCGATCATGGACGTGCTGGCGCGCAGCCACGCGGCCGGCAAGCCGATCGGCATCCTGATGGCCGACCCGCAGCTGTCGGAAGCGTATATCCGGGCAGGCTTCGATTATGTGGCGGTGATCACCGACATCGGCCTGCTGCGCCAGGGCGCCGACGCCACGCTGGCGCGCTGCGTCGCGTTCAAGCGGGCCGGCTAGCGACGGATAGCGGCATAAAAAAAGCGCGCTACCGGACGGCAGCGCGCTTTTTATGGACGGCGTCCGGCCTACAGCCGGCTGGTCGTCGAATCCCTCAGCACCAGTTGCGGCGCGATCTTGGTCTCGTCGGATGCGGGCTTGCCGGCGATCGTCGCCAGCAGCTTTTCCATCGCCGAGGCGCCCATGTATTCGCTCTGCAGGTCGACCGAGGTCAGGGCCGGATTGGTGTAGTTACCGTACTGTATATTGTCGAAGCCGGCCACCGAGATATCGGCCGGCACCTTGAAGCCGAGCGTCTGCGCGGTCTTCATGAAGCCCATCGCCATCAAGTCGTTGTAGCAGATCAGCGCGTCCGGATGACCGGTGCCGAGCATGATCGAGGAACAGAAGCGCTCCCCTTCGGCCGCCGACGGCGCCTTGGCGTCGAACACGGTCGGCACCATTTGATGCGCGGTCAGGCAGTCGCGCACGCCGCCCAGGCGTTCCTGGTCGCGCCGCGATTTGGAAAAGCCCAGGTAGGCCACCCGCTTGTGCCCCAGCGAGACCAGGTGGCGCGCGATCATGTAGCCGCCCAGGTGCTCGTCGCTGCTCACGGTCGGCAGCTTCAATTCGGACAGGCTGCCGAACATCACCAGCGGTTTGCCGAGTTCCGCGATCCAGCCCATCTCCGCTTCCTGCATGCGCGAGAAGACGATCATGCCGTCGACCCGCCGGCTCAAGGCTTCGAGCAGCGGCCGCTCGCGGCTCGGGGTTTCGTCCGAGTCGACCAGCAGCAGCGCGTAGCCATGCGCCAGCGCGACCCGGTTGGCGCCCTTGACGATGCTCGAGAAGTGCGGATTGCTGACGTCGAGCACCGACAGGCCGATCGTCTTGGTGCGCCCGGTGATCATCGATTGCGCCAGCGGATTGGAGCGATAGCCGAGCTGCGAGATGACGGCCTTGATCGCCGCTTCGACCGGCGGCGAGAATCGCTGCGCGCCATTGACGTATTTGGACACTGTCGCGGTCGATACGCCGGCCAGCGCGGCGACGTCACGGATGGTTGGAACCTTCTTCTTCATGATCGCCCAAAAATCGCTTAACAAAAAAAGTGAAGCGATATTAACACGTTGCAATAGCGTAAAAGCACTTTTTGTAAATGCTTTTCCCTAATGGCGGCGGGCCGTATCGGCGCATTTGGATTCACACAGGTACGCGTAACCGATTTTCCTGGATTGCTGCATGGCACAAAAATTGCGACATGCCAAGTTCAGCCTTTGACATCGACGGACGATTGCGCCAAATCAATGCGTTCCGTTCTCGATGTGATTACGCATTACCGGAAATCCGCACCAAATTGGTGCAGAGCAAGTAGGAATAGACGTGGAAACAGTCAGCGACAGGCAGGGCACCAGCATGAAATGTGAAACCAGCACCGCCATCGCCGCCATCGCGGCCATCGCCGGCACCGCCTGGGACGCCGCTCGCGCGCAAGCGATGCGGCGCGATCCGGCCGACGAAATCGCCGGCCTTGGGCGCTGGTGGCTCGACGCCGGCGGCTGCCGCATCGCCCTCTCGCCGGTGGCCGCGCGCCTGCTCGAAGTGCCGCAAGGCGCCTCGCTCGACAGCTGCCTCGCGCACGTCAAGGCGGAAGACCTGCCGCAGCTGCGGGCCGCGCTGGCCGCCGGCGGTGGCCGGGTCGAATGCGAATTCCGCGTGGTCGGCCTCGGCCAGCGTCTGCGCTGGCTGCAACTGCGCCCGGTCCACGTGGGCGACACCGGCATCGTCGCCGGCATGCTCACCGATATCACCTTCGCCAAGCACGCGGCGATGCGCAAGAAGTTCAACTTCGCGCTGACCCAGTACCTGGTCGGCACCGACACCGTCGACGAGGCGATCGTCAAGATCATCCAGCTGGTGTGCGAGGACCTGGGCTGGGAATGGGGCGCCTTTTGGGCGCTCGACCAGCGCGCCGGCCACGAGGACGTGCTGCGCTGCCGCTACAGCTGGCATTCGCCGGACCGCGAACTGGCGCCCTTCAAGCAGGCCAGCGAGCGCATCGTGTTCGCCGCCGGCGAGGGCCTGGTCGGCAAGGTCTGGGCCAGCGGGAACGCGCAGTGGATCGACGACGCCGGCAGCCAGTTCGACTTCAAGCGGATCGACGCCGCGCGCGCCTGCGCGCTGCAGTCGGCCTACTTTTTTCCGGTCACCTTCCTAGGTCCTGACGGCAGCCTGCGCAACCCCGGCGTGCTCGAGTTTTTCAGCGACATGCCGCGCCAGCGCGAAGCCCAGCTGCCCGGCCTGGCCGAGTCGATCAGCGCGCTGATCGCCCAGACCGTGCAGCGCGTGACCCAGCAGGAGAGCATCCGCCTGCTGGCCCAGACCGACGAGATGACCGGCCTCGCCAACCGGCGCCACTTCCACCATATGCTCGACCAGGCCTGCCGGCGCAATCCGGCCGGCCACACCTTCGGCGTGCTGTTCGTCGACCTTGATCAGTTCAAGCCGATCAACGACGCCTTCGGCCACGAGGCCGGCAACCTGGTGCTGACCGAATTCGCCCAGCGCCTGCTGCGCATCGCGCCGCCCGGCTGGCGCATCGGCCGGCTGGGCGGCGACGAATTCGCCATCATCTCGTTGCCCGGCACCGACCTCGACGAGATCGACCAGGTGGCCGAGCAGGTGCTGCACGCGGCGCGCGCGCGCTTCTCCTACCGCCAGCACGAACTGAGCGTCTCGGCCAGCATCGGCATCAGCATCTTTCCACAGCACGGCGGCGGCACCGCCGAACTGCTGCACGCGGCCGACGCCGCCATGTACCTGAGCAAGCGCAACGGCCGCAACCTGGCCAGCCACTTCAACGGCGAGAGCAGCCGCCAGCAGCTGGAGATGGCGCGCCAGCTGACCCTGATGTCGGAGCTGCACTACGCGCTGGCGCGCAATGAATTCTTCCTCGAGTACCAGCCGATCTTCGACAGCTCGGGCGAGCACGTGGTGGCTGCCGAGGCGCTGATCCGCTGGCGCAAGGCCAACGGCGAGATCGTGCCGCCGCATGTATTCATTCCGATCGCCGAGCAAAGCCGCTTCATCGTCCACCTGGGCCGCTGGGTGGTCGAGCAGGTCTGCCGCGACCTGCCGCAGATGCTGGCGGCCGGCCATCCGGCGCTGTGCGTGCACGTGAACATGGCGGCGCCCGAATTCCTCGACCCCGAGCTGCCGCGCGAACTGGTGGCGATCCTGTCGGCCGCGCGCGTCAAGCCGCAGCACATCTGCCTCGAGCTGACCGAGGGCGTGGTGATGAAGCACGTGAACAAGTCGCTGCCGATCATGCAGGAGCTGCGCCAGCTCGGCTTCGAAATCAGCCTGGACGACTTCGGCATGGGCTACTCCTCGCTGTCGATGCTCAAGAAGCTGCCTATCACCTCGCTCAAGATCGACCGCCTGTTCATGGCCGGCGTGCCGCACGACCGCGACGATTGCGCCATCGTGCGCACCATCCTCGACCTGGGCCGCAACATGAAGATGCGGGTGATCGCCGAGGGCGTCGAGACGGACGAGCAGTTCGGCTTCCTGCGCCAGTTCGGCTGCACCCTGATCCAGGGCTACTTGCTGGGCCGGCCGATGCCGATGGCGCGCCTGGTGCGCCTGCCGGCGCCGCCCAAGCTCAAGCCGACACTCAATCCAACCTACCGGGGTTTGCCAACATGAACACCTGTCCGCCCTTCTCCGTCGACACCTTCCTGCCCTTCATGCCGGACGTCGGCAAGTGCGAACGTTCGCTGCACGAACTGAACCTCATGTGGCGGATGATCGAATCGTCGGCCAAGATGAACTGCCCGGCCGAGGCCAAGGCGATCCTGCCGGCGATGGCGGCCACGCGCGCCGGCTTCACCGAGCTGGAGGACGAGCTGGTCGAGAGCCTCACGCGCGAGAAGATGGGCAATGTGATGGCCGAACTGGCCACCAAGGCGCAGTACGTGATCGACATTGTGGTGCGCAACCTGTACGAGCGCACCGCCGATGTCGGCTTCCTGGCCACCGACCGCGAGGTGTGCGCGTTTGTCGCCGGCCAGACCGACGACGCCGACGCCATGCGATTGCGCCTGCGCGCCTACCGCAGTAAGTACACCGTGTACGACGAAATCATCCTGCTGGACCTGCACGGCAACGTGCTGGTGCAGATCGACGACACCACCCCGCTCGAAGGCAGCCACGATCCACTGATCGCCGCCACCCTGGCGTCGGACAGCTGGGTCGAGACCTTCCGCCACTCGGACCTGCGCCCGGCCAAGCGCGAAGCGCTGATCTACTCGCGCCGCGTGTGCCATCCGGACAACGGCGCGGTGGTCGGTCTGCTATGCCTGTGCTTCGCGTTTGAAGAGGAAATGGCCGGCATCTTCCGCACCCACCGCGACCAGTCCGAGCGCTCGAACATGGTGCTGCTCGACGCCGACAACCGCGTGCTGGCCAGCGCCGATCCGCTGTGGATGCCGCGTGGCGCCAAGGTGCCGGTCAACCGCGAAGGCTGTCCGACCCTGCTGATTTTCGGCGGCCGCCAGTACCTGGTGCGCACCGCCACCTCGGAAGGCTACCAGGGCTATCCAGGGCCGGCCGGCTGGCAGGGCCAGGTCATGATTCCGCTCGACGTCGCCTTTGGCAGCATCGACAGCACCGTGCTGGCCAACCTGGCGCCGGAATGGGCCGACGGCCTGCTGTCGCACGCGCGCTCGTTCTGCCCGCCGCTGTTCGAGATCATGGGCGCGGCCGAAATGATCCGCCGCGTGGTGTGGAACGGCCAGGTGCTGACGGCCGGCCGCGGCGGCGACATGGTGCGCTTGAAAGCCATCCTGGAGCAGATCAGCGAGACCGGTGCGCGCAGCAACGCGCTGTTCGCGCAATCGATCCGCGACATGTTCGAGACCGTGCTGGCGAGCCGCCTGCGCGACGGCGAATTCGTCTCGCACCTGCTGGTCGATCTGCTCGACCGCAACCTGTACGAGCGCGCCAACGACTGCCGCTGGTGGGCCCTGTCGCCCGAGCTGCGCACCCTGCTGGCGGGCGATGTGCCGGACCGGCGCGCGCGCATGGAGCGCATCCTCGGCTACATCAACAGCCTGTACACGGTGTACACCACCATCTTTGTCTACGACCGCAATGGCATGGTGGTGGCGGCTTCGAACGGCAACGAGGCGGCGACGATCGACAGCGCCACCTTGCAGCAGGTGCTGGCGCTGCGCAGCGAGCAGGATTATTACGTCACGCCGTTCGAGAGCAGCGCGCTGTACGGCGGCGAGCCGACCTATGTCTACCACGCGGCGATGCGCGACCCGGCCAATCCGAACGAGGTGACGGGCGGGATCGGCATCGTCTTCAACGCCCGCACCGAGTTCGACGCCATGTTGCGCGGCGCCTTGAGCGGGCGCGAAGAGGTGCAGGCCTTCTTCATCGACCGCGACGCGACCATCGTCGCCAGCACCGACGCCAGCCGGCCGATCGGCGCCACGCTCGACATCGACCCGGCGATGCTCGACCTGGGCAGCGGCGCCAGCGGCTCCTGCGTGCTGACCCACGACGACCATTACGCCGTGATGGGCTGCACGGTGTCGCATGGCTACCGCGAGTTCAAGGTGTCGGACGGCTACCGCGCCGATGTCATCGCGGTGGTGATCGAGTCCTTCGGCCTGGTGCGCGAGACGGCTTCGGGTGGGCGCAAGACCGTGGCGCTGCTGGAGAGCGACGCGACCAGCACCGGCAGCGACGAATTCGCCACCTTCTTCATCGACGGCGCGCTGTTCGCGATCGACGCCGAGCAGGTCTGCGAAGCGCTGCCGGCGTCGAAGGTGGCGTCGATCACGATGGGGGCGGCGGCGGAAAGGGTGGGCATCCTTGAACTGGACAGCGGCGCGGTAGCACACGACTTCGTGTGGGTGTTCGACCTGGGCGCACTCATCTCGGGCAAGCCGACCCAGGTCGACACCAGCACCCAGGTGGTGGTGGTCAGGCATGGCGAGCACGCGGTCGGCCTGATGGTAAGCGAGCTGCATGGCGTGGCCAAGTTCGACGCCGCGCAGATCATCCCGACGCCTCTGGCGAGCATGGGCAATGGCATGCTGGTCAAGCAGGTGATCATGGCGAATGAAGGCGCGCTGCTGGTGCAGGTGGTCGATACCGGCTATCTGTTCGGGATGCTGAAGAATCCGGAGAACGTGAGGCCGGCGGAGCTGGCCGAAGAAGCGGAATGCGCGTGAGCGCTAGCGCCAGAAGCTGGCGCAGTCCGCCTTGTCGCGCACGTTAAACGCGATCATCTTCTCGAGTAGGGAGAAATCGAGCGGCTTGTCCCACTTGATGCGCACCAGCTGCTTGCTGTGTTCATAGCCGGCCCGCGCGATGTCCTCGGAAAATTGCAGGATGCCGGCGCGCTCCGGCGCCACCGCCAGATGGTGTTTTGCGACGCTGAAACCGATGATGAAGGTGCCGTGATCGGTGAACATCGGCTGGTTCCACGCGATCCGGGGCGCCAGCTGGGGAAAGCGCGCGGCGACCCAGTCCAGCACCTCGGCCGTGCGGGCGCGCTGTTGCGGATCGCCGATGGCCGCCAGGTAGTCCGCAAACACTTTCATGGCCTCGCCTTGGGTTGACGGGGTTGAAAAACTCAGAGCGGATGCGCCCTCGCCCACTCCGCATACAGCTGCAAGGCCCGCTGCGCGCCGTTGTTGTACCACGCATAGCCGTTGCGCCGCTCCAGGCTGAGTTCATCGACCTTGTCGTGTAGGGTCTTGTCGCGGTCGCCGAATACCGGCCTGGCGCTCGCGACGTCATAATAGCGCGCCCAGATCGGCGAATCCTGATTGGTGTCGACCACGTGGCGGCCCTCTTCCCGCGTGGCGCCGGCGACCCAGGCCTTGTTGTGGATCGCGGTCGCTTTTAGCCAAGCGATTCCCGCGCGCACCGACTCGACCACTTCCTTCGACGGATTCGGCAGGCTCATCAAATACATCAGCACGCCGGCGCTTTCGGCCGAGGCCAGCGCGGGCGGTTCGAAATTGCGCCCGGCCACCGGCTTGAGCGTGAGCGCGTCGTGCTGCTGGCCCCAGACCGTGCGCTTGCCGTTGACCACCACTTGCGACGCCAGGATGTTGGCCAGCGCGCGCGTCTGCGCCTCGGCGAAGCGGGCGCGCAGCTCGGCCGGCACAAAGGCGTAGTCGCCTTTGCCGGACGCCACCTCGCTCAACATCTGCGCGGCATGCACGGCGGCGCCGTCGTTGAAGGTGATGGCGTCGTGATAGCCGCCTTCGAGTGGCCATACCTGCGGCCAGCCGCCATTGGGAAACTGCGCCGCCAGCACGTAGTTGACGCCCTTGATGAAGCTTTGGCGATAGGCGTCGCCGTCCTTGCCCGGCGCCTGCGAGGCCACGCGCGCGAGGAAGCGCATTTCGGTGATGGTGGCGTCGTTGTCGAGCGTGCTGACGTAGTTCCAGCTGCGGTCGCGCGGCGCGTCGAAGTCGTTCTCGCCCAGATACGCCGACAGGTTGTTGCCGGTGTAGGACTGTCCCGGCAGGCGCGGCGTGCCGTTGCGGCGCATGTTCTTGCTCCAGCCGCCGCCCGGGGTCTGGAAGCTGACGATCACGTCGGCCACGTGGCGCGCCTCGGCCGAGCCATACCACGCAGCGCTGCGGTCGAGCGGCATGTCGTTGCCATGCGATTTCTCTGGCAGCGGCGGCGTCGCCTGGCCAGCCGGCAGTTCCGCCGCCAGGCTCGCGCGGTCGATCTTTTCCTGCGCCTGCGAGCGCGCCAGGTAGGCTTGCCAAGCCGCGCGCTCCTTGTCCGGCAGGGCGGCGATGCGCTCGGCCGTGATCGCTTCGGCGGGCTGGTTGATGCCGACCGTCGCGGCGCGTGCGCTCGTTGCCACCAACATGGGGTTCGCCATCGCCAGCGCGAGGACCAGTGTCTTGATTTTCATGGGTTCCTGCGCTTATTTTTTGGCGGATTTATCGACAGAGAAGCGGAACGTGGTCAGTGCCTTGAACGGTTTGCCCGGATACAGCGCGGTGGACGGGAAGTTCGGGTGGTTCGGGCTGTCCGACAGGTGTTCGGTCTCGAAAGCGAAGCCGTCGCCGGCGACCCAGGCGCGGCCCTCCGGCCCCTTTTCGCTGCCGTCGAAACTCGAACCGTTGAACAGCTGCACCGATGGCTCGGTGGTGCGCACTTCCATGCGCCGTCCGCTGGCCGTGTCCTCGATCACGGCAACCTTGTCGAACTTGCCGAGCGGCTTGGAGAACACCAGGCCGTGGTCGAATCCGGGCGGATCGCCCAGCAGCTCGGACGGCTTGGCCAGGCGCTCGTTGATGTCGGTCGCCTTGCGGAAGTCGAGCGGGGTGCCGGCCACGCTCGGCAGTTTGCCGGTCGGCAGTTTGTCCTTGAGCTCGACGTAGCGGTCGGCGTTGATCTGGAAGCGGTGGGTGGAGAGGCCCGGGGTGCCGGCGCCGGCCAGGTTGTAGTAGCTGTGGTTGGTCAGGTTGAGCACGGTCGGCGCGTCGGTGCTGGCGTTGTACTCGATCTGGAATTCATTGCTGTTGCGCAGCAGGCGGTAGGTGACCTTGACGGTCAGGGCGCCGGGGAATTGCTGGTCACCGGCCGGACTTTCCATGGTGAAGACCGAGCCGGCCGAGTTGGCGTCCTGGAAGTCGCTGCGCTTCCAGATGCGGCGCTCGTAGCCGACCGCCGGGGCGGCGTCCTTGGGCGGATTGAGGTCGACTTCCTTGCCGTCGAGCGTGTAGCGGTTGCCGCCGATGCGGCCGACGTAGCGGCCCACGCTGCCGAAGCGGCGCTTCGATTTCAGGTAGGTCGGCAAGTCGGGCAGGCTGATGATGACGTTGGCCAGTTTGCCGTTGCGGTCGGGCACTTCGACGGCCACCAGGCTGGCGCCGTAGTCGGTGTAAGTCAGGCGCATGCCATTCTTGTTCTGGACCGTCACGCGGTCGACCTTGACGCCGTCCGCGGTGCTGCCCCAGGGCTGCACTTCAAGCATCTTGGCGGCTGTGGCAGGCGTGGCCGCCTGGGCCATCCCGGCCATAGCCAGGCTGAAAACCAGCGCGCTCAGGACGGGCTTGTCTTTACGAAAACGATTAACCATTTGCAGGCAATTGTTCATCGAGTCTCCTTGATTGTTCTCATTGTTGATCTGTCGGGGTGTTGGCGCCGGGCGGTCAATACGCCGGCTGGATCGCTATTTTTCTACACGCAACATTACCGGCTTCGGCGGATTCGCACAAGCAGAACACGTTCGGCCCGTTGGCTTCGCATTCACAGTTTGGCGGCGTAGGCGTCGCGCACTTCGCGGCTGATGTAGCTGCACAAGCCCCGGCCATCGCGCGCCAGGCGTTTCATCTGCTCGACCTTGTCGCGGCCGGCGCTCTGCCAGGTGTACAGATAGGTCGCGCCGTCGGCGAAGCGCACGCGGATGGCCTCGGGTTCGAGCGCGTAGGCCGTGACGCCCGAATCGCCCTGCTGGTTCTTGTAGCGCTGCATCGGTGTCGTCATGCCGGTTTCGCCACCATCAAGTAAAAGATCACGACAAAGGCGAGGAAGGCGGGGATGCCGAGCGCTACCCAGATGCGCATCAGGCGCCAGTAGGCCGCGCTCAATTCGGTGCCGTCGCGCACGGCGGCCTGCGCCATGTCGCGCAAGCGAATCTGGATCCACACCACCGGCAGCCAGCAGGCGCCGGCCAGCACGTACAGCGCGAGCGACCACATGATCCAGCGGCTGTGCAGCGGAAAGCCGGCCAAGTGGATCAGGTAGAAGCCGGTCACGGGCTGGATCACGGCGGTGGTGGCGGTGAACAGCCAGTCGGCGATCACGACGTAGCGCGCGACGACGGCGATGGCTCGCACGTCCCGACTGATATTGGCGAAGAGCATGTAGAACGCCGAGCCGATTCCGGTGCCGAACAGGAAAGTCGACGACAGGATATGCAGCCACTTGACGATGATGTATTCCATTCATTCTTCCTCGAGTTCGAGCAGCAGCCAGATGGCGGCCAGCATCGGCAGGTTCTTGAGCAGCGGTCCGTAGGGATGCCAGACGAATTCAGGCAGGCGCACGGCGATCACCACGGTGTAGAAACCGATCAGGGCCAACTGCAATTGCCACAACCGGCGGCGCCGCGCGAGCAGGAGGGTACCCAGGCCCAGCAGCAGGTCGAGGCCGATCGCGCCGGCCAGCATCAAGGGCTGCAGCGCGTGCTGCACGCCGCTGCGCGCGAGCAGCTCGTAGCTCGCCTGCAGGGGGTAGCGCGCCGACACGATGGCGGTGCCGATCCACACCGCCGCGATCGACAGGCGCAGCAGCGGCAGCAGCCAGCCCAGCTTGGCTTGCTGGCGCTCGGAGCGCGGCTCGCGCACGAAGTCGGTCACCGGCCGCGGCGGGTGGCCCAGCAGGCGGGTGGTGGCGGCCGGGTCGGCGCTATTGCCGCGGTCGAGCATGGCCAGCGCTTCGGGGTCGAGCAGGCTGCCGGGCAGCAGCCCGCCGATGGCCGCCGCCATGCGCGCCAGCGCAGACGGCAGCGGCAGCACGCGCAGGCGGCCCATGCCCATCGCCGCGCGCAGAAACGCCAGGTAGTCGGTGAAGGGCATCGCTTGCGGCCCGACCAGGGCGATGCGCTGCGGCTCGGGCGCCGCCGCCCGCGCCAGTGCTTCATCGATCAGCTTGACGATAGCGGCGACCGCGTCGTCGAGGTCGATCGGCTGCACCAGTTGCGGCGCCTTGCCGAAGCGCGGGCACAGCGGCATGCTGGCGAGCGTGCGGAACACGCGCGCGCTGGCGCCGCCGCTGGCGTAGATCAGCGAGGGCTGGACGATGGCCGAGTTCACCGGCAGCATGGCGAGGTAGTCGTCGGCCGCCTTCTTGCTCAGGTGGTAGCGGCTGCGCGCGGCGCTGTCGGCGCCCAGCGCGGACACTTGCACCACCTGTTGAACAGTGCCGATCTCGGCGCAGGCGGCGAACAGCGCGCACGGTGTGGCGGTGTGCAAGGTGTCGAAGCGCTGGCCGCCCGATTCACGAAAAATGCCGACCGCGTTGACGACGACGTCGATCTGCGCCAGGCGCGCCAGCCAAACGGATTTGTCGGTATCCTTGGTGAAGTCGGCATGGATGAATCGCTCGCCCGGCCGGGCGGCAGGCGGCGCCTTGCGCACCGCGCACACCAGTTCGTGGCCCTCGGCCAGCAAGGCCGTCGCCAGCGCGCGGCCCAGCAATCCGGTTGATCCTGTCAGCAAGATACGCATTCTGCTCCTGTGAACTTTTTCTTGTTGCAAGCGGCCGTCCGCACGCTAACACGGGACGGCGGCGCGATCCCTGCGAGGCGGGCATGTCGCGCCAAGTATTCAAGTGCAAGGTTCAAAGTAAGGTTCGCAGCAAATAAGGTTCGTATTTTCATTTTTCGCCACCCCACTTCGAGCGCGAGGCCATCATGGAAAAAAGCCAGGAAAACTGGACAAGTTCTTTGCAACGCGGCGCCGTCTCGGGCGCCACCGCCAGCCTGTTGTCGACCGCCGCCCTGGCGGCGCTCGGCAAGGCCGGCACCGGCAGCATGTTCGCCCCGACCAATGCCGTCAGCCACTGGATCTGGGGCGACAAGGCGGCCGGCCATCACGAGGCCTCGCTGCGCTACACCCTGCCCGGCTTCATCATTCATCACGCCAGCGCCACCTTCTGGGCGGTGCTGTTCGAGCGCTTCATGGGCCCCAGGCTCGACCGCAAGGACACGGCGACCACGGTCGGCGCGGCCCTCGCCACCTCGGCCGTGGCCTGCTTCACCGACTACAAGCTGACGCCGCGCCGGCTCGAACCCGGCTACGAAAAACATCTGTCCAAACCGGCGCTGGCGCTGGTCTACACCGCCTTCGGCCTCGGCCTGGCCGGCGGCGCCATGCTGTGCCGGCGAAACTGACCGGGACCGGCGACCAAGGCTAACGACCGAGACCAGAGACCCGCAACCGAGACCATAGTCTAAGCGAGAAGGAGTCAGCGTGCCCGCATTCGTCTACGCGCTCATGGTGCACGGCATTATTGGCGGCACCGATGTCGTGCTCAACCACGAGCTCATCGCCAAGCTGCCGTCCCAGCCCAACGCCGGCCCGGAGCAGCAGCTCCATTGCGCGCGCGAACTGCTGTTCGCCGCCATCTTCTTTTCGCTGGCCTGGCTCGAGTGGCACGGCCAGTTTGCCTGGTGGATCGTGGCGCTGTTTCTCGCCGAGCTGGTGGTGTCGACCCGCGACACCGTGATCGAAGGCGACACCCGCGTGTTGCCGCCGACCGAGCGGGTGGCGCATGTTTTCCTGTTCGTCAACCTGGGCGTCGTGATGACGCTGCTGGCGCAGACCCTGATCGGCTGGCACGCCTTGCCGAGCGCCCTGCCGCGCGCCGACTACGGCTGGGCCAGCTGGGTGATGAGCGCGATGGCAGCCGGTTCGCTCGCCTGGGCGGTGCGCGACGGCCTCAACCTGATGCAAAGGGCGCGCGGGCAATTGACGGCGCTCTGAGCTGGTTTGTTGAAGCGGCGCGGGCGGCAAGCTGACGATTGCTCTCCTGTTGCCAGCAGGCCGCATGGCGATTGTTGTCCAGCCGCTCCGTCGCCAGCACACAAGGCCGTGTGCGTCCCCCGGCGCCGCTTGCCCGCCCGATGCACGCGGCGGCGCCGGCCTCACGCCATTTCCAGCGGACGCGGCTGCCCCACCGCGTGCCCCTGGGCGTAATCGATGCCCAGCTCGCGCACGATGTCGAAGGTGGCCTGGTCCTCCACGTACTCGGCGACGGTGGCGATGCCCATCACGTGGCCGACCTCGTTGATGGCCTTGACCATGGCGCGGTTGATCTCGTTGGTGGCGATGTCGCGCACGAACACGCCGTCGATTTTCAGATAGTCGACCGGCAGCGAGCGCAGGTAGGCGAACGAGGACAGGCCGCTGCCGAAGTCGTCGAGCGAGAAGCGGCAGCCCAGCGCGCGCAGCCGGGCCATGAATTCCTGCGCCTTGGTCAGGTGGGCGATGATGGCGGTCTCGGTGATTTCAAAGCAGATGCGCGCCGGGTCGATCTGGAAATCGGAAAACTGGCGCGTGATGTGGTCGAACATGCCGTCGTCGTTGAGCGAGGTGCCCGACAGGTTGATCGAATACAGCCGCGCCCCGGCGCTCGCCGCCCCCTGCGCGCCGCCGGCCAGGGCTGCGGCTTCGCGCACCTGCTCCTCGTGCACGTGGCGGCACACGCGCGCGATGACCCAGCGGTCGAGCGGGGCCATCAGGTCGTAGCGTTCGGCGGCCGGGATGAAGGCGCCCGGCAGGATCAGCCCGCCCTTGCCCTCGGCAATGCGCACCAGCACCTCGTCGTGCGGCGCGCCGTTGGCCTGCGCGCCGTGGCCGGTGCCGACGATGGGCTGGACGAACAGGCGGAAGCGGTCCTGGGCGAAAGCGTCGTTCAGGCGCGAGACCCACAGCATTTCGCCGTGGCGGCGCCCCAGCATCACGTCGGACTCGTGGTACACGTGAACCCGGTTGCGGCCTTGCTCCTTGGCCAGGTAGCACGCCTGGTCGGCGGCGATCAGCAGCTCGGTCATCGATTTGCTGTTTTCATCGATTTCGACCAGGCCGATCGAAACCCCCAGCTCGAAGCTGCGGCGGTCCCAGACGAAGCGGAATTCCTTGATGGCGCGGCGCAGCTCGTCGGCGCGGGTGAGCGCTTGCTGCAGCGGGCAGCAGTTGAGCAGCACGCCCAGCTCGTCGCCGCCCAGGCGCGCCAGCACGTCGCTCTCGCGCAGGTGGGTTTGCAGCATCTTGGCCAGCAGTTGCAGCAGCAGGTCGCCGGCGCCGTGGCCGCTGGTGTCGTTGATGATCTTGAAGCGGTCCAGGTCCATGAACAGCAGCGCGTGGGCGTGGCTTTCTTCCTTGGCGGTGGCGAGCGCGGCGGCGATGGTGGCTTCGAACTCGCGCCGGTTGATCAGGCCGGTCAAGCCGTCGTGGGCCGCTTGCCAGCTGATCTGGTGGGCCAGCTTGTGTTCGTGGCTGACGTCGTGGAACACCGCCACCACGCCGAGCACTTCGCCGTCCTTCGACCAGATCGGCGCCGCCGAGTCCTCGATGGCGACCCGGCGTCCCTCGCGCGTGACCAGGTGGCTGTGCGCCGACAGGCCGACCGACTGGCGCAGGCGCAGGCATTTGTGGGCGACGTTTTCGGCTTCCTCGCCGGTGGCGTCGTTGACGATGCGCATGACCTGGCCGATGTTGACGCCGGCGGCCAGTTCGGTGGTCCAGCCGGTCAGTTGTTCGGCGGTGCGGTTCAGGAAGCGCGTGCGGCCGAGCGAATCGGTGGTGATGACGCCGTCGCCGATCGAGCTCAGGGTGACTTCGGCGAGCTCTTTTTGTTCGAACAGGGCCAGCTCCTGCTGCTTGCGTTCGGTGATGTCCCAGATGATGCCGAGGGTGCGGATAGCGCCGTCCTCGCCGCACACGGTCTGGGCACGCGCGGCCAGCCAGCGCAGGGCGCCGTCGGCGTGCCGGACCCGGTATTCGACCTCGTAGTCGGCGCATTCGTTGACGCGTTGCTGGATGGTGGCGGTAAGGCCGTCGCGGTCGTCGGGGTGCACGAAGCCGAGAAACTCGCGGAAAGGCTGGCGCAGGGCCTCGGTGGGCAGGCCGAGCAGCGTGGCGCCCTCGGCCGACCAGTTTACCTCGCCCGCGCGGATGTCGCCATCGACGACCGTCGAATCCCATATCGCCATGTGCGCCGTTGCCAATGCAAAATGCAGGCGTTGTTGGAGCTCGTCCATATAGCCCTCGTCCACGTCCAAAACGGTTTGAGCATTTGGAAGGCGAGAGGTTCCGTTGGCGGCGCTGACGGGCGCCAAAAGGGCTGTCAGGGCGAACCGGTGGAAATGGACCTGCGCGGGGCGGCAGGCTGGAGGACTCGCCTCGGCGCAGCGCTGTCAGTGGCGTTGCGTCAATGGAGCGTCCTCAGTGGAGCAGTTTCAGTGGAGCGGCCTCAGTGGAGCAGTATCAGTGGAGCGGCCTCAGTGGAGCAGTTTCAGTGCGCAGGCTGGCGCTTGCCGAACAGCTTGCCGCCGAGCGTCACCACCAGCAACACCAGGGCGCCGATGACGATGCCAGCGACGCCGTCGAACAACGCCGGCGCGACCGGGCCGAGCAGTGCGCCGACCCCGGCCACGCCGGCGGCGGCGTCCGCCACGCTGTCCTGCAGGTGGTGCAGGGCGCCGACCGCGTGCACGATGATGCCGCCGCCGACCATGAACATGGCGACGGTGCCGAGCACAGTCAGCAATTTCATCAGCAGCGGCGCGCCGGCCAGCAGCATCGCGCCGATGGCGCGCACGGCGCCGTTGCCGCTCTTGCTCAGGTGCAGGCCGGCGTCGTCGAGCTTGACGATGCCGGCCACCAGGCCGTACACCCCGGCGGTGATGAAGATGGCGACCGCGCACAAGACCGCGACCTGCTGGCCGAACGGCGCCGCCGCCACCGTGCCGAGCGCGATGACGATGATCTCGGCCGAGAGAATGAAGTCGGTGCGGATCGCGCCCTTGATCTTGTCCTGCTCGCGCGCACACATGTCGACCTCGCCGTCGGCCAGCGCCTGCGCCAGTTGCTCGTGGCGCTGCGCGTCTTCCTGCGCGCTGTGGAGGAATTTGTGGGCCAGCTTTTCGAAGCCCTCGAAGCACAGGAAGGCGCCGCCGATCATCAGCAGCGGCGTGATCAGCCACGGCGCGAAGGCGCTGATGGCCAGCGCGGCCGGCACCAGGATGGCCTTGTTCTTGAGCGAGCCGAGCGCGACCGCCCAGACCACCGGCAATTCGCGGTCGGGGTTGACGCCGCTGACCTGCTGGGCGTTGAGGGCCAGGTCGTCGCCCAGCACCCCGGCGGTCTTCTTGGCCGCGACCTTGCTCATCACTGCCACGTCGTCAAGGATCGCGGCGATATCGTCCAGCAAAGCGAGCAAACTGCCTGCAGCCATTATTGCTTCCCCCATGGTCGAAAAGACATATCTTACCCGAGCGCGCGCGCGGCGGGCCGGCGAAGGGGGCGACGCGGGTGACCGAAAAACGCTGCGGGCCTGTCACAGCAAGGCTTACTTTTGTGCCGGCTTCACGGAATTTATTACATGCGGCAATAATTATGCTAATCTTCCCGCTCTTTTAACCCGGGAGGATAGTAATGAAAAAAGGCGAACTGATTGCAGAATTTGCGAAGCGTACAGAAATGTCCGGCGCAGCAGCCAACAGCGCGGTTAACACGGTCATCGAGATCATCACCGAGCGTCTGAAAAAAGGCGACACGGTCGGTATCACCGGCTTCGGCACGTTCTCGGTCGCCAAGCGCGCCGCACGCAAGGGCCGCAATCCATCGACCGGCGCACCGATCAAGATCGCCGCATCGAAATCGCCAAAATTCTCGGCTGGCGCGACCCTCAAGGCCGCTGTCAATCCGAAGAAGAAGTAAGACTTTCGACACCGCGCGCGGGCCGCGGCGCTGATGGCGCCAGGGTCTGCGGCGCGGCGGCGCTTGCCTGGCGCCGGCGCAGCAACTCTCCCATCGCAGGTCCCGACTGTACCGCACGTACCGCACCGTATGTACACCAGCTACCTCAGCTACCGCAAGCCGCGCGTGTCCACCCCACCAGATCGGTCCGCATGAGTTTCTCCACCTGGATCACCTTCGTCATCGCCGGCACCATCATCGCCGTCTCGCCCGGTTCGGGCGCCGTGCTGTCGATGTCGCACGGCCTGGCCTACGGCTTGCGCAAGGCCAGCGCCACCGTGTTCGGCCTGCAATGCGGCCTGCTGCTGATCCTGACGATCGCCGGCGCCGGCGTCGGCTCGCTGCTGCTGGCGTCCGAAGTCGCGTTCAATATCGTCAAGACGATCGGCGCGCTATACCTGATTTATCTCGGCGTGAGCCAGTGGCGCGCGCAGGTCGGTCCGGCCAGCGACAAGGCGCCGGTGCTGGCCGCCGCGCCCGGTTTCGGGCGGCGCGTGCTGACCGGCTTCCTGACCAATGCGACCAATCCGAAGGGCATCATTTTCATGGTCGCCGTGCTGCCCCAATTCATTTCGCAGCAGGCCGCCCTGCTGCCGCAACTGCTGATCCTCGGGGTGACGATGTGCACCATCGACACCATCGTCATGCATGGCTACGCCTTTCTGGCGTCGTCGATGCAAGGTTTTTTTCGCGACGCCCGCGCGGTGAAAAAGCAGAACCGCTTTTTTGGCGGCCTGCTGGTACTGGTGGGCGGCGCGCTGTTTTTCGTCAAGCGCGGGGCGCCGGCTTGACGCCTTGGCACGCGTGGTATTGGCCAATTGCCACTGCCGACATGCAACGTTTTGTAATTCCTGTTGTCCCCCGGCGTGTGCCGCGTTGTAATGACATTCGACGCAGTGTGCGTTCGTGTCCCTGGAGCCAAATCATGACTACTCGCATCAAAAAAACCATCGCCATCCTGGTGTTGTCGGCCTTGTCGTCGCTTGCCCTGGCCGACGATGCGCCGACGCGGGTGGGACGGGTCTCGCTGACCCAGGGACAAGTGAGCATCGACGACGACGAGGGCGAACAAGCCACCGGCGCCCTGCTCAACTGGCCAGTAACCTCGCAAAACCGGATCAGCACCGGGCGCGACGGCCGCGCCGAATTCCGGGTCGGCTCGACCTCGGTGCGGCTGGGGCCGGACACCGCGCTGGAAATCATTCAACTCGACGACGACAGCCTGCGCCTGAACCTGCGCTACGGCAGCGTCAACCTGCGAGTGCGCAACGCCGAAGTGGTCGACGGCTTCGAGCTGACCACGCCGGAAGGCACGCTGCGCCTGCAGCAGCCGGGCCGCTTCCGGATCGACGCCGGCCGCCAGGCCAACACCAGCGTGGTCAATGTGTTCGACGGCGTGGCGCTGCTCGACGGCGGTGGCGGTGCGCGCTTGATCGTGCGCGCCGGCAAGCGCGCTGAACTGCGCGGCGACGAGGTGTTCACCGGCGTAGCCGCGCGCGACAGTTTCGACGACTGGAGCTTGCAGCGCGACCAGCGCGACGAGAACTCGATTTCGGCGCAGTATGTCACCAGCGAGATGACTGGTTACGAGGAACTCGACCAGAACGGCGTGTGGCGCGACGATGCGGAATACGGCCCGCTGTGGATCCCGCGCAATGTCGGCTACGACTGGGCGCCCTACCGCGACGGCCGCTGGACCTACGTGTCGCCATGGGGCTGGACCTGGGTCGACAACGCGCCGTGGGGCTACGCGCCCTTCCATTACGGCCGCTGGGTGCAGGTGAACCAGCGCTGGGCCTGGGCGCCGGGGCGCAACAGCGGCCGTCCGGTGTGGTCGCCGGCGCTGGTCGGCTGGGTCGGCGGCACCAACTGGGCGGTCAATTTCGGCACCGGCGGTTCGCGGCCGGCGCAGGGCTGGTATCCGCTGGCACCGCACGACCGTTATGTGCCGACCTACGGCATGTCGCGCAACCACCTCGACTGGGTGAACAAGCACGCCTGGAACGATAATCGCGGCGGCGTCTCGCCGAACTACCGCCAGAACGGCGTGACCGTGGTGCCGAATGACCATTTCGGCCGGCGCGGTACGATTGAGGTGCGCAACGAGCCGAAGACGGTGGGCCGCGCGATCAACCTGGTGGCGGCGCAGCTGGCGCCGGCTGCGCCGAGCTTGCCGGCGAATGGGCGTCGCAATAATGAGCAGCGCAAC
>JBDSTZ010000141.1:0-24252 GCA_039927975.1 Massilia sp. | reverse complement strand
GAAGCCCCAGCGCGTCAGCAGCGCCTCGGTCTTGGCCACGTTCCAGCGCGGGTACAGCGCCTTGAAGTAGTCGAGCATCTGGACCGGCGTGAGCCACTCGAACAGGTCCGATTTCTGCGGCACGTAGCCAATGTTGGCGCGCACCGCGGCCGACAGGTTCTCGACCTCCTCGCCGTAGACGCTCACGCGGCCGGCGTCGGTGTCGCGCAGGCCGAGCATGCATTCGATCAGGGTCGATTTGCCGGCGCCGTTGCGGCCCAACAGGCCGATCACCTGGCCGGGCCGGACGCGCCAGTCGAGATTGGCGAGCACGGGCGAGGCGCCGAACGATTTGCTGATACCGGAAATGTCGATGATGGTGTCGGTCATGATGCGTCTTTCATTATTTTTGTGAACAGGGCAAGGACGGTGTCGGGGTCAAGTTCGAGCTGGCGCGCTTCGAGGGCGGCGCGTTCCAGCGTGGGGCGCAGCAGTTCGGCGCGGCTGTCGAGGCTGTGCGCGTGCTTCGGCGCGTCGGCCACCGCCATGCCCTGGCCTCGGCGGCGCGTCAGCACGCCTTCGATTTCGAGCATGCCGAAGGCTTTCGACACCGTCATCGGGTTGAGCGTCAGGGCCTGGGCGATGTCGCGCACCGAAGGCATGCCGTCGCCGGGCGCGAGCTGGCCGCCGGCCACCATGCGGCGCACCTGGTCGACCAGCTGGCGGTAGATCGGTTCGGACGAGCCGGTGGCGATCGAGAAGATGTGGGCGGAATGGACCGTCATGCCATCCTTTCGACCGGGAAGGCGTGCGGCGCGGCCAGCATGCGGCGCCGGCGCGGCAGCATCAGGGCGGCGCTGACCGGCAGCGCGGCGAGCACAATGCCGGCCGGCGGTGCGATCCCGAACGCGAGGGAGGCGAGCACGCCAAGCGCCACGATCAGGGCCGCGCCCAGCACGAACCAGCCGATTTCCGGCAGCGCGCCGTGGTCCTTGCCACGGGCGAAATCGCGCAGCAGCACGCAGGGCAGCGGCAGGCCGACGGCGCACACGGCGGCGCACAGGCAGAGGGCGGAAAAGCCGCCGCCGAGGATGCCGACCACGAGCATCAGCGCGGCGGTGCCCAGCGCCCAGTCGGTCAGCGAGCGGATCAGCAAGCCATCGGCGAGCTGGCGGTTAAAGCTGGAAGGCGCGAGCGGGAAGCGCGGCGCCAGGCGGATCAGCGACTGTTCGACCTTGCTGGCGTGCAGATGGGACAGCATCTGGCGCGTCGAGCCGACGCTGCCGAACGGGCCGAAGAACAGCGCCAGCGCCCAGCTGAACTGGGCGACCATGGCGTGCGCGGTGGCGCCGGCGAAGGCGAGCATCAACAATTTGGCGCCCAGGGCGACGCCGAGCAGCATGGCCGCCGAGAGCAGCGCCAGGCTCCAGTGCCCCATCGGGCCGAACAGGTGCATGACGAGGGTACGGGGCGCGCTGGCGCCATCGCAGTCGCGCCGCAGCGCGCCGGCGTACAGCTTGCGGCCGACCTTGCCGGCCATGCGCATCGAGGTTTTGATCGAGAAGGCCGACGCCAGGTTCACCGGATTGACATTGCCGTCGCCGCGCGCCGGGAACAAGGAGCGCAAGGCCAGATATCCGAACGCCAGCAGGAACAGCGTGCCGGCGGCGAGACCGGCGTCGCTGAACACAAACTGCGCCACGCCCGCCGGCAGATGTTTGAAGTACATGGTGCCCACGGTCAGCGACAGCTGGACGGGCAGCGCGATGAAGCGGAACCGGCCCGCGCGCGATGCGCACAGACTGACCAGCAGCAGGCCGACGTACAGGGTGCCGGCCCACCAGCCCATCTGACCGGCCAGGATGAGATAGGCCGCCGCCGGCACCGAGACGATCCAGAACAGCAGGACGAGGCGGATCAGGCGCTGGCGCAAATGCGGCACCAGCAGCGCGTGGCTGGGCGTGCTCATCGCGACCGCGCCGGGCACGAGGATGATGCCGCCAAGCGCCATCAGGACCAGCAAGGGCAGCACCATGCTGCGTTCGATCGCCGGCAGCCAGGCGCCGTGGCCCAGGCCGGAGATGACGATGAGCAGCGCCGTCAGCGGCGGTATCGCCCATTTCAGGCGGCGCACCATGCCGGGGTGGCGCAGGACGACCAGGCTGTTCCACAGCAGGAGGTAGTGGCGCAGACCGGCGGGGATGGCACTCAGGGTTGGATTGTTCATTTGGTTTTTCTACTGTATTAATTAACTAATACAGTAAACATATTGGGAGGTGGCGTCAAGCGATTTGTGGCGCGTGGGAGACGGTGTTTTCTGGCGGGGCGATCGGCGCGCTGTGGGGCCGAATACAGGCAGCTGTGCTGATGTGCCATGGATTCCCGCCTGCGCGGGAACGACGGGGCGAAGGTTCACGAGGGCACTGTGACGCGTCACCGCAGCGTATCACCGACAAAAAAGCCCCCGGGACCGGCGTGGGGTCGCGGGGGCAAGGAGGCAGCATGGGCGGCGTGCCGGCGCTTGCAACTGCGGCGGCTTCAGCGAAGCGGCGCAGCCGGCAGGCTAGGTATTACAGGTGCGGCGTGATTTGCGGCATCAGATCGTCGAAGGTGCGGCCGCTGCCGTTTTCGCCGATCGCGTGCATTTTCCATTCGCCGTTGTGGCGGTACAGCTTGGCCATGATCTGCGCCGTGTGGGCGCCCTGCACGGACAGGTCGTAGCGCGCCACTTCCTTCTGGTTACTTGTATTCACAATGCGGCAAAACGCGTTCTCGACCTGCGAGAAGTTCTGGCCCGTGAAACTGTTGACCGTGAAGACCAGCGACTTGACGTTGGCCGGCACGGTCGACAGATCGACCACGATCTGCTCGTCGTCGCCATCGCCGGCGCCGGTGCGGTTGTCGCCGGTGTGGACGATGCTGCCATCCTTGCTCTTGAGCTGGCGGAACCAGACGAAATCGACCGGCCGGTTGTTCTCGTCGAACAGCACGCACGAGGCGTCCAGGTCGATCGCCTCGGTCTTGCCACCGAAGCCGAACAGACCCTTCTTCTTGATCGCGTCCCAGCCCAGGCCCATGGTGACCTTGCTGAGCGAACCGCCAGCTTCCTTCTCGAGCGAAATCTTCTGGCCTTTTTGCAGATTGACTGACATGTAGTACTCCTTGGTTTAGCGCGCACCCTGCTGGGTCCAGGCCTTGAAGGCGGCCCGGTTGCGCGAACAGACATAAATTTTGCCGCGGCCCGAAAACCGCAGGACCACGCCCTCGCCACTGGTCTGGCTGTTGATCAGATTACCCAGGAAACCGCCGCTGGCGCCGGTGGTGATCGAAATCTCGTAGCGCAGCGTGCTGTCCCAGCACACCACGTGCGAGTTGTCGATGATCGCGTCCTTGCCCGGCTCGACGTCGAGCACCGACATCGAGCCGAAGCCCGACACCACCACCTGGCCGTTGCCCGAGGTTTCGGTCACGAAGAAACCCCCGCTCTGGGCGAACAGGGCGTTGCCCACGCTCTGGGTGCGCACCTTCAGATCGACCTTGCTGCTGGCCGCGACAAAGGCGCCGTCGCTGATGATGTAGTTGTTGGGGCCGACATCGACTATCTGCATGGCGCCCGGCAAGGTGGGCGAGAGCAGGCAGTCGCCGGCGCCGCGCACCGCCTCGATGTGCTGCTGGAAGAACGACTCGCCGTTGGCAAAGGTGCGCATCAGGGCGCTGCCCAAGCCACCTTTCATCTTGCCCTTGAGGTCGAGCGTCGATTCCATCATCACCATCGCGTCGGACTCGCAATAGATGGTTTCGCCCTGCGTCATCGAGACGTGCAGAAACGGATCGACGTCGCCTGTGACTGTAAAAACTGGCATGGAACTTCCTTTCAGAGAGCGCGGGCCGGCTTCCACGGGCGGGAGGCGGCGGCCGCAAGCAATTTGGATTAGACGTTGACGCCGTAGTTCTTGGCCAGGGGGCCGAGGCCGCCCTTGAAGCCCTGGCCGATGGCGCGGAATTTCCAGTCCGTGCCGGCGCGGTAGACTTCGCCGAACACCATGGCCGCCTCGGTCGAACCGTCTTCCGACAGGTCGTAGCGGGCGATCTCGGCGTTGCCGCTGGCGTTGACGCAGCGCACGAAGGCTTTCGAGACCTGGCCGAAGTTCTGGCGGCGCCCTTCCGCTTCGTGGATGGTCACGCACAGGGCGATCTTGTCGACGTCGGCCGGCACGCTCGTCAGGTCGATGGTGACGGTTTCGTCGTCGCCTTCGCCGGCGCCGGTGGTGTTGTCGCCCGAGTGGGTGACCGAGCCGTCGGCCGACTTGAGGTTGTTGTAGAAAATGAAGTCGGCGTCGGAGCGCACCTTGCCCGAGGCGTTGAGCAGGAACACCGCGCCGTCGAGGTCGAAGGCGGCGCCGTCGGTGGCGCGGGTGTCCCAGCCGAGGCCGATAACCATTTTGGACAAGCCTGGCGCTTCCTTGCTCAGGTTGACGTTGCCGCCTTTTTGCAGACTGATAGCCATGATGTGTTTCTCCTAGAGTAGTCGATCAAAGTGAACACCGGAACCTACGCGCAGCAAACTGGTGTTCTGCCGTTTGCCGCGGATTCTTGCGCGGCGGCCGGGCGTGGCCGCCGCCGTGTATTACGCAGCGACTGCAAGCAGCTGCTGCTGTTTCTTGTGCCGGATCGACGACCACAACGAGGCGACGATGAAGGCCACGCCGATCAAGCCGGTGAACAGTTCAGGCACATGGAACTTGATGCTGGCAAGCATGATCAAGGCCAGGATACCGATGGCGTAGTGCGCGCCGTGTTCGAGGTACACATATTCGTCGAGCGTGCCCTGCTTGACCAGGTAGACCGTCATCGAACGCACGAACATCGCGCCGATGGCCAGGCCCAGCATGATGATGACGACGTCGCTGGTGATCGCGAAGGCGCCGATCACACCGTCGAAGCTGAACGAGGCGTCGAGCACTTCGAGGTACAGGAAGGCGCCGATACCGCCGCGCTTGACCATGTCGCCGACGCTGCCGCCGGTTTCCTCTTCTTTTTCCAGCAGGCTGCTAATGGTGTCGACGCCCACATACACGAGGATACCCCACAGGCCCGACATCAGAACCACCATTTCTTGCGCTTCGCCGACCAGCGACAGACTGGCCATCAGGGTGCCGATGGCGATCATCACCGAGATCGACGAGACCTTGCCGAGCGAGCCAATCTTTTCCTCGATGTGGCCGAGCCAGTGCATTTCCTTTTCATCGTCGAGCAGGAAGTTGAGGAACACCAGCAGCAGGAACATGCCGCCAAAGGCCGCCACTTCGGCGTGGTGGTTGGTCAGGTGGGTCGAATAGGCTTTCGGATCGGTCAGCGCCAGGTTCCACACCTCCATCAGGCCGAGGTCGGCGGCGGCCGCGACGATAACCAACGGAAACAGCAAGCGCATACCGAACACGGCGATGATGATGCCGACGCCGAGGAACAGCTTTTGCCAGAATTCATCCCAGGTCTTGAGGACCGAGGCGTTGACGACCGCGTTGTCGAACGACAGCGACACTTCCATGATGCCGAGGATGGTCGCCACGCCGACGGCGGTGAGCGCGCCGCTCATGCCGTGATGCGCGTAGCCCCACCACCCGGCCGCGACAAGGCAGACAATCGTGACGAGAATTGAAATTCTAAAATGTTTCATTGTTTGATTCCCTTCAATGCATAGATTAACGGGACCCAGTGTAAGTTGTGGCAAGAAATCGAAAAAGGGAAGATACTGGAAGGATTACTTCGTAAAAACGGAAGCATCATGAAATCGACCGTGACCAATTTCCGCCACCTGCACTATTTCTGGGTGGTGGCCAAGGAGGGCAGCGTGACGCGCGCGGCCGAGCGGCTGGGGGTGGCCATCCAGACCATCAGCACGCAGCTGACCCTGCTTGAGCAATCGCTCGGCAAGGCCCTGTTCACCCAGCAGGGCCGGCGCCTGGTGCTGACCGAGGCGGGCCGCATGGCGCTGGTGTACGCCGACCAGATCTTCCTGCTGGGCGAGCAGATGCAGGAGGCGCTGGGCGAGAGCGACAGCGCGCGCAGCCGCCTGACGGTCGGCATTTCCGACTCGCTGCCCAAGCTGACCGCGTTTCGCCTGCTGGAGGCGACCATGCACCTGCCCACCCCGGTGCGACTGGTGTGCTACGAGGACGAGTTCGAGTCGCTGCTGGCCGACCTGGCGCTGCACAAGCTCGACGTCGTGCTGACCGACCGCGCGACCCGCTCGGGCACCACCTTGCGCCTGTTCAGCCACTTGCTGTTCGAGAGCGACACCATCATCGCCGGCGCGCCTGCTTTGGCGGGCAAGTACGCCGAGGACTTCCCGAAAAATCTCAACGGCGCGCCGTTCTTGCTGCCGACCCGCAATAATTCACTGCGCGGAAGAATCGACGCCTGGTTCGAGCTGCATGACCTGCGGCCCGACGTGGTGGGCGAATTCGAAGACAACGCCCTGCTCAACACCTTCGGGCGGCGCGGGCTGGGCCTGTTCTTCGCCCCGGCCGCGCTGGCCGACGACCTGCGCGAACAGTTCGGCGCGCTGGAAGTGGGCCCGGTGCCGCAGGTGCGCGAACAGTTCTTCGCCATTTCGAACGAACGCAAGATCAAGCATCCGGCGGTCGAGGCGATCCTGTCGTCGCTGCACCCGGGTGGGCTGCGCGCCGCCTGACCGGTACAATGCTTGTATCTTTATCATTTACCGACATCGGGGTGGCAGCGCTTGCGCCACCCCAACACCAACTTTTATGCACAACGTCCTGTTAGTCCTGCTGGCCCTGATCCTGGTCGCCCTCAACGGTTTTTTCGTGGCGGCCGAATTCGGCATCGTCACCCTGCGGCCGACCCGCATTCGCGCGATCGCCAAGAGCCAGGGACTGCGCGGGCGCATCCTGGCCAAGATCCACTCCAAGCTCGACGCCTACCTGTCGGCCTGCCAGCTCGGCATCACGCTCGCCTCGCTCGGTCTCGGCTGGGTCGGCGAGCCGGCCTTTGCCAGCCTGCTCGAACCGCTGTTCGCGCTGGTGGGCATCACCTCGCAGGAAATCGTCCACACCGTCTCGTTCGTGTTCGCGTTTGGCGTGATCTCGTTCCTGCATATCGTGGTGGGCGAGCTGGCGCCCAAATCGCTGGCGATCCGCAATCCGGAAATCATCGGCCTGTGGAGCGCGGTGCCGCTGTATGGTTTTTACTGGTCGATGTATCCGGCGATCTGGCTGCTCAACGGCAGCGCCAACCTGGTACTGCGCATCGCCGGGCTGAACGACGCCGGCGGCCATTCGCACCATTATTCGACCGAGGAACTCAAGCTCATTTTGCGCACCAGCCAGCCGGGCGGCAAATTCACCTCGGACGAACGGATGATCCTGGCGCAGTCGCTCGACTTCAACGAGCTGTCGGTGTCGGACCTGATGCGCCCGATTAATGAAGTCATCGCCCTGCACGCGAACAAGACCCTCGAAGAAAATCTGGAGACGGTGCGCCGCAACCGCTTTAGCCGCTATCCGTATTTCGACAAGAACGGCGAGGACGTGCTGGGGGTGATTCACTTGAAGGACCTGTTTTTCGCCCAGCAGGCGGGACGGCCGATCAGCGAGCTGACGCAGTTCCTGCGGCCGGTGGAAACCATGTCGGCGCGTACGCCGGCCCAGCAGATGTTCCGGCGCTTTCGCGACGGCGCGCCGCACTTCGCGCTGATCGGCGAAAAGGGCAAGCGGCCGGTCGGCTTCATCACCCTCGATAATCTGCTGGGCGCGATGGTGGGCGAGATTCGCGATGAATTCCGTCTCAATGAGAACGACTGGCTGCGCCAGCCGGACGGCACGCTGGTTGGCAAGGCCAGCCTGCCGATCTTTTCGCTCGAACGGATACTCGGTATCGACATCAACAACGAGGAACTCGGGCTCGACGAAGTTGAATCGGTGGGCGGGCTGTTGATGGTGAAGCTGGGCGACATTCCGAAACAGGGACAGCGGATCGAGTTTCCGCGCTTTGACATCGTGGTCAAGAAGATGAACGGGCCGCGGATTGTATTGATCAAGGTGATTCCGCAGCTGGAGCGGGAAGTCGACGAGGACGAGCGGGATTGATGGTTTTGCGGGCGTGACGGACTGGCCGGCGGCTGGCCGCCCTGCCCGCCCGCTTGGCTTAAGCGTGCGTTAACCGGCGGCGGTAAGGACGTGCATTTTTTGATCGCTCGGTTACACTGGGCGGACAGCACTAGCTGGACTGGCAACTCCTTTTGAACCAACCGGCGCCACCACTTCAATGAAAAAATTGCTCCCCTATTCCGTATTGGCTCTCGCCGCGCTGGCGAGCTGCGCGCAAGCGGTCGAGATCAACGGCGTCATCCACGCCATCGGTGGCGCCGCGCCGCCCATGGCGCAGCTGGTCGCCGACCGTGCGGACAAACTGCCGGTTATCGCGGGCAAAGTCGACGGCGACCGCTTTTCAATTACGCTGCCCGACGAGGGGCTGTTCCGCTTGCGGCTGGAAGCGCATGGCTGGCTGTCCGAACCCGTGTTCGTGCCGGACCCGAAAGCGGTCGGCGAGCTCGACCTGGTGATGTATCCGGCCGCGATACCGGAACCGGCGCTGGCCGAAGAACTCAAGGCGATGGGCGAACAGGATCTGGCGATGCGCAAGAGTGTGCCGGCCGGGCAGCCGGATGCGGCTTTTCTCAAGCGCTGGGAAGACGGCAACAAGCAGCGCGAAAAGCGTCTTGGCGAGATCATCGACAGCAAGGGCTGGCCGACCGTGTCGAAGGTCGGTCACGAAGCTGAAACGGGCGCCTGGCTGATCGCGCAGCACGGCAGTCCGGATTTTCTCAAGCGCTGCCTGGCGCTGATGTTCGAGGCGGCGGACCGGCATGAGGTTCCGCTGGCGCAGCTGGCGCTGTCGATCGACCGGGTGCTGGCGAATGACCATATGAAGCAGTTTTATGGCAGCCAGTTCGTGATGACCGAAGAGGGCAAGCAGGCGATTCTGCCGGTCGAGGATCCGGTTCATCTGGATGAGCGGCGCAGGAAGATGGGGCTGGAGGCGATTGGGGGGATTGGCAAGTAGGTAAGCGGAGACATCGCACAATATCGATCCTTCTTCTACTCTACCGGGATTCACTCACAAGAAACCGACACTGCCTTTCGGCGGCGCTGCCGATCTTGCACGACTTTAATTACGCAGCGTTTGATGGAGTCGGGCAGCCGATAAGCCTGCTCAATATCGGCGCCTTGGCCATATCCGCAGACCAGCCATTTCTCGCTTTCGATACCGAGCCCGGAGTACACGGTTTGCGAAGTGCTTTTGCCGACACGCCGCTCGTCCCCGCGCAGTTCGGCCCTGGCGAGGGCATCGGGCGGCCCCGTTACAATGCTGGCTCGCTCGAGAAAAAGTCGGAAAGCTGCCATGCCTTCCCACCCCTTCTGCACCGCATGCACCTGGATCAATTTTCCATCAAGTTCAGAAGGGCATTGATCAATTTGCTCAGCCGGGGCGGCCTTCGCCTTCGCGTGGAACATGACGGTGGCACCCAACACGATTGCAATCAGTTTCATCGATTTCATCGGAAGATGTAGAAAGACTCTGCATTGTCGCAGTCTAGGATCTTCAAAGCCTTGGCTTGCTCGTTCGTGAATCGGCGGATGGTCCTTGCTTTGATGTTACGCCCCTTCCACTGATCCATAACTAGGATGTAAGCGGGCTTGCCGTCAGCGTCGTTTGGTCCTGCCATTACGAAGAGCGCAGCGTGGTTTCCATGCGCGTTCTTGTATCGCGCCTGCGGTCCAGTGAAAGTCGCGACGGCCGTGCCAGGCCAGATATGGTTGACGTCCAGGACGCGTTTTCCCGCCTTCCAGACGCCGGTTGAAGGCGCCTTGGCATAATACTGGACGATCCTTACGCACTCCCCATCACCAACAGGCGGCGTATTTTCCAATGCGTTCAAACCACCCTCATACCTGTATTGCATAGCGGCTCCTCGTAAGGTCAGTGATTGCTGCCGCCACTATTTTCCTGTACGCATTACTCGCTAGTTTGAGCATTCTCACAGGAAAGAAAAAGAAAAAGCGACTCTTTCCTTCACTTCAATATTGCCTCCTCAACACAATCGCGTCGAGCCGTTAGACTCGATCAGTTTTGATGGCAGACCGGCAAGCGGTCCGTTCCGGGCACTTTAGCCTTGAAGCAAGTTTGCTCGCATCAATCACAAAAAATACGGAGAACTACATGAAGAAATTATTCGCACTCGTCTCGCTGGTCATCCCGATGTTCGCCCACGCAGGAGCCTATACCGCGCATTTCACCCCGACTTCAATATTCGTATCGGGTGAAGGTAACTACCATTTTCGCGTGCACGGCGTGCCAGGCTGTGGTTCCGGCTGGGCGTATATGAACCAGGCCGACAGCGGGTTCAAGACCTATGCCGCAGCCCTGATGATGGCCTTCACGGCAAGCAAACCCGTGATGCTGTATGTCGACACGGACACCAGCGGATACTGCCACATCATCGAAGCGCAGGTCTTCGCGAGCTGACATTCATTCGGAAAGAATAAGAAATGACACCACAACAAATCGTTGGCCTGGCCAGCCGCTTGATGGCCATCTGGTGCGCGATCTGATCGGGAGCCCAGCCTCCCTTGAATCTCGACTCATACGCCACCTCCCGGGACACGATCGGTCGCACCGACACCGGGCGCCTTTTTCGGCAAAATACGAACGGGATACAAAATGGGATACTGGCAGCCGCCGATGGGATACGAACAGGACACGAATCGTGGTAGAACCGCGCAGCGGCGGAACAGGCTGTCCGCCGCTACAGCCGAGGCCGTGTCCGAATGGCGGACCTAGCCCCGTCGCCCCTCCTATGCCAAGTCTGCATAAGGAACTTCAGGAAAATCCGCTGACGTAAACTTAGCAGTGATCCTCCCGCTGGGACGGAAAAGCACCGTCGCAAGAGACTCGCCTTCCAATTCAGTTACTAAGAATTCATAGATATGCGGATTTCCAGACGCATCGAGATCAAAAACGACTTCCTTGACCTGACGAAGGATGATCGAATCTGGTTTCGGCCCAGGATAATTTTCTAACCCCCGGAAATTCGCATAGATATCTTCAAACTTGAACTCAAGATTCCCAAAGTACGCATCCCATGTGAACGACGAGACGCGAACATCATGCAAGTCCCCCAATTGTTCGAGGGATTCTTTTAAAGTCGTCATATTTTACAAGACAAATAGTTTAATTAGTTGCAGGAATGCAGCTTAAGATAAAAATTAGAATTAATCCTCCCACAGTAACATCACGCGACATTTTAAGGTCCTTCTGGTATTTTGCGTCGCGAGTCGTCTTTGGCGTAGAAGGAGGATCCTGGATCTCATCTCCTGGTTCCAAGTGCTCATCACCGTTATTAATATGCCAGTGATCTTTACCACGCCATCCTTTTTTTCCTGGCTGCGCGGGATGCCAATCAAGAAATTCACCGCTCGGGTGTCGAATTCTATCGCCATTGGGATCACGATGCGATGGATCCTTAACCCACTCGGGAGGTAGGCCTCCAGGACCGGACGGAAGCTTCATTAATCCAAAGGGATCATAAAATGAAACCGGATTTCCCTCAACATATGCGTAAGTATTTGTGCCGCCTTCAAGGCCGATAGGATCGGATTGGATGTATCGTCCAAGAGTTGAAGCTGGCGGCGCGTATCGAATTTTAGCAATAGCTCGCCAGGCTCGGCGACATGACGCTTGAATGCTGCACGCATGCGCGTCCCGGGCGGGTGCATAATAGCCGCTCCCCCGATGCCAACCTGTCAAGGACGCGTATGAACCAAGCAGCCGATGCTTTACGCCAGCCAGTGATCCTCGCGCCCGGCGCCGGCCGCGCCTATCCGATGGGCCGGATCGGCGCGGTGTTCAAGGCCGACGAGGCGGAAACGGGCGCGAAATATTCAATCTCGGAATGGTGGCTGGAGCCGCACACCCAGGGTCCCGGCCCGCACCAGCATCCTGAAGACGATGTGTTCTACGTCATCGAGGGCACGATGAGCGTACTGGTCGGCCAAACCTGGCATGACGCCGAACGCGGCGCCTTCATCCTGATTCCCGGCGGCGTCATTCACGATTTCGAAAATCGGGGCGCGGTGCGGGCCGGCATGCTCAACGTGTCGGTGCCGGGCCCTTTCGAGCCGGCCATGCCGGACATCGCCGCCTGGTTCGCCGACCATCCGCCCAAGGATGCCGGGCGCTGATCCCTCCCACTGACAAGGAGCATGGCCATGACGATCCACCTCGATCACACCATCGTCCCCGCGCGCGACAAGGTGGCCTCGGCCCGGATGCTGGCCGAGCTGCTCGGCGTGCCGTGGGCGCCGACCGCGCTCGGTCCGTTCGCGCCGGTGTTCGTCAATGACGGCCTGACGCTCGACTTCATCGACACCGACGAGGATTTCCCCATTTATCACTTCTGCTTCCGGGTCGATCCGGCCGAATTCGATGTCATCCTCGAACGCATCAAGGCGGCCGGCATCGCCTTCCGCAGCCATGTGCGCGGGCCGATGAACATGCAGGTGAGTACTGACTTCGGCGGCAAGGGCGTGTACTGGAACGAGCCCGAGGGCCACCAGTGGGAAATGCTGACCGTCAGCTACGCGCGGCAGCAGCCGGCCGCGTGAAGCGACCCGATTACGCGGGCGCCAATCAGGTCCCCCGCGTTGCGTGCAGCCTTCCGCTCCGCGTGCCGTTCCGCATGCCAATTCGCCTTTGGATCCGCCTGCCGTTTCGCCTGCCGAGCACGCTTTTCGCGCGCTCGTGCACGCCGCGCGATTTCGTGGCAACATTGCCTTCCGGATCACTCACATCGGAGCCAGCATGCCCACCCAGGCCGACAAAGCGCAGCGCTTCCTGCAACTGCACCAGGCGCCAGGATGCTTCCTGGTACCCAATCCCTGGGACGCCGGCTCGGCCAAGCTGCTCGCCAGCCTCGGCTTTTCGGCGCTGGCCACCTCGGGCGCCGGCATCGCCTTCGCCCAGGGCAAAGGCGACCTCGATGTCAGCGCGCGCGCCATGCTGCCCTCGCTGCGGGCGATCTGCGCGGCCACCGACCTGCCCGTCTCGGCCGACCTGCAAAACGGCTTCGGCCCGAGCGCCGACGAAGCGGCCCAGACCATCCTCGAGGCTGCCCATACCGGCATCGTCGGCGGCTCGCTCGAAGACGCCTCCGGCGACGACAACGCGCCGATCTACGACATCGGCCTGGCCACCGACCGCATCCGCGCGGCGGCCGAGGCGGCCCGCTCCCTGCCCTTCAAGTTCATGCTCACGGCGCGCTGCGAGAATTTCCTGTACGGCCGGGCCGACCTGGACGACACCATCGCGCGCCTGCAAGCCTACGAGGATGCCGGCGCCGATGTGCTGTTCGCCCCGGGCATCACCGAGGCCGACGATGTGAAGGCGGTGCTCGGCGCCATCGAGCGGCCTTTCAACCTGCTGATGGGCTTGCCCGGCATGGAACTCGACCTGCACACCGCCACCCGGCTCGGCGTGAAACGCGTCAGCACCGGCGGCTCGCTGGCGCGCGCCGCTTACGGTGCGCTGTTGCGGGCCGGTTCCGAAATCATGAGCCAGTGCAGCTTCGGCTACGCCAGCCACGCGATTTCCGGCAAGGACATGAAAGCCTTGCTGCAGGAAATTTAGCCAAGCGGACTCGGACGCACACGCGACGCCGTCCCCACGGCGCCGTTGTTATTTTTCCACGATTGCTTGCCACCCGAGGCGGATCGGCATACTATTGCCTCCCTTCGCAGCCCAACCCGTCACAGAAAGGAGTTCACCATGTCGTCCGCACACTGCAAATCTCCTGTTCCGGGTCTGGCAAGACACTCACTGCGTTAAGCGCGGCGGCATTCGCCCGCCCCTCGCACGTCACCTTCGCACCGTCGCGTTAGCGCCGGCGCCCCGCCAGTGCCCAATCTTCCTTCTTTTTTGGATTGGCATCACATGGGCAATTTTGTTCAACAGATTTCTGATCGTGTATCGATCATCGCGTCCGACCGCCTCTGGCTCGAAGACGCCGCAGTACAGCAAGTAAAAACCACCGCGGCGCTGGCCGGCATGGCGCGCGTGGTCGGCCTGCCCGACCTGCATCCCGGGCGCGGTTATCCAGTCGGCGCCGCCTTTTTCTCAAGCGGACGCTTCTACCCCGCGCTGGTGGGCAACGACATCGGCTGCGGCATGGCCTTGTGGCAGACGAACATCCTGGCCGCCAAGATCAGCCTCGACAAGCTCGACCGCCAACTCGGCAATCTCGACGCGTTCGTCGACGAGGCCGAATGGGTCCTGCTCGACCAGGCTGAGCCGGGATTGCGGCAAGGGCGCGACGAACTGGCGCGCATCTTGGCCGAGGCCGGCATGGACGCGGCGCACCTGCGCTCGCTCGGCACCATCGGCGGCGGCAACCATTTCGCCGAATTGCAGACCGTCGTCGCGGTCGATGACGCGACGACGTTCGCCGGCACCGGGCTCGACGCCAAGCGCCTGCAACTGCTGGTGCACAGCGGTTCGCGCGGGCTCGGCCAGGCCATCCTGCGCGCCCACGTCGATGCTTTCAGCCATGCCGGCCTGGTCGAAGGCACGCCCGAGGCCGGCGCCTATCTGGGCCAGCACGACGCGGCGCTCGCCTTCGCCAGGCTGAACCGCGCTGTGATCGCCGCGCGGATTATGCAACGTCTGCGCTGCGCGGCGGCGCCGGTGCTCGACGTCCACCACAACCTGGTGAGCCCGGCCTGCATCGACGGCTTGCAAGGCTGGCTGCACCGCAAGGGCGCCACCCCAAGCGACCAGGGCCTGGTGATGCTGCCCGGCTCGCGCGACGACTTCAGCTACCTGCTGGCGCCGCGCCCCGAAGCCGGCACGCTGAGCCTGCATTCGCTGGCGCACGGCGCCGGCCGCAAGTGGCAGCGAACCGATTGCAAGGGGCGCCTGGTGAAGCTCGCCACGCCGGCGCAACTGAGCCGCACCTCGACCAAGGGCCGGGTGATCTGTAACGACCGCGCCCTCATTTACGAGGAGGCGCCGCAGGCGTACAAGCAGGCGCGCAGCGTGCTCGACTGCCTGCTGGGCGCTGGTCTGGCGAGCGTGGTCGCCACCAGCCGTCCGGTGCTCACCTACAAGACGCGTGGGGAGTGCTGCTGATGATCTGGCTCCAACTGACGGCCAATACCGGCCCGGCCGAATGCTGCCTGGCGGCCAAGGGCATGCTCGACCGTCTGCTCGGCGACGCGCGCGAGCACGCGGTCGACGTGCGCATGATCGACAGCGTGGATGGCCCGGTCGCGGGTACCGTACGCTCGATCCTGCTCGAACTTGCCGGCGAAGCGGCGCCCCTGCTGGCGCAGCGCTGGTCGGGAAGCCTGCTGTGGATTTGCGACAGTCCCTACCGGCCCGGTCACCGGCGCAAGAACTGGTTTGTCGGCGGCGCCGCGTTCGCCCCGCCCGCCGCGCCGGCCGACAGCGAGATCCGCTACGAGGCGACGCGTGCGTCGGGGCCGGGCGGCCAGCATGTCAACAAGACCGACAGCGCGATCCGCGCCACCCACCTGGCCAGCGGCCTGTCGGTGAAGGTGCAGACCGAACGCAGTCAGCACGCCAACAAGCGCCTGGCCGGGCAACTGCTGGCAAGCAAGCTGGCGGCGCTGGCGGACAATGTCCAAGCGCAGGGCAAGGCCCAGCGGCACCTGCATCACCAGCAGGCCGAAAGGGGCAATCCGCAGCGCACCTTTGTCGGCTTGAAGTTTATCGAAAGGAGAGATTGAGGCCGCGGCGTCGAGCGGCACATGCCGGGCGCCACCGTGCGAGCCTCGCCGCGCCACGCCACGCCAGGGAAGCGTCGCCGCGTCAGGCGGCACGTGCCCGCAGCGCCGCGTCAGGCGGCGCGCTGATTGATGATCGGGTCCTTGGTGCCGGTCCAGTCGCTCATCAGCGAATAGCCGACCGCCAGCAGGGTCGGGCCGATGAACATGCCGACGAAGCCGAAGGCCACCACCCCGCCCAGCACACCGAGCAGGGTAAGCAGGAAAGGCAGGCTGCTGCCCCGGCTGATGAGCATCGGCCGCACCACGTTGTCGACCCCGCTGATCAGCACGGCGCCCCACGCCAGCATGAAGATGCCCCAGCCCACGCTGCCCTGGGCGAACAGCCAGACGGCGGCGCCGGCCCAGATGATGGGCGGACCGATCGGAATGAGCGAGGAGGCGAAGGTGAGCACGCTGAGCAGGGCCACGCCGGGCACGCCGGCGATCGCAAAGCCGATGGCGGCCACCACCGCCTGCGCCAGCGCGGTGCCGAGCAGGCCGTACATGACCCCGCGCACGGTCTGGCTGACGATGTGCGAGACCTTGGGCGCCCCCTCGCCCATGATGCGCGCCATCGCCACCCGCAGCGCCTCGCGGATGGCGGCGCCGTCGCGGTACAGGAAGAAACTCACGAAGGCGGCCAGGCTCATCTGCATGACGCCGGTGCCGAGCACGATGCCGGCCGCCAGCAGGTAGTGGCGGGCCGGCTCGATCATGCGGCCGGCCAGCGCCACCATGCGTTCGCGGCTGCCGATCAACTCGCGCACATAGCGGTCGGCGGCCTCGCCGACCAGCGGGATCTGGTGCAGCCAGGCCGGCGGCGCGACCTGGCCGCGCTCGATGGTGCCGCGCACATCGTCGAACACCTGGGCGACATTGTCGGCCAGGTTGTACGCCACCAGCGAAATGGGAATGATGACCAGCAGCGTCAGCGTGAGCGTCATGGTCAGCGCCGCCAGGTTGCGGCGCCCGCTCACGCGCGCGAGCAGGAGTTCGTACAGCGGCCACGAGGAAATCACCACCGCCGCCGCGAACAGGATGGCGGCCAGGAAAGGTCGGAGCGTGAACATGCAGCCGAGCGCCAGCAGGGCGACGGCGGTCATGCGAATGTAATTTTTTTCAGGGGCTGGGGCTGGGGGCATCGCGTGCTCGCGCTGTTATCCGTTCGCCATCAGTTTAGTGCAGCAGTTGCTTCAGGTCGTGCACGATTGGCGCCGTGCCCTGTCCGTGGCGCAGGAACAGGCGCACTTTGCCGGTGCGGTCGAAGACATAGCTGCCGGCCGTGTGGTCCATCGAATAGCTTCCCGGCTCCTTGCCGGAAACCTTGGCGTAGAAAACCTTGAAGTCCCTGGCCACGGCGGCGGTGGCGGCGGCGTCGCCGTACAGGCCGATGAAGCGCTTGTCGAAGGCCGGCACGTACTCGGCCAGCAGGGCCTGGGTGTCGCGCTCGGGGTCGACGGTGACGAACAGCACCTGCACCTGATCGGCCTGCGGTCCGAGTTCCTTCATCACGTTGGCCATCTCGACCATGGTGGTCGGGCAGACGTCGGGGCACTGGGTATAGCCGAAGAACATGACCACCACCTTGCCGCGAAAATCGGCCAGGGTGCGCGGCTTGCCGGTGTGGTCGGTCAGGGCGAAGTTATGCGCGTAGGGCGCGCCGGTGATGTCGGTGTTCTCGAAGCTGGCCGGTTTGTCGAGCAACTGGTTGCAGGCGCCGAGCGACAGGCTCAGCGCGACCAGCGGCAGCAGGCGTTTCAGGAAGCTCATCATGTGAATTTGAAGTAGTGGTCGACCAGCAAGGCGGCGAACAGCAGCGACAGGTAGATGATCGACCAGGTGAAGGCTTTGCGCGCGATGAGGTCGCTGTAATGGCGGTACACGCGCCAGCCATGCCACAGGAACACGATGTTGAGCGCGACCGCCGAGGCCAGGTAGATCAGGCCGCTCATGCCGACGGCGAACGGCAGCATGGTGGTGGCGGCCAGGATGATCGAGTACAGCCAGACGTGGAAGCCGGTAAACATCATGCCGTGGGTGACCGGCAGCATCGGCAGGCCGGACCTGGCGTAGTCGTCGCGCCGGTACATGGCCAGCGCCCAGAAGTGCGGCGGGGTCCAGACAAAAATAATCAGCACCAGCAGCCAGGCTTGCATCGGCAGCTCGTTGGCGACCGCGGCCCAGCCGAGCGCCGGCGGCATCGCGCCCGACAGCCCGCCGATGACGATGTTCTGCGGCGTGGCCGGTTTCAGGATCATGGTGTAGATCACGGCGTAGCCGACGAAGGTGACGAAGGTCATCCACATGGTGAGCGGGTTGACCAGCGCGTACAGCACCCACATGCCGAGGCCGCCGATGATGCTGGAGAAGATCAGCGTCTCGGTCTTGGTCAGCTCGCCGTTGGCGGTGGCGCGCCGCGCGGTGCGCGCCATGCGCGCGTCGATTTCGCCCTCGACCAGACAGTTGACGGCGAAGGCGGCGCCTGCCAGCAGCCAGATGCCGATGGTGGCGGCGACCACCACTTGCCAGCGCGGCAGCGCGTCGGTGGCAAGGAACATGCCGATCACGGCGCAGAACACCGCCAGCTGGGTCACGCGCGGCTTGGTCAGCGACCAGTATTGGGCGATGCGGTTGCCGGGCTTGAGCGGCTTGTTCGGCTCGTGCGGCTTGTGTGGCTTGTCGGTGGCGGTGTGCGTGGTCATTGGGGGTGTCGGGCGTGCGACGCGGACGCGGCCGCTGCTTTCGCGGCCTGATCGGTCGCCGCCTGATTCTGTGCGGTTTGATACTGAATCCGGTAGTTTAACATGGTCACCAGCAGGACCAGCAGCGCAGCGCCGGCGTTATGAAGCACAGCAATGGCGAGCGGGAAGCTGAAATACACGGTGGCGATGCCGCTGGCGGCCTGGACGGCCAGCACCAGCGCGATCTTGCGCGCGGTCGGGCGCAGCGCGGGATGGGACCAGGCGCGCCAGGCGGTCGCGCCCAGTACCGCCACCACCACCAGGGCGAAGTTGCGGTGCACCCAGTGGATCGCCACCAGCGCCGAGAACGGCAGATAGTGGCCGGCGGCCGTCTTGCCCAGTTCGCGCCACAGCGTGAAGCCGTGGCCAACGTCCATCTCCGGCACGAGCGTGCCGCCGCACAGCGGAAATTCGCTGCAGGCCATGGTGGCGTAATTGGTGCTGACCCAGCCGCCCAACGCGATCTGCAGCAGCAGCACCAGCCCGGAGGCGATGGCCAGCGCGCGCATGCCGCCCGGCGCGGCGTCGCGCATGAGCGGCTGGCGCGGCAAGGTCAAATAATCCTGGCGCCCGCCCATCCAGGTCAGCAGGGCCAGCAAGCCCATGCCCAGCAGCAGGTGGGTGGTGACGATCACCGGTTGCAGCTTCATCGTCACGGTCCAGGCGCCGAACGCGCCTTGCAGGCAGACAAACAGAAATAGCGCGGTCGGCAAGGGCGGCGCGTAGGCGGCGCCACGCTCCTTGCTCGAAGCCAACCAGGATTTGACCATCAGCGCCATGATCAGCACGCCGATTCCCATCGCCAGGTAGCGGTGGATCATCTCGATCCAGGCTTTCACCACCGTCACCGGTCCGCTCGGCAGCAAGGCTTCGGCCGCGCTGATCTGCTCATGGGCCAGGAAGGGATTGGCCAGGCCGTAGCAGCCCGGCCAGTCCGGGCAGCCGAGGCCGGAATCGGTCAGGCGGGTGAAGGCGCCGAACACAATCAGGTCGAAGGTGAGGAACACCGCCAGCCACACCAGCTTGCGGTATTTATTGGGATCGGACGACATCCAGACCAGCGACAGCGGCACGCTCGCCACCAGCAGGCCGGTCACGCCCAGTTGCACCAGGGACGAGGCTTGCATGGCCGCCTAACCGATCGCCGAGGCTTTGAGCAGCTTGGCGAGGTCCTTCTTGATCTTGTTGTGGTGCTCGCGGCGCGCCTCGTCGCTGGGGTTCGGCGGCAAGGCCGGGAAGCGCATCATCAGGTTGCCGAGCGGGTCGATCAGGTAGATGTGGCTGTCCTGGCGGTCGCCGGCATCGACCGGCAGCCACTTGGCCACCGCGTCGGCTGGCGCGCGCAGCAGGCGGGTGCCGTCCGATTCGCGCATCACCAGGGTCGACAACGGCTCGGCGTCGGTCACCAGCCAGACGCGCTCGATGCGCTCCATGTCCTTGCCCTGCATCAGGCGCAGCTGGCGCATGGCGAACAATTGCTCGCGGCAGGCTTGCGCGCAATCGCTGGCGCCGACCTTGAGCATGATCCACTTGCCCTTCCAGGCGTCGAGTCCCTGCGGCTTGCCGTCGAGCGCGGTGCTGGCCATGGGCGGGATCGGATAGGCGCGCGGGTCGATCAGGGCGCCGTAATTGGTGCGCCCGGTCGGCTTGATGACGTAATAAGCGAGGTAGGAAAAAATCAGCGGCGAGGCGCAGACGAACAGCACCAGCAGCAGCTTCCAGCGGGCGCTGTTCCGGTTCACTGGCGGCGGGGGCGTGGTGTTGGCCGGCCCGTTTGCCGGCCCGCTTGCTAGCCCGCTTGCTAGCCCGCTTGCCGGCCCGCCTGCTTGCGCGCTTGCTTGATCAGTTGCTTTGTTTGGTTCCACGTCGAAATCCTGTAATCACGAAAAAAAGGAGCGCCATCACTGCCAGCGCGTACCATTGAAAGGCGTAGCCCTGATGCTTCTCGACACCGAGCGCGGGCGCCGGCCAGTCGCGCACGAACGGTTCGCCGGCGATCGCCGGCCCGGTCTGTTCGATCAGGAACGGTTGCAGGCGCAGGCCGCTGGCCGTCGCCACTTGCGCCACGTCGAGGTTTTGCACGATGGCGTTGGGCGCGACCGGCGTCGCCGTGCCCAATTGCATAATGTGGCCGGCGCTGCGCTTGACGATGCCTTCGATGGTGACGTCGCCTGCCGGGGTGGAATACGGCGGCAGGCGGGTGGCCTCGGCCACGTTGCGCGGCAGCCAGCCGCGCGCCACCAGCACGTGCATATTCGAATCGGCGATGCGGAACGGCATCATCAGGTAGAAGCCGGCGCGCCCGTCCATCGGCCGGTTGCTCAGCCACACAGGCCAGCCGGCGACGAACTGGCCGTGCACCGTCACCCGGCGAAATTCGAGCGGCTCGGCCGGCGTGGGCGCCGCGCCCAGCGTCAGCGGGGCGTCGGCGGCGCGCGCCGTCAGCCGCGCCTGCAAGTCGAGCTTTTCGTGGGCGCGGCGGGTTTGCCACTGGCCCAGCGCGATGCCGAGCGCGACCAGCAGCACGGTGGCGATAAAGGGTATCAGCCGAAAACGGAAGCGCTTAAGCATTACAATGGTGCCTTGTCCGATCTTGTCAAAACCACTCCGCCATGAAAATCATCGTCGCCATCGCATTTATCCTGATTCTCGCCAGCCTCGGCTCGGCCCTGTTTTTCCTGATGCGCGACAAGGGCAAGAGCAACCGCACCGTGCAGGCGCTGGCGATGCGGGTCGGGCTGTCGGTCACTCTCTTCCTGTTGCTGCTGGGCGCCTACAAGATGGGCTGGATCGCGCCGACCGGGCTGCGCTGACCGGCGCACCGTCATCACACCGGCACTTCACCGGCACTGCGCCGGCATGCCGATTATTCGGCCCGCCTTCGTGAAAAAAGCCGCACCCGGGATTATCCCGCGTGCGGCTTTTTCGTGCACGGCGCCGCTCGGGCGCCGCGGCAATTACAGCCAGTAGACCACGATGTACAGGCCGAGCCAGACGACGTCGACGAAGTGCCAGTACCAGGCCGCGCCTTCGAAGCCGAAGTGGTGGTCGGCCGTGAAGTGGCCCTTGAGCACGCGGTACAGTACCACGGACAGCATGATCGCGCCCATCGTCACGTGGAAGCCGTGGAAGCCGGTCAGCATGAAGAAGGTCGAACCGTAGATGCCGGAGGTCAGCTTCAGGTTCAGCTCGCTGTAGGCGTGCATGTATTCGTAAGCCTGGAAGCCCATGAACACGGCGCCCAGCAGGATGGTGGCGAACAGCCAGATGGCGGTCTTGGCGCGGTGCCCGGCGCGCAGGGCGTGGTGGGCGATGGTCAGCGTCACGCCCGAAGTCAGCAGCAGCGCGGTGTTGATGGTTGGAATCGGGAACGGGCCCATCGTGGTGAACGACTCGATGGTGCCGGCCGGGCCGATGTTGCCCCAGTGCGCGGCGAAGTCGGGCCAGATGATCTTGTGATCGAGGTCGCCCAGCCACGGCATGGTGATCGAACGGGCATAGAACAGCGCGCCGAAGAAGGCGCCGAAGAACATGACTTCGGAGAAGATGAACCAGCTCATCGACCAGCGGAAGGACGCGTCGACCCGCTTGTTGTACTGGCCGGCTTCGGATTCGGCGATCGAGTCGCCGAACCAGAAGTACAGCACCAGGATGGTCGACAGGATGCCCGCGATATTGAGGAAAGGACCCCAGGAAATGTCGTTGACCCAGGCCGAGGCGCCGATCATGGTCGCCAGCAGCGACAGCCCGGCGGCCAGCGGCCACTTGGAGGGACCCGGCACGAAATAATACGGCGCGGCGTGTGGTGCACTCATCTTCATCTCCTAAATCAAACTGTATGCGGTCAAGTTCTGCTGCTGCGGTTGGTGCTTGCTGCCTGTCCTGCAATTGTCCTGCTGCGTTCGTCTTGCTGCGTTCGTCCTGCTGCGTTCGTCTTGCTGCGTTCGTCTTGCCGGCTAATGCGCCACCGCCACCTTCACCAGCGTGATGAGCACGCCGATGAACACGGCCACGCCGATCAGCGCGGCGATGATCACGTGGATCGGATTCAGGTTGGCCGAATCGCTTTCGTAATCCTTGCGCTTGCGGATGCCGAAGAACGACCAGCACACCGCCTTCATGGTCGCGCCGAACGAGGCATTGCGCCGCCCGTCGGGCCCGCCCTGCTTGTCGCTGCGTTCCGGTTCATCCATGGCGCTCTCCGGTTTCATTTCGACGCCGTCGTGGTGCCGCCAATTTCAAAAAACGTGTACGACAGCGTAATGTTGTTTATCTGGCGCGGCAAGGCCGGATCGATAAAAAACACCACCGGCATCTGCCGCGCTTCCTTCGGTTTCATGGTCTGCTGCTTGAAGCAGAAACACTCGACCTTCTTAAAAAACTGCATCGCCGACTGCGGCGCGTAACTCGGTATCGCCTGCGCCTGCACTGTGCGGTCCTGCGTGTTGACCACCTCGTACATGACGGTGGCCAGTTCGCCCGGATGCACATCGATGCTGCGCGTGGTCGGGCGGAAACGCCACGGGCCTTGCGCATTCCCGTCGAGCACCACCGTGACGGTGCGCGACTTGTCGACCTGGGTGTTGGCCGGGCGCGTCACCGTGCCGTCGGCCTGGGTCAGCACGTTAATGCCGAGCACCTCGCACATCTGGCGGTACACCGGCACCAGCGCGTAGCCGAAGCCAAACATCAACAGCGCCACCACTACCAGCTTGCCGAGCATGCTGCGATTCAAACGCAGCCGGCCCGTCGGTTCGGAACTCATTGCTTGCCTTTAGGTCAGCCAGATGCGTTTGATGAAGACCATGGCGAAGAAGAACGCCGCGATCGCGGCCAGGATCAGGCCGGTCTTCAGGTTGTTCGGCTTCTTTGGTTCGGACATACGGACCACCTGATTCAAATCGGACGCCGCGTTCGCCGCAGCGTCCGGTGCTGCCAACTGCTGAAATTACTTGGACCTGCTTAATCGCTCAACTGCTTGACCAGGTGCGGGGTTGGACACCCCGCGCCGGCAAATTACTTGACCGTCGGCGGCGTTTCAAAGGTGTGGAACGGAGCCGGGCTCGGCACGGTCCACTCCAGGCCTTCGGCGCCATCCCATGGCTTCGCTTCGGCTTTCTTGCCGCCGCGAATGGTCGGCAGAATCACGCCGAACAGGAAGAACACTTGCGACAGACCGAAACCGAAGGCGCCGATGGTGGCGAGCGCGTTGTAGTCGGTGAACTGCGCCGAATAGTCGGCGTAGCGGCGCGGCATCCCTGCCAGCCCGAGGAAGTGCATCGGGAAGAAGGTGATGTTGAAGGTGATCAGCGAAGCCCAGAAGTGGATCTTGCCCATCGTCTCGTTGTACATGTGGCCGGTCCATTTCGGCGACCAGTAGTAGAAACCGGCGAACAGGGCGAACAGGGAACCTGCCACCAGCACGTAGTGGAAGTGGGCCACGACGTAGTAGGTGTCCTGCAGCTGGATGTCGATCGGCGTGACCGCCAGGATCAGGCCGGTGAAGCCACCCATGGTGAACACGAAGATGAAGCCGACCGAGAACAGCATCGGGGTTTCAAACGTCATCGAGCCCTTCCACATGGTGGCGACCCAGTTGAACACTTTGACGCCGGTCGGCACGGCGATCAGCATGGTCGCGTACATGAAGAACAGCTGGCTGGTCA
>JBDSTZ010000140.1:0-5681 GCA_039927975.1 Massilia sp. | reverse complement strand
CCTGCGTAACGCACCCGTTTTCGCGACAGCGAAAATCTTTACCTTCGAGGGTCGAATCCCAGCCGCTGATGGCGATGTCGACCGGGCGCACCTCGATGCCGTGGCGGCGGCCGTCCTGCACCAGTTGCGAGGGACTGTAGAAGCCCATCGGCTGGCTGTTGAGCAAGGCGCACAGGAAGGCGGCCGGCTCGTGGCATTTGAGCCAGGCGCTGGCGTAGGCCAGCAGCGCGAAACTGGCGGCGTGCGATTCCGGAAAACCGTATTCGCCAAAGCCCTGGATCTGGCTGAAGATCGCTTCGGCAAAGGCCAGTTCGTAACCGCGTTCGAGCATGCCGCCGACGATACGCTGGTAATACTGTTCCAGCCCGCCCTTGCGCTTCCAGGCCGCCATCGCGCGGCGCAACTGGTCGGCTTCGCCCGGCGTGAAGCCTGCCGCCAGGATCGCCACCTGCATCACTTGCTCCTGGAAGATCGGCACCCCCAGCGTGCGTTCGAGCGCCGCCTTGATTTCCGGCTTGGGGTAATGCACCGGCTCGAAGCCCTGGCGGCGCCGCAGATACGGATGCACCATGCCGCCCTGGATCGGGCCGGGACGCACCACCGCCACCTCGATCACCAGGTCGTAGAACTTGCGCGGCAGCAGGCGCGGCAGCATGCTCATCTGGGCGCGCGATTCGATCTGGAACACGCCGACGGTGTCGGCCGCGCAAATCATGTCGTAGGTGGCGACGTCGTCGTGCGGAATGTCCTGCATCTCGAACAGCGTGCCGTGGCGCTGGCCGACCAGTTCGAGGCCGCGCCGCAGCATCGACAGCATGCCCAGCGCCAGCACGTCGACCTTCATCAGGCCGAGTTCCTCGAGGTCGTTCTTGTCCCACTGGATCACGCTGCGATCGGCCATGGCGGCGTTTTCGATCGGCACCAGGCGCGACAATTTTCCCTGGGCGATCACGAAGCCGCCCGGATGCTGCGACAGGTGGCGCGGAAAGCCAAGCAGTTGCTGGGCCAGGGTGGCCCACTGCTGGGCCGCCTCCGATTCCGGGTCGAGCCCGCTCTCGGCCAGGCGCGCCACCAGGTCTTCCTTGCTGTCGAACCAGTGGTGGGTCTTGGCGACCTTCTCGACAATGGCCAGGTCGATGCCCAGCGCGCGCCCGCTGTCGCGCAGCGCGCTCTTGGGCCGGTAGCTGATCACCACGGCGGCCAGCGCGGCGCGGGTGCGGCCGTACTTGTTGTAGATGTACTGGATCACTTCCTCGCGGCGCTGGTGCTCGAAGTCGACGTCGATGTCGGGCGGCTCGTTGCGCTCGCGCGAAATGAAGCGCTCGAACAGCAGGTTGCCGCGCGCCGGATCGACCTCGGTGATGCCGAGGCAATAGCACACCGCCGAGTTGGCCGCCGAGCCGCGCCCCTGGCACAGGATGTGGTTGGAACGGGCGAAGCGCACGATGTCGTAGACGGTGAGGAAATACTGTTCGTAGCGCATCTCGGCGATCAGGCCGAGCTCGTGCTCGATCTGGCCCTGCACCTTGGCCGGAATGCCGTCGCGAAAGCGCCGGTGCGCGCCGATATAGGTTTCGCTGCGCAGGAAGCTGGTCGCGGTGTGGCCGGCCGGCACCACCTCGTCCGGATATTCGTAGCGCAATTCGTCGAGCGAAAAGGTGCACAGGCGGGCGATGCGCAGCGTTTCGGCCAGCACCTCGGGCGGATAGATGTTGGCCAGGCGCAGGCGCGGACGCAGGTGCTGCTCGGCGTTTTGCGCCAGCGCGTAGCCGCACTCGCCGACCGCCTTGCCGAGCCGGATCGCGCTCAGGGTGTCCTGCAATGGCTTGCGCGAGCGCACGTGCATGCAGACGTGGCCGATCGCCGTCACCGGCAGCGCGTGCTGCCAGGCCACTTCGGCGATGGTGATGCGGTGCGCTTCATCGTAGGCGCGCAGCAGCAGGTTCAGGCCGAGCCAGGTGCGGCCGGGAAAGGTCGCGCCCATCCAGGCGGCCTGGCGGTGCAGGCGGTCTACACTGGCCGCGTCGTGGCCGGGATAGGCCGGCAGCAGGATGGCCAGGCAGTCGGGCATGCCGCGCAGGTGGGCCAGCGCGGCCGGCGGCGCGGCCAGGTCGTCCGGGCGCAGCAGGTAGCTGCCCTTGTCGCTGCGGGTGCGTCCCACGGTGACCAGTTCGGACAGATTGCCGTAGCCATTGCGGTTTTGCGCCAGCAGGATCAGCGACAGCGCGGGGCTGCCGTCCGGATTTTCCAGGTGAAAGTGGGCGCCGATCAACAGCGGCAGGTCGGCCTTCTTCGCTTCGGCGTGCGCGCGCACCACGCCGGCCAGCGAACATTCGTCGGTCAGCGCGAGCGCCGCGTAGCCGAGCCGGACCGCGCGCGCGACCAGTTCTTCGGCGTGCGAGGCGCCTTGCAGGAAGGAGAAATTGGACAGGCAGAACAGCTCGGCGTACTCGGGCAGTGTCTGCGCTGGCGGGGCGACGGGGGACGGCATGCGAGGGACCCGGCCTTAAAGGCGGGCAATAAAATACTGTATAAAAACACAGTATATGCCAGCTGGCGGCAAATCGCCAATCCGGCGTGCGGGCGAGCGCCGGCGCCTGTCCACGCGCCGTACATACACGGATTTCGCCTTCAATGCCTACCGCCGCAGCTCAATACCGCTTATCACGCCATAACGTTGCGGCGTTTCCACACAGACTGGTTTGGCGCGATCGACTTGTTTATTATCAAATTTTTAACCAAAGAAGTTGTCGTGATTGCAAACAAAACTTTGCGTCAATCCGTCTTGCTGGCCCTGTACGGCAGTGCCAGCCTTGCCGCCGTGACGCCCGCCGCGTTTGCCCAAAACGCCGCGACGGGTGTCGGCCCAGATGGCATCCCGAGCGTGAGCGTGGTCGGCTCGCGCCGCACCAGCACCGCTTCCGCCACCGACACGCTGGTGCCGGTGGACATCATCCCGCTGACCAAGGTCGCCGAGCAAGGCGGCCAGTTCGACCTGGCCCAGACCCTCACCTACATCTCGCCCTCGTTCAACTCGACCCGCCAGACCGGGGCCGACGGCGCCGACCTGGTCGACTCGGCCGCCCTGCGCGGACTCGGTTCGGACCAGACCCAGGTGCTGGTGAACGGCCGACGTCGACGACCAGTACGGCACGCTCGGCTACCGCACCCGGTTCGGCGCGTGGAACGCCGACTTCTCGCAAACGTACGGCGCCAACAAGATGCGCTACAACATCAGCCACACCTTCAACGCCTCGATCGCCTACAAGGATCTGCTGACCGGCGGCAAGGGCGTCAGCCCGAACAGCTTCGACGCCGGCGGCTTCGAGTTCCAGCAAGCGACCACCAATGCCGACTTCAGCAAGTTTTACGCCGACATCATGGGCGGACTGAACGTCGCGTTCGGCGCTGAGTATCGCCGCGAAAACTACAAGATTTTCGCCGGCGAACCGGGTTCGTACATCGACGCCGACGGCCTGGGTTTCGGCGGCAACGCCGGCAGCCAGGGCTTCCCCGGTTTCCAGCCCAGCGACGCGACCGACAAGAACCGCCACAGCAGCGCGGCCTACCTCGACCTGGAGGCCGACGTGGCCGAGCGCACCAAGCTGCAGGGCGCCTTGCGTTACGAGAAGTACAGCGACTTCGGCTCCACCCTCACCGGCAAGTTGGCCGGCTCGTATCGTCCCAGCGAGAGCGTGCTATTGCGGGCTTCGGCCAGCACCGGCTTTCGCGCGCCGTCGCTGCAACAGATTTATTTCTCCTCGACCTTCACCGACTTTGTCGGCGGTTTCGCTAAGGACGTGGTGTTGGCGCCGAACGGCAGCGCGGTCACCAACGCGGCCGGCATCCCCAAGTTGAAGGAGGAAAAATCGAAGAGTTTCACGCTGGGCACGACCTGGACGCCGACCAGTTCGACCTCGATCACCGCCGACCTGTACCGCATCAATATCGACGACCGCATCGTGCTGTCGGGCCGTTTCGACTCCGACAATTATCCGGCGCTCGGCAGCCTGCTGCTCAAGTTGGGCGTGGCGTCGGCGCAGTTCTTCGTCAATTCGATCGATTCGCGCACCCAAGGACTGGACTTGACGGTGTCGAACAAGAGCGACTTCTTGTCGGGCAAATTGAATACCTTCCTCGCGCTCAATTACAGCACGACCGACGTCACCAATATCAAGGCGCCGCCGCTGCTCAAGGGTTACGAGACCAGCGTGCTGCTGTCCGATCGCGAACGCCTGTTCATCGAGCAAGGCGGGCCGCGCCGCAAGGCCACGCTGGCGTTCGATTACACCCAGGGCAAGCTGGAGACGGATTTCAAGATCGTTCATTTCGGACCGCAGACCTTGGGCACATTCAGCGGACCGCCGGAACCGAATGCGTATTACGCGGCCAAGACCTCGGCGGATCTGAGCTTCACGTATGCGTTCAGCGAAAAGACCAAGTTCACGGTCGGCAGCACGAATATTTTCAACGTCAAGCCGAGCGCGCAGGACCCCGACCAGACCGACAATGGGTTCAAGTACGAGGCGTGCAGTTCGGGTTGAACGGGACGGCGTATTTCGCGCGGTTGTGGCACAAGTTCTAAGATCTCACCGCGCTATATTTCCCATACAATTGACGTGAGATAGCTCGAATCGATTTACCTGGAAGTACAGTACGGGGCGCTAGACCAGCCCCCCGTACTGTATGACAGGATCAACATGTCGATCAGCAGCAAAGCAGGCTTCCTTTCCGGCATGTTTGGTGGATTTCTTGCCGGCGCCGTCACGTTCGCCCTCCTGAACTATTTCCCCGCCACCGCCCCCGGTCCTGGCATACCCGATGCCGTTTCGATCGCAAACACCTACATCGTTTTCACGACGCTCATTTTTGTCGCGATAACGCTCTTTCTTGCCGTGGCAGGCCTATGGTTCACTCAGCAATTCGCCACGAGCAAGGAAATGCAGACCAAGCAGCTGATTGCGGAAATCGAGGAGCAGTTGCTCGCAAATAAAAACGACATGGGTGTCGAACTGATCAGCAAGGCGTTTACCAACGCCGAAGTCTCGCAACACGTGAAAGGAATTTTGGAATCGAAAGTGAAACAGCTTGTCAAAGACATCAGCGAGCACGCGAAAGGTGAGCAGGCTGCCGCGCAGACGCTATCGGATAAACTGAATAAGGAGAAATGATGTGCACCCCTTCCGCCCTCGGTCAGGCCACCGAATCGCGCATCGGTTCAGTGGGCGCGCTGTTCGATTATCTTGAGAAAGAACACGGCTACGTATTGGCGGCGCCGGTCGATGTCGACAAGATCGCCGAGTGGCTTGGAATCGAAGTCGATGAATCTATTGACGAGAGCAAACCGGGCACAATCGGACACATCCAGCTCACCGGATCGGGGCCGAAGGTGTGGATCAACCCGCGGAAAAACGCGTACTCGGCACGCAGGCGGTTCACCTTGGCACACGAGATCGCGCACTTCTGCCTGCACCTGTCGCACTCGCGCAAGGCGTTCGTCGATACAAGAGCGAACATGGGCCGAAGCGAGTCCTATTGGAACATCGAGGAATCGGAGGCCAACAGTTTTGCCGCAGAGTTATTGATGCCGAAAAAATTGATTATTTCAGAGGGCAACAAGATCGTTGAGGGTGTAAATAATTTTGTGTAAACGGTCATTTGGCAGGACACTGCCGCCATCA
>JBDSTZ010000139.1:0-2567 GCA_039927975.1 Massilia sp. | reverse complement strand
TCGACGCCGTCGCGCGCCAGGTCCTGCAAGTGGCCGCTGGCGTGCAGCACCACCTCGATATCGGGATGCAGTTCGATGAAGCGGTTCAGCCGGGGCGCCAGCCAGCGCGCCGCGAACGAGGGAATCGACGAGACGGTCAAGCGCTTGCGCGCGTTGCCGGGGCGCAGCTGGTCGGCCACGGCGGCGATCTGGGCGAAGGCGCTTTCGAGCACTTGGGCCAGTTTGGCGCCCTCGGCGTTGAGCCGCACGTGGCGGCCGTTACGGGCGAACAGCTTGATGCCCAGGTCCTCTTCCAGCGCACGCACCTGGTGGCTGATGGCGCCATGCGTCAGGTGCAGCTCGTCGGCCGCGCGCGAGAAATTCTGGTGGCGGGCCGCCGCCTCGAAGGCGCGCAGTGCGGAAAAATTAGGCAGTCGGGCCATCGTCGCGCTCCGTTTTTTGTGAGCTCAGCTAACAAGGATGCTCAAAATATATCGTTATGTGGTCAGGCTGGCAAGCGTTAATCTGTGAGCACCATTCACCAAAAAAGGAACCGCGATGCCAGCCCTGACCCTGTACGTCGATGCCGCCTTCACCAGCCCGTGGGCCATGTCGGCCTATATTGCGCTGATCGAAAAAGGCTTGCCGTTCGACTTGAAGACCGTCGACCTGGACACCGGTGAGCAGACCCAGGCGCCGTTTCGCGAGCTCGGCCTGACCGGCCGCGTGCCGACCCTGGTGCATGGCGACTTCGTGCTGGCCGAGTCGAGCGCGATCATCGAATACCTCGAGGACAGCTTCCCGGAGACCACCGTGATGCCGATCGAGCTGCGCCAGCGTGCCCGCTGCCGCCAGGTGCAGGCGTGGATCCGTTACGACCTGCAAGCCCTGCGGGCCGAGCGGCCGACCACGGTGATTTTCTACTGTCCGGTGGACGACGCCCTGAGCGCGGCCGGCCAGGCCGCCGCCGACCGCTTGATCCGCATCGCCGGACGCCTGATCGACGGCGCCAATCTGTTCGGCGACTGGTCGATCGCCGATCCCGAGCTGGCGCTGACGATTTTCCGGCTGGCGGCCAATGGCGACCCGGTGCCGGCGCGGCTGCGCGCCTACGCCGAGGCGCAGTGGCAACGGCCGTCGGTGCAGCAATGGGTGGCCTTGTCGCGACAGCGGCAGACGGTTAGCTGACCTATAATGGCGGTGCAATACCGCCACGCCCCGGGTTGGCGTGCGCCGACCCGTCCTTGCCCGTATGCCTGAACCGACCCTCCCTGCCCTGATCCGCGACCTCGGGCGCGCCGACTACGCGCCGACCTTCGCCGCCATGCGCGCCTTTACCGACGCGCGCGGCGCCGACACGCGCGACGAGTTGTGGATTGTCGAGCATCCGCCGGTATTTACGCTGGGCCTGGGCGCCGACCGCGGGCACGTGCTGGCGCCGCACGACATTCCCGTGATCCAGACCGACCGTGGCGGCGAAGTGACGTTTCACGGTCCCGGCCAGGTGGTGATTTACCTGCTGGTGGACCTGCGCCGCAACAAGCCGGGCGGCAAACTGTACGCCCGACAATTCGTGACCAAAATTGAGCAGGCGATCATTAACGTGCTGGCGGCGTATAATCTCGGGGGCGAGCGGATCGACGGCGCGCCCGGCATTTATATGGCCGACGGACCGCGCAAGGGCGCCAAGATCGCCGCGCTCGGCCTGAAAGTGCGCGGCAACGGTTGCACCTACCATGGCGTGTCGCTGAATGTGGCGATGGACCTGGCGCCGTTTTCCTGGATTAACCCATGCGGTTATGCGGGCCTTGAAACGGTCGACATGCGCAGCATGGGCGTGCAGGTCGCGCTGGCCAAGGTGCAGCAGGCGCTCGCGCAGGAACTGGTGGTCCAGCTTGGCCACCGTGCTGAATTAACTGAACAACCCGAATAACAACCCGGCCCGACAGGGCATCAACGCCAAATGACTTCCGACACCGACACCGGCCTCGCTGCCCCCGCCTACAACGCCCTCGACAAGCAAAAAGGCGCCAGCAAGACGTCGCGCATTCCGATCAAGATCGTGCCGATCGCCGAGGTCGAGCGTCTGAAGAAGCCCGACTGGATCCGCGTCAAGGCCGCCTCGGCCTCGACCCGCTTCTATGAAATCAAGGACATCCTGCGCGCCAACAAGCTGGTGACGGTGTGCGAAGAGGCGAGCTGCCCGAACATCGGCGAGTGTTTCGGCAAGGGCACCGCGACCTTCATGATCATGGGCGACAAGTGCACGCGGCGTTGCCCGTTCTGCGACGTCGGCCACGGCCGGCCCGATCCGCTCGACGTGGAAGAGCCGCGCAACCTGTCCAAAACCATCGCCGAGCTGCGCCTGTCGTACGTGGTGATCACCTCGGTCGACCGCGACGACTTGCGCGACGGCGGCGCCGGCCACTTTGTCGAGTGCATCAAGCAGACCCGCGCGCTGTCGCCCAAGACTCGCATCGAAGTGCTGGTGCCGGACTTCCGCGGCCGTCTCGAGAAAGCGCTGGCGATCTTCAAGGATGGCTTGCCGGACGTGATGAACCATAACCTCGAAACCGTGCCGCGCCTGT
>JBDSTZ010000138.1:0-11889 GCA_039927975.1 Massilia sp. | reverse complement strand
GTGGTCGCGCCAGCGTCCGAGTAGATGCCCAGCTTGAGTCCCTTGCCATGCACATAGTCCGCCAGCGCCTTCATGCCGGTCGGGAAGCGCTTGGGGTCGGGCTGGATGTTGCCGTCGGCGTCGCGCTGGCCTTGCCAGCAATCGTCAATGTTCACGTACTGGTAGCCGGCCTCCTTCATGCCGGACTTGACCATGGCATCGGCGGTCTCGCGGATCAGGCCCTCGTCGATTTCGCAGGCAAATTTGTTCCAGCTGTTCCAGCCCATTTGCGGGGTGCTGGCAAGGCCTTCAGCCTTTTGAGCCCAGCAATTGCCAGTCGCGCCAATGAATAAGGTCAACGCCGCTGCGGCAGCCATCATCGCCGAGCGCAGGAACCCGGGCTTGTTTGTTACGTGCTTTGTTTTCATTTTTAAATCACTCGCAAAATTTGGGAGACATCGTACAAATCCATGACGCAAAAAAAACACCCTAAAGTTTCATGATCGTCACTTCATTGGTATTTTGATAGTCGGAACATATCGGCGCATATACTCACTGTTTCACATATATGAAATGCGATTCAGTGTGTTTTTTCCAGTACATTTTCTCGACGACTGACGTCGACCGACAGCCCCAGCATAGGTAGAGGCGCCAGGACAATCTAGCGATACAGGCGAAACGGCTATAAAACTGTAGAAATTGCGAGTGGCGCTGTCAGGAGTGGAAGAGGGTCAGGGCGGCGAGACGGCCGCTGACTTCGCGGGAAAATCCGCGGCCGGCGCTGATTGTTGCGCCGAAATCGAGCGAAACACTTTCGGCGTGCAGCCATATTCCTCCTTGAACAACTTGTTGAAGTAGGAAACATTGGCATAACCGACGGAATACGCGATCTCCAGGATCGCGGCGCCGCTATTTTCGGACAGTAAGCGGGCCGCTTCCGTCAGGCGCAATTTATTCAGATAGCCGGTGAAAGTCATTCCCAATTCTGATTTCAATAGGTCATTGACTTTAGTTCGGTTGACCCCGGTCGCGGTCACAACCGACTCCAGGACCAGGTCGGGATCGGTGTAATTGGTGGCGATATATTTCAGTAGCCCCGCCTTTTCCTTATCCTTGTACGGTTCCAGGGTTAATTGACGGTAAGCGGCGAGAGCAACATCTTTTCTCAGACTGGTCGCCACGCTCGCAACCAGCGCTCGCGAATGGGCCCTGAAAAACCAGACCGCAAATACGGCCCAGCTGGCCAGCAGCGCCACGGCCAGCCATGCGAAAGAGTGATAGTCGCGGCCATGCAGCACAAGTTCGCTGATTTCCACTTTGGAATCGACGTCCGTGGGACTATTCAAATTGGCGCCGAAGGAAATCTTCGCCACCTTGTCGAGGGTATAGCCCTGGCTCGCCAAGTCCAGCTTCATTTTGTTGAGCCACCAGTCAGGCAGGGCGAGCCGGGTCAGGTCCAGGGAAACCGGCACCCCTTTCTTATTGCAGGAGAAATAGGTGGCCGGAACCCGGTAGGTTTGGAAGTCGCCCTTCGTCGAGATTTTCTCGTCGAAGCTGGTAAGGGAAAATACCATCGAATTCGAGGGAGTGCATTTGGCCAGGAAGGTGATGCTGGTGTACTTCGACCAGTCCTCCAGCACTTGCTGTCCTTTCGCGTCGATGAGGATCAGGTCGGCAATAGCGGACGGGAATGCCACCGCCTTCGTCAGTTTCATGTCGAAACGCAGTTTGTCCGGCTGGTCATGGTGGATGCGGACGATCGAGGTGCCGCCCATCCCGCTATCGGTCCAACCGGCCGCCTCCAGACGAACCCCGGCTCCCGCCCAAGGCAAAAGAGCAAGGGAGCGATAGCTCTGATAAGTGAAAAAAGACACCATCAGCGCATTCGCGGCGACGAGGAGGATAAGTGCGAGCAGCGCCTTCTTATATATCTCTTGCATTATGCATTTTTGACTGAACCATCATGAAGCCCCAACACTTGCCAGGCGCCCTGCCCGCATCATAGCAAGGTTTCTAACGATGGCGGCAATGCCCCGGGGTTTCTTCATGGCCGCCGAGTGCCGGGATCGCGCCGGAGATACCAACCGGGACGGGCTCGACGGCATGGCGCCCGGGCCCTCGTCTGTATGGGTGACTGGCGAACCCGGGCTTCAATGCCCATGGCTGAGCGGGCTCTGACCGCAGGCCTGCATGCTTAATGTACGTTCAACGGCGAAACGCAGACGCACCTGGCGACTGCGGCCGCCGCCAGGTCCAGGCCTGAATTCAAGCGTGAACGCAGTCGTCGGCGAGTCGAAGAACATCGTCGAGCTGGGCATGCGCGACAGCACACGGGCTGACCTATTGGTGTTGTAATCAAGACAGAGATCACCGTTCTCAGCATTTCGAAAGAGAACGGCGCGGGGCATCGCGCTCCTACTTGACCCGCTGCTTCTCCAGCTTGCGCGCCAGCGTGCGCCGGTGCATCCCCAGCCGCCGGGCTGCTTCCGAGATATTGAACTCCGTCTCGGCCAGCACCGCGTGAATATGCTCCCACTCCAGCGTCTTGACCGAACTTGGCCGGTTGGTCATCTCAACGTCGCCGCGTCCCGCCACGTGATTGAACGCCGCCTCGATATCGTCGGTATTGGATGGCTTGGCCAGATACTGGCAAGCCCCAAGCTTGATCGCCTCGACCGCCGTGTTGATGCTGGCGAAGCCGGTCAGCACCACGATCAGCATGGCCGGGTCGTGCTGATGCAGCATCTGCACGCAGGCCAGTCCCGAACCATTCCCCTTGAGCTTGAGGTCGACCACCGCGTACGCCGGCTTGTTCTGCGCGATCAGCGCCGCCGCGTCCTCCTGGGTCGGCGCCAGCAGCACCTTGTAGCCGCGCCGCTCGAACGAGCGTCCCAGCGTGCGCGCAAACGCCTCGTCATCCTCGATAATCAGCAATACGCGTTCATTCGACATCGGCATTCTCCAGCATGATCGAAGCCAGTGGCAGCGTCACCTCAACCACCGCCCCGCCCTCCGGCCGGTTGCGCGCGACCACCGTCCCGCCCAGCGTGCGCGCCACGTTCACGCTCAGGAACAGGCCAAGTCCCCCGCCCGGCCGTCCCTTGCTCGACTGGTATGGCTTGCCGAAATGGGTCAGCATCTCCGGCTGGAAGCCTGGACCGGCATCGGTCACCTGCACGATCAAGGTCTCGTCGACGCTGCCCACCTCCACCCGCAACCAGTCGGGCGAGGCATCGGCCGCGTTGTCGAGCACATTCCAGATCATCTGCTTGAGCGCCGAATCGAACACCACCGGCACGTCCTCGGCGATCTTGTTCTGGTACGCGAACGAGGCCACCGGCCGCACCCGCTGCCACTCCTTGAGCAGCTCGTCGAAAAAAGTTTTGACGGTGGTCCTGGCCGACGATTCCCCGCGCACCTCGCCGGCCGACAGCAGGATGCCGCTGACGATGCTCTTGCAGCGCTTGAGCTGCACCTGCATCTCCTCGATTTCTTCGAGCATGATGGGATTGGCCGCGATCTCGCGCATGTGCTTCCAGTCCCCGAGGATCACCGACAGCGTCGCCAGCGGCGTGCCCAGTTCATGCGCCGCACCCGATGCCAATAAGCCCATACGCACGATATGCTCGGTCTCGGCGGCGCGCTGGCGCATATTGGCCAGCGCCTCGTCGCCGGCGCGCAGATTGCGGTTGATGCGCTTGATGAAGGTGACCAGCAGCGCTGCGTTGAGCACGAAGCAGATCATCATGCCCTGCACGTACAGGCTCGATATGCCGCGCTGATAATCGAGCGGCACCGGCAGCGGCGCCGTGAACAAGGCCAGGCCGGTCAGGCAGACGCTGATGATGGCGACGATCGCCCAGCTGGTCCAGCCCTTGAGCAGCACGGCGGCCAGGATCACCTGCAGAAGGAACAGGAAGACAAAAGGATTGGTCAGCCCCCCGCTCAGATGCAGCTGCGCCGTCAGGCTGATGACATCCACCAGCAGCGCGAGGAACAGTTCGTGATTGGTGACGTAGCGCTTTTCGTGCCAGCGCAAATGGCTGGCCAGGTTGAAGCCGATCAGGCAAACCAGCACTTCGAGCATGTACACCACCGGCAGCTGGACGCCCATGCCCAGCGTGACCGAGGCGATGGTGGTGATCTGGCCGAACACGGCGATCCAGCGCAGCTCGATGAGCTGCTTCATGTTCTTGTGCCCGGCCGCCTGTCCGATACTGCCGAACACCGTCTCGCGCATTGCTGCTTCTTGTCCCATCCACTCTCCCAACCGGTTGAATCAGGCGCGCTGGCGCCTTATCCAAAACCAGGCGCCGGCGACCATCGCAGCCAGAGCATACCAAGTCAGGGCGTAGACGAGGTGGTTGTTATGAAACGAAATCACCGTCAGTCCGCCGATCGGGCCCGACGCATCATCGGTGCCGGCGTCCGCGTCGACGAAGTATGGCGCCACCGGCGACAGCCCGCGCGCCGCCGCGATCGCCCGCACGTCGCGCGAAAACCAGCGGTTGTGGGATGGATCGTTATCACGAAGGAAACCGCCACCGGGCTCGCTGATGCGCAGCAGGCCGGTCACGGCCACAGGCGCCCCTGGAGGTGGGGCCGCCGGAGCCGGCGCCGCCTTCACGAAGCCGCGGTTGACCAGCACGATGCTGCCGTCGGCCTGGCGCAACGGCGTCAGCAGCCAGTACCCGCCGCCCAGCGCGGTGACGGCTTGAACGGGGGTGGCGAGATGGTGGAGAAACACGCCGGAGAGGCGCACATGGCGGTATTCATCGCCGGCGGCGCTGACCGCGCTCCAGCGTTCCGGTCCCGGGGCCGGGACCGGCGCCGCCGCCACGCGCTGGTCGACCCGCGCGATGAGCGCGGTCTTCCATTGCAGGCGTTGCAACTGCCAGGTGCCGAGCGCGGCAAACCCCGCGAACAGGACCAGCGCGACGATCGTCAGCGCCAGTCGACCGCGAGACCGCGCCGGACTCATGGCATTTCGTGGATCGTATGTCCTGCCGGCCCCATGCCCGGCATCATGTTGGTGTTGAGGTGGTACATGACCCAGATCGAGCCCGAGAGCATGATCACCAGCACCATCACGGTGAACAACAGCGACAGCATCGACCAGCCGCCTTCGGCCTTGCTGTTCATGTGCAGGAAGTAAATCATGTGCACGACGATCTGCACGGCGGCGAAACCGAGCACCACAAACGCCGTGGTGCGCGAGGAGTCGAAGCTGCCGTGCATCACCAGCCAGAACGGAATCGCCGTCAGGATAACCGACAGCACGAAGCCGATGGTATAGCCCTTCAGGCTGCTGTGGTTGGCATGGTCGTCGCCATGCGTTGCGTGGTGATCGCTCATGGCAACACTCCCATCAAATACACAAAGGTGAATACGCCGATCCAGACGACGTCCAGGAAGTGCCAGAACATCGACAGGCACATCAGGCGGCGCATGTTTTCAGGCGTCAGGCCGTGGCGGCCCAGCTGGAACATCAAGGTCACGAGCCAGACGATACCGAAGGTCACGTGCAGGCCGTGGGTGCCGACCAGCGCGAAGAACGAGGTCAGGAAGGCGCTGCGGGCGGGACCTGCGCCCTCGTGGATCAGGTGGCTGAACTCATACAGTTCGAGCGACAGGAAGGCCGCGCCGAACAAGCCGGTGATCGCCAGCCACACCAGCGCGCTTTTCAGGCGCTTGCGCTGCGATTCGATCATCGCGAAACCGTAGGTGATCGACGACAGCAGCAGGAACGCCGTGTTCAGCGCCACCAGCGGCAGCTCGAACAGCTCGGCGCCGGTCGGGCCGCCGGCGTAGTTGCGGCCCAGGACCGCGTAAGTGGCGAACAGACAGGCGAAGATCAGGCAATCGCTCATCAGGTAGATCCAGAAACCCAGCAAGGTGCCGTTTTCAGGATGGTGGTCGCGCACGAAGTAACGTGCGCTAGGATCGGCGCTGGCCGTGCTCAGCGTGGTATCAGACATACGAGGCTTCCAACTGACGGGTGCGCGCGGCTTCCGTGCGGACGACTTCTTCGACCGACACGTGGTAATCGCGCTTGTAATTAAAGGTGTGGATGATGATGGCAACCATCATGCCGACAAAGGCGACGCCGGCGACCAGCCACATTTGCCAGATCAGGGCGAAACCGATCACGGCGCTGATGGCGGCGATGACGAAACCGGCCCAGGTGTTCTTCGGCATATGAATCGAGACGAAGTCCTTGATCGGACGCGCGTACTGGTTCTTCTTCATGTCGGCCCAGGTGTCATTGTCGTGCACCACCGGCGTGAAGGCGAAGTTGTAGTCAGGCGGCGGCGACGAGGTCGACCACTCCAGGGTACGGCCATCCCACGGGTCGCCGGTCACGTCGCGCAGCTTGTCGCGGCGCAGGAAGCTGACCACGAACTGCATCAGCATGGCGCCGATGCCGCCGGCGATCAGCACCGCGCCGAAAGCGGCGATCTGGAACCAGATCTGCAGCGACGGGTCTTCGAAGTGGCTCATGCGGCGCGTCACGCCCATCAGGCCAAGCACGTACAGCGGCATGAAGGCGAAGTAGAAGCCGACCACCCACAGCCAGAACGACCACTTGCCCCAGTAGGTATCGAGCTTGTAGCCGAAGGCTTTCGGGAACCAGTAGTTAATGCCGGCGAACAGGCCAAACAGCACGCCGCCGATGATCACGTTGTGGAAGTGGGCGATCAGGAACAGGCTGTTATGCAGCACGAAGTCGGCCGCCGGCACCGCCAGCAGCACGCCGGTCATGCCGCCGATGACGAAGGTGACCATGAAGGCGATCGCCCACATCATCGGCAGCTCGAAGCGGATGCGGCCACGGTACATCGTGAACAGCCAATTGAAGATCTTCGCGCCGGTCGGAATCGAAATGATCATCGTGGTGATGCCGAAGAACGAGTTGACGCTGGCGCCCGAGCCCATGGTGAAGAAGTGGTGCAGCCACACCAGATAGGACAGGATGGTGATCACGACGGTCGCGTAGACCATCGAGGTGTAGCCGAACAGACGCTTGCTCGAAAAGGTCGAGACCACTTCCGAGAAGATGCCGAACACCGGCAGGATCAGGATGTACACCTCGGGGTGGCCCCAGATCCAGATCAGGTTCACGTACATCATGGCGTTGCCGCCCATGTCGTTGGTGAAGAAGTGGGTGCCGAAGGTGCGGTCGAGCGAGAGCATCGCCAGCACGGCGGTCAGCACCGGAAAGGCGGCGACGATCAGCACGTTGGTGCACAGCGAGGTCCAGGTAAACACCGGCATTTTCATCATGTCCATGCCGGGCGCGCGCATCTTGATGATGGTGACGATCAGGTTCACCCCGGAGAGCAGCGTGCCCACCCCGGCGATCTGCAGCGACCAGATGTAGTAGTCCACCCCGACGTCGGGACTGGCCAGGATGCCCGACAGCGGCGGATACGCCAGCCAGCCGGTGCGGGCGAATTCGCCGACGAACAGCGATGCCATGGTCAGGCCGGCGCCGAAGGTCGTCATCCAGAAGCTGAAGTTGTTCAGGAACGGAAAGGCGACGTCGCGCGCGCCGATCTGCAGCGGCACCACGTAGTTCATGAAGCCGGTCACCAAAGGCATGGCGACGAAGAAGATCATGATCACGCCGTGCGCGGTGAACACCTGGTCATAGTGGTGCGGCGGCAGGAAGCCGGCATTGTCGCCAAAGGCCATGGCTTGCTGGGCGCGCATCATGAGCGCGTCGGCGAAGCCGCGCAGCAGCATGACCAGGCCGAGGATCATGTACATGATGCCGATCTTCTTGTGGTCGATGCTGGTGATCCAGTCGCGCCACAGAGCGCCCCAGACGCGGAAATAGGTCATCGCGCCGAGCAGCGCGACGCCGCCCAGGACGACCATGGCGAAGGTCGCCAGCAGGATAGGCTCGTGGAAGGGAATCGCGTCCCAGCTCAGGCGGCCCAGGATTAGCTTGGTCAGGTCAGTGTGCTGTTGCATGGTTACTCGTCATTGAAATTACTGGCTTGGCTGGCGTGGTGCAGATTTCACCGGCCTTGCGAATGCGTTCGGCGTCGTCCGCCATCATCTTGTTCATGCAGACCGTGCCGGCGCCAACGCAGCGGTTGACGATGGCGTCGAACAGGCCGGGGTCGCGGCTGGCGAAGCGCTGCACGGGTTCTTTCTCGCTTGGCTTTTCCAGCGCCAGGTAGCGCGCACGGTCAAGCGAGCCGCCGCCGGCCTTGGTGGCGGCGACCCAGCTGTCGAACTCGGCGCCGCTCACGCCCTTGTAGCCGAAGCGCATGTGCGAGAAGCCGGCGCCGCTAAAGTTGGCCGACATGCCTTCGTACTGGCCCGGCTTGTTGATGACCGCGTGCAGGGTCGTCTCCATTCCCGGCATGGCGTAGATCTGGCCGGCCAGCGCAGGGATGTAGAACGAATTCATCACGGTCGAGGCGGTGATGCGGAACTTGACCGGCACGTCGACCGGGGTCACCAGTTCATTGACGGTGGCGATGCCCTGCTCCGGATAAATGAACAGCCATTTCCAGTCGAGCGCGACGACTTCGACCACCAGCGGCTTGATGTCGCGTTGCAGCGGACGGTTTTCGTCGATGCGGCCGAGCGGGCGGTACGGGTCGAGCAAGTGGGTACTGATCCAGGTGATCAAGCCGAGCGCGATGATGATCAGGAGCGGCGCGCCCCAGATCACCAGCTCGAGAATGGTCGAGTGGTCCCAGTCGGGATCGTACTTGGCGGTGGTGTTGTTTTTGCGGTAACGCCAGGCGAACAGAAAAGTGAGCGCGATGACGGGCACAATAATGAGCAGCATCAGCAGGGTCGAGATGACAATCAGGCGGCCTTGCTGGGACGCGATATCGCCCGAAGGATTCATGACCACGGTGTTGCATCCGGCCAGCCACAGCAGCGGAATCAAGCCCAGGGCGCGACGGAAGTGAGGAGAAATCATGCAGTATTTGGATCGACAGACTAAGGAGATATTGCTACTGTAGCTGTCAGGGTCCGCCCTGAACATTGGACAATTTGTCCTAGGCGGATTGCTTTACCGTGTGGGCAAACTTCGGTACTCTGTGATGGTACAAGCGAAATGGTCTGCGCCGTTCGCGCACCGGCAGGCGATGTTCTCCGCCACTACTTACTAAAGCAAGATAAAACGATGTCTACAACAAGCACTCTCGACGGCAAGCACGACGCGCCACGTTCCAACCAGGCGGCGCGCAACATCAACGCGCGCGACGGCCACGGCCACATCGCGCCGGGCGAAATCGCCGTCGGCGTGGTGATCGGACGCGCGTCCGAATACTTCGACTTCTTCGTCTACGCGATCGCCTCGGTGCTGGTGTTCCCGGCCGTGTTCTTTCCCAACGAAAGCCGCCTCGACGGCACCCTAAGCGCGTTCACCGTGTTCGCGCTGGCCTTCCTGGCGCGCCCGTTCGGCACCATCGCCTTCATGGCCATCCAGAAGCGTTTCAGCCGCGAAGTCAAACTGACGCTGGCCTTGTTCCTGCTTGGCGTATCGACCGCCGGCATGGCCTTCCTGCCAAGCTACGCTGAATTGGGCGTCACGTCCGTGGTGCTGTTGTCGCTGCTGCGCGTCGGCCAGGGTATCGCGCTGGGCGGTTCGTGGGACGGCCTGCCGTCGCTGTTGGCGCTGAACGCGCCGAAAAAACGCCGCGGCTGGTACGCCATGCTCGGCCAGCTGGGCGCGCCGACCGGCTTCATCATCGCCGCCGGCTTGTTCTCCTACCTGCTGTCGGCGCTGTCGATGACCGACTTCCTGACCTGGGGCTGGCGCTATCCTTTCTACGCCGCGTTCGCCATCAACGTGGTGGCGCTGTTCGCCCGCCTGCGCCTCGTGTCCACCCCTGAATACTCGCGCCTGCTTGACGAGCGTGAACTGGAACCGACCGACGTCACCGAAATGGTCCGTTCGCAAGGCAGCAACGTGCTGATCGGCGCGTTGGCCGCGCTGGCCAGCTACGCCCTGTTCCACCTCGTCACCGTGTTCCCGCTGTCGTGGATCAACCTGTATTCGAGCCGTTCGATCAGCGACTTCCTGCTGCTGCAAATGGTCGGCGCCGGCCTGGCGGCGCTGGGCATCGTCGCCTCGGGCCTGATCGCCGACCGCTTCGGCCGCCGCACCACGCTGGGCACCCTGGCCACCTTGATCGCCGTGTTCAGCGGCTTCGTGCCCAATTTGATGTCCGGTGGCGAGCTGGGCGAGAACATCTTCATCCTGGTCGGCTTTCTGCTGCTGGGCCTGTCGTATGGACAAGCTGCCGGCGCCGTGACCGCCAACTTCCAGGCTCGCTTCCGCTACACCGGCGCGGCCCTGACGTCCGACCTGGCCTGGCTGGTCGGCGCCGGCTTCGCCCCGCTGGTCGCGCGGGGACTGTCGGCCCACTTCGGCCTGGCCTACGTGAGCCTGTATCTGCTGTCCGGTTCGCTCGGCTCGCTGGCCGCGCTGAGCCTGAACCGCGCGCTCGAAATCAAGGACTAACGCCGTTCCAGGCGCCCGAACTTCCACAAGGCCAGGGCGCCGAACAACACCGTAAAGCCCAGTTCCGCCGCCATCGCCCTGGCGGCGGCATCCATCCCCACACCGCGCCAGGTCATCGCGTCCAGACCGTCGATCGCCCAGTGGGTCGGCACCACCAGCGCCACCTGCTGCACCCATTGCGGAAACATGAAGGACGGCACCCAGGCGCCGCCCAGCATGACCATGATCAGGGTGGCGAAGACGGCGATGCCGCGCGCCGCTTCCGGCGTCTTGCCAAACGCGGCGATCAACAGGCCGAAACTGGCGGTGAGCAAGGCGAAACACAGCGCCACGCCGAGGAAGCCGGCCGGATTGCTGATCTGCACGCCAAACACCAGCACCGCGAACCCGAACATCGCGCACAGCAGCCCGAGCGAAATCAGGGCGGCCGAAGCGGCGCGCGCCAGCAGTACCGAGCGCAGGCGCACCGGCGCGGCCAGCAGGCGGTTCCAGATGCCGAGACGGCGCGCCAGCAGGATGCCGATTCCCATGTCCACACCCAGAAACAGAATGAATTGCACGCCCATGCCGGCGAAGGAATGCGCATAGCCGTTGTATCCTTTCGGACCGTTTTCCTTGGCATTGCTGACCTGCTGGTCGCGCGTTGAAAACGGCATCGCCAGGCCGCCTTTCGCGTTCTCGCTCGCGCCGGCCGCCGGTTTCGCCACCGGGACGGCCCGGAATTTTTTCAGGCTGCCAAGAAAATCCTTGAGCGCCACACTGTCGGGATCGGTCGCGGCGGCTTGCTCCAGCTTGGCCAGCGATTTGTCGGTGAAAGATTGCCCTGCGCTGCCGGTAAACATTTCGGCGCTGACGGTCTGCATCACTTGCTGCGTCAACATGCCCTTGACCATCGCCAGCACGGCTTGCTGCGACGGATCGTACAGCAGGTCGATCTGCGGCTTCTCGCCGGCGCCGAACAGGGCGGCCCCGGCCGCCTCGCCAAAGCCGGCAGGGATGACGATGGCCGCCTTCTGCTTGCCCTTGCCCACGGCGCGACGCGCATCGTCCAGGCTCATTTCGGTCACCTGCAGGCTGGCGTCGGCCTTCAGGCCGGCGCCGATCTTGCGCCCGCTTTCGCTGCTGTCCTGCCGCACCAGCGCCACTTCGATGCGCGATGTTTCGGTTTTGCCAGAGCCGCCGAACAGGTAGCCGAAAAAGGTCCCCATCACGATCGGCAGCACTAGGTTCACCAGCAACGCGCGGCGGTCGGAGAAAAACAGCAGCAGGTCTTTGCGCACCAGCGCGATCAATGCAGTCATGTCAGTCGCGCAGCGAGCGCCCGGTCAGGTTGAGGAAAATCTCTTCGAGATTGGTGCGGGCGGTGGCGAAATGCAGCGGGCGGCAGCCCTGCTCGTGCAGCCACGCCATCA
>JBDSTZ010000137.1:0-6419 GCA_039927975.1 Massilia sp. | reverse complement strand
TCAGAATTCTTCCCATTCATCGTTCGCGCTGGCGGCGGCTGCCACCTTGCGCGGCTTGGCCGGGGCGGCCTGGGCCTGGGACTGGGCCAATACCGGCGCCGGCTTCTTGAGCGCGGGACGGATGGTGCGGACGGCCACCTTGCGCGGCGCGGGCGCCGGGGCAGGCGTCGGCGCATGGTGTTCCTCGGCTTCCAGCGCGGTGCGCTGCAGTTCTTCGCCTTCGACCAGCTTGAAGATGCTGACCACGTGGGCCAGTTCGCTGGCCTGGTCTTGCAGGCTCTGGGCTGCGGCTGCCGCCTCTTCCACCAGCGCGGCGTTCTGCTGGGTCATGCTGTCCATCTCGATGATCGACATGTTCACCTGTTCGATGCCACGGCTCTGTTCCTGGCTGGCGTTGGCGATCTCGCTCATGATGTCGGTGACGCGCTTGACGCTGGCGACGACTTCATCCATCGTCACGCCGGCCTGGCCGACCAGCTTGCTGCCGCGCTCGACCTTCTCGACCGAATCGCCGATCAGGGTCTTGATTTCCTTGGCGGCCGCCGCGCTGCGCTGGGCCAGGTTGCGCACTTCCGAGGCCACGACCGCGAAACCGCGGCCTTGCTCACCGGCGCGGGCCGCTTCCACGGCGGCGTTGAGCGCCAGGATGTTGGTCTGGAAGGCGATGCCATCGATCACGCCGATGATGTCGACAATCTTGTTGGCCGAAGTGTTGATCGAGCCCATCGTGTCGACCACTTGCGACACCACTTCACCACCCTTGCGGGCGACGTCCGAGGCGGTCGCCGCCAGCAGGTTCGCTTCACGGGCGTTGTCGGCGTTCTGCTTCACGGTCGAGGTCAGTTCTTCCATCGCCGAGGCGGTCTTTTCCAGCGAGCTGGCTTGCATTTCGGTACGCGAGGACAGGTCGATATTGCCGGCGGCGATTTCACGCGAGGCGGTGCCGATCGTTTCGGTGCCGACGCGCACCTGGCCGACGATGCTCACCAGGCTGTCGCGCATGTCTTTCATTTCGGCCAGCAGGCTGCCTTTTTTCGATTCGGAGGTGTCGATCACGATGGACAGGTCGCCGTGGGCAATGCTGCCGGCGATCTTGGCGGTGTAGTCGGGCTCGCCGCCGAGCTGCTTGAGCAGGCTGCGGCTGATCAGCCAGGCGGCCACCGCGCCCATCGCCAGCGCCAGCACGCCGAGGATCAGGATGAAGTTGCGGGCGTTGGTCGCGGCGACACCGGCGTCGACCTGGCTCTGGTTGTTCTGCTTGTCTTCGAGGGCGGCCAGCTGCTCGAGGCCGTCCATCCATTTTTTCTGCGGTGGGCGAATTTCCTTGATCATCACGCGGGTGGCGTCTTCGGCCTTGCTGGCCAGCCACAGGGCGGAAGCTTTTTCAATCGCCGGCAGCGCCGCCGCTTCCTGCTCCTTGATCGAGGCGAGCAGGGTCTTTTCCTGCGCCGACGATTCCTTGGCAAAACGGTCGGTCAGCTGCTTTTCCAGCGCGTCGTACTTGACGGCCAGGTCCTTGATCTTGGCCATGTCCGATTCCATTTCATCGGCATTGGTCATGAGGGTCAGGATGCGCAGCGAATTGATGCGGTCGTTGACGTTGGCCCGCATGTCGATCACCAGGCGGGTGACGACGTTGTTCACGCTGACCACGCGGTCGAGCCGATCCTGGATCTGGCCCATGTTGCGGATGCCAACGACGGTCACGCAGACCAGGAAGAACAGGACCAGCGCGAATCCAAAAGCCAGACGCTTACCCACCTTCATGTTTGTCAAGTTCATGTGTATGTTTTCTCAGAAACTATTTATCGGATTTCCATGGGGGCCGCCAAGTGCCGGCTCTAGCCTGATTGCAAGCTGTCGGCAACGAAAGACGCCCCTTTTTATTACTCTCAGGATAAATCAAATGAATGACTGCGGATGCAAAAATCTTCAGTTCAGCATTTATTGTTTCGCTAGAACAACACTATCCAAGGACTTTTGCCTTGCCATACAGCAATGAACTGGCTGAATTATAGGCTTGTTTCTTGCTGTCGAGCAAGCAAAACCGCCTTGCAGAGCACGTATTGTTGTTTCTCGGTGGATATTTTTCTCGCATCGGATGGGATTTGGGATGCAAACCCTGAGTCAATACGGATGCAAGGAGATGCAGGCCTGTGACGCGAAGGATGGCCGGAAGGGCGGCTCGGAGGTGGAGCGGGAAGGTGGCGCGAAGGTGGCGCGAAGGTGGCGCGAAAGCGCCAGGGAAGAAGCGAACAGCGGTCGACTGCCTCGCGAAGCAGGCCGCGAAATGCGCGAGGTCATTTATTAAAAGAAAGGCAGCGGACGCCAGAACGGCGCCCGCGACTGCGGAATCAGGCGGCCAGTTGCAGCCGAGCGGCCGCTTCGCGCAACAGACGCGGATCGCCGGCGGCCAGCTTCTTGGAGTCCGACATGACCTGGCGGAAAGCGCGCGCCCCGGGCAGGCCTGCCATCAGGCCGAGCATGTGGCGGGTAATGCTGTTGAGCTTGAGACCGTGGGCGGCGTGGGCGGCCAGCTGGGCGGCGATGTAGGGGATCATCGCCTCGATCACCTCGTCGCGCGTTTTGACGGTGGCCGTGTCGCCGTAGAAGCGGGCGTCGTAGCCGGCCATGGCGTAGGGATTATGATAAGCCTCTCGCCCGAGCATGACACCGTCCACATATTGCAGGTGGTGGGCGATTTCGTCGTCGGTCTTGACGCCGCCATTGATGATGATCTCCAGCGCGGGGAAGTCGCGCTTGAGACGGTAGGCGAACTCGTACTTGAGCGGCGGTATTTCGCGGTTTTCCTTCGGCGACAGCCCTTTCAGGATGGCGTTGCGCGCGTGGACGATGAAAGTGTTGCAACCGGCGTCGGCCACGGTGCCGACGAAATCGCGCACGAAGTCGTAATCCTCGTTCTTGTCGATGCCGATCCGGTGCTTGACCGTGACGTCGATGGCGACCGCGTCGCGCATCGCCTTGACGCAGTCGGCCACCAGTTGCGGTTCGCCCATCAAGCAGGCGCCGAAGGCGCCCTTCTGCACCCGTTCGGACGGGCAACCGCAATTCAGGTTGATTTCATCGTAACCCCATTGCTCGCCCAGCTTTGCGCTCTTGGCCAGATCGGCCGGCTCGCTGCCGCCCAGCTGCAGGGCGACCGGGTGCTCTTCCTCGTTGAAGCGCAGATGGCGCTCGACGTCGCCGTAGACCAGCGCGCCGGTGGTCACCATTTCGGTGTAGAGCCAGGTGTGGCGGGTGATCTGACGGTGGAACACGCGGCAGTGGCGATCGGTCCAGTCCATCATCGGGGCGACGCTGATGGTTCTTCCGCTGGGCGCGCGGGGGGCGGCTGGCGGGGTGTTGAGAGGCAGATCGGCACTCGTGTTCATTGTTGCTTTCCTTGTTAGCCAGCTTGAGCGGCGCGTATTTCGGATGCGCCAGCGCGACAACTGACATTCCAGAGCAGCATTTTACCGTCGTTCGGCATCCGGCATACGGTGTGAGCCGGAATTACGGCTGTTCTCTTTACATGGCTTTACGCGGCTTTACATTCGAGGCCCGCGGGATTTTCCGTCTACGTCCGTTAACAAGGAGAAGGCAAATCGAGCGGGAGCACGCGATGGTGGCAAGCATCAGCAACAGTACAGTGAGCAATTGGAGCAGCGCCCTGTTCTCCAAACTGGATACAAAAAAACAAGGCTTCATTGAGAAGGCCGACTTGCAGGCAACCTTCGCCGCGACCGGCGACGGCTCGGCCATGACGGCCGATACCGACGCGGCGGACAAGCTGTTCGCGCAGCTGGACACGGACCAGAATGGCCAGATCAGCAAAAGTGAATTGTCGAGTGCGATTGAGAAGGTCGCCGGCGAACTGAATGCGCAACTGGACCAAACCCGGGTCGCCAAGGGAAGCCATGCGCACGCGGGCGGCCCTCCTCCTGGCGGCGCTCCGGGCGGCGCAGCGCCTGCGGCAAAGTCCGATGACGACACCAGCAGCAGTTACAACGCGGCGGCCGACACCGATGGCGATGGCTCAGTCAGCGTGGCCGAGGCCGCCGCGTACGCAAAAGCGCAGGCCAGCGGCGCCACCGCCGCCGCCACCAGTCGAAGCGAGGGCGTGACCAAGGATCAGCTGGTCGACTTGCGCGATCAGGGTGGCGCGACCGACCGCGCTCACCAGCAGCAGCTGACCCGCCTGATCGACAACTTCGACAAGGCCGATGCGGATGGCGACGGTACGCTCACGCGCAAGGAAGGCCAAGATTTCATGAAAAACCAACCGAAAGCAGCCGGCAACCAGGGAGATATCGATCATCGCGCCTTGAGCAAGGCGCTGCAGTTATTGAAGGCGTACGTCGACAGCGGTGCTGAGGGCGACGCCCGCAAGACTGCTGCAGTAGACACGCAGGCTTGAGATTTTCCTGTCGAAAAACCTTACACAGGGATAATTTTAAATACTGTTGGGCAATTATAATTGCCCGAGATGATATCGTAAGTCGTTGAATTCACAAGCAATTTTAGTTTCATCCGATCTACTGGCACGACAATTGCTAATACTCAATTATTATTTTACAATTGAAAGATCCCGATGAAACTCGTATCCACACTCGCGTTCAGCCTGATTTCGATGTTTGCCGCCGCCGGCGCCAACGCGACCGTCCTGCGGTTTGACGCCCTCACCAACCAATACGGCGACGGCAGCTCGCTCGGTGCCAACATGAGCGCGACCAGCAACAGCTTGTCGTACACGGAAGGCGGTTACATCCTGACCTTGTTCACGCCGCAGACTTATGCGGGCGGCGCCCACATCGGCGATGCCGGCGGCACCAGCAACTTCAACTGGCACGACAACGGCGACAACGGCCCCAATGCCTACGTCACCATCAGCAAGGTGGGCGGCGGCCTGTTCGACCTGAAGAACTTCGCCTTCACCAGCACCGGGCTCACCCTGAGCGCCATCGGCTATGTATCGCAAGCGTTCAGCGGCAGCAACGGCAACGCGGTGGTCAATTTCAACAGCATTTCGTCGGCCACCTTCAGCAGCATCAACAACACCTACAACCAGCTCGACAACATCACCGTGTCGGCCGCCTCGGCGATCGGCGCCAACGCCGTGCCGGAACCGACTTCGATCGCCCTGATCCTGGCTGGCCTCGGCATGGGCGCGGCCGCGCGCCGTCGCAAGCAAGCCAAGTAAGCATAGCGAGCAGCAGCTTCGGGGAGCTTCGGCTCCCCTTTTTTTGTCCGCGAAGACGGCAGTCCGGGACACGCAGAAAACACGCGTGCACGAGCCCTTGAAAGCAAAAAGCCCGCTTGCGCGGGCTTTCTGTTTTACAGCGTGGCAGCGAATTACGCTTCGCGGTTGGCCTTCTTGCGCTCGTGCTCTTTCAGGTAGCGCTTGCGCAGGCGGATGCTTTTCGGCGTGATCTCGACCAGTTCGTCGTCGGCGATGAATTCCACCGCGTATTCGAGCGACATCTGGATAGGCGGCACCAGGCGCACCGCTTCGTCGGTACCCGACGAGCGCACGTTGGTCAGCTGCTTGCCCTTGATCGGGTTGACGACCAGGTCGTTGTCGCGCGAGTGGATGCCGATGACCATGCCTTCGTACACTGGATCGTTGTGCGACACGAACATGCGGCCGCGGTCTTGCAGTTTCCAGATAGCGTAGGCAACGGCGGCGCCGTCATCCTGCGAGATCAGCACGCCGTTACGGCGGCCAGCCATTTCACCCTTGCTGTTGTCGACCGGTGCGTACTCGTCGAACACGTGGCTCATCAGGCCGGTGCCGCGGGTCAGGGTCATGAATTCGCCCTGGAAGCCGATCAGGCCACGCGCTGGAATCTTGTACTCAAGGCGCACACGGCCCTTGCCGTCCGATTCCATGTTCTGCAGGTCGCCACGACGGCGGCCCAGTTCTTCCATCACGCCGCCCTGGTTGACTTCTTCCACGTCCACCGACAGCTGCTCGAACGGCTCGTAACGCACGCCATCGACCATTTTGAACACCACGCGTGGACGCGACACGGCCAGCTCGAAGCCTTCGCGACGCATGTTTTCGATCAGAATCGTCAGGTGCAATTCGCCGCGGCCCGAGACTTCAAAAATCGTGTCGTCGTCGGTTGGCGCAACGCGCAGAGCAACGTTGGCTTTCAGTTCGCGGTCGAGGCGGTCACGCAGCTGGCGGCTGGTAACAAACTTGCCTTCGCGGCCGGCCAGTGGCGAGTTGTTGACCATGAAGTTCATGGTCAGGGTTGGCTCGTCGACGGTCAGCATAGGCAATGCATCAGGGGTGTCCGGCTGGCAGATGGTCGAACCGATGCCGATTTCGTCGATACCGTTGATCAGCACGATGTCGCCGGCAACAGCTTCGTCAACCAGCACGCGCTCGAGGCCCTTGAAGTTCAGCACCTGGT
>JBDSTZ010000136.1:0-4768 GCA_039927975.1 Massilia sp. | reverse complement strand
GCTCGGCGAAGCGGGTGTACATGCGCAGCAGGTCGCCGGCGAACAGGGCCGACTCGTCGCCGCCGGTGCCGGCGCGGATCTCGAGGAAGATGTTGCGCTCGTCGTTGACGTCCTTCGGCAGCAGCATCTTCTGCAGATCCAGTTCAAGCTGCGCGGTGCGCTCCCTGGCGGCGCCGATCTCTTCCTGCGCGAACTCCTTCATGTCGGGGTCCGACAGCATCTCCTGCGCTTCGGCGATGTCGCTCTGGGCTTGCTGGAACTGCTGATAGAGAGCGACCAGCGGACCGATCTCGGCGTGCTCGCGGGTCATCTTGCGGTAGCTGTCCATGTTGGCGGTGGCGCCTTCGGACATCAGGAGTTCGTCGAGTTCGACCAGGCGGTTGGCGAGTTGGTCCAGCTTGGCCAGCATCGATGGTTTCATGGGGTGCTCTGAAAAAAGGGGAAACGAAAAAGGGAACGACAGGGAGCGCGGCGGGGCCGCGCGGGTGCGGCGGAAAGAGCGCTAACGGCGGCCGCGGAACAGCTGCGGCAGCAGGGCCGCCAGGCGCGCGCGTTCGTCGCCGTGGGCGCGGTGCAGCGCCTGCTGGGGGCCGTGCAGGAACTTGGCGGTCAAGCCCTTCGACAGCGCTTCGAGCACCGCCTCGACATCCTCGCCGCGCGCCAGCATCTTGCGCGCGCGTTCGAGCTCGAACAGGCGCATCGCCTCGCTCGATTCGTGCAGTTCCTGGATCACTGGCACCACGGCGCGATCGCCGATCCAGTGCATGAAGGAGGCGACCCGGGTCTCGATGATGGCTTCGGCCTGGGCCACCGCCGCCTGGCGGCTTTCGAGGCCGCTCTGCACCACTTGTCCAAGGTCGTCGACGGTGTACAGATAAACGTCGTCGAGGCGCGCGACCTCGGTCTCGATATCGCGCGGCACGGCCAGGTCGACCATGAAGATTGGCTTATGGCGGCGCGCCTTGATGGCCCGTTCGACCAGGCCGAGGCCGATGATCGGCAGCGACGAGGCGGTGCAGGAAATGACGATGTCGAACTGGGCCAGTTGATCGGGCAGGGCCGCCAGCCGGATCGCGCGGCCGCCGAAGCGCTCGGCCAGCGCCTCGCCGCGCTCCATGGTGCGGTTTGCAATGGTGATCGACTTGGGATTCTGCGCGGCGAAATGGGTAGCGCACAATTCGATCATTTCGCCTGCGCCGATGAACAGCACTTTCTGGTCGGCGACGGTGTCGAAGATGCGCTGCGACAGGCGCACCGCGGCCGCCGCCATCGACACGCTGTGGGCGCCGATCTCGGTGGTGCTGCGCACTTCCTTGGCGACCGCGAAACTGCGCTGGAACAGCTGGTGCAGATAGGTGCCCAGGCCCCCGGCTTCGTCGGCGACCCGCACCGCGTCCTTCATCTGGCCGAGGATCTGCGGCTCGCCCAGCACCATCGAATCGAGCCCGGAGGCGACCCGGAAGGCGTGGCGCACCGCGTGGTCCTGCGGCAGCATGTAGAGGTGGGGGCGCAGATCGGCGACGTTGAGACGGTGGTAGTCGGCCAGGAAGTGGGCGCTGGCGTCGAGCGGATTGGCGACCTGGCTGGCGGCGTACATCTCGGTGCGGTTGCAGGTCGACAGCAGGGCCGCCTCGTCGCCGCCGGCGGTGTCGAGCTTGGCAAACCAGCCGCGCGCGGCGCGCACCGCCTGACCGAGCTGGTCAGGACCGAGCGCCAGCTGCTCGCGAAGCGAGACCGGTGCGGTGGTGTGATTAAGGCCGACGGCGAGCAGTTGCATGGTCATGTTGGGCGGGGTGTGGCGGACATGGCCATGCCCGCCTCGCCATTATACCTGCTGACGGCCGCCCGGACCGGCGGGGCGCTGGCGCCAGGGCCGCTAGGCGCCGAGCTTTTCGAGGCGGTAGCCGTAGCTGTACACCGGCACCAGGCGGAAGCCGTTTTCGGGACGCAGCTGCAGCTTGTTGCGCACGCGCGAGACGTGGGTGTCCATGGTGCACGAGGGCACGGCCGTTTCGCGGATCCAGACCGCCTCGTGGATGTAGGCGCGCGACAGCGGCCGGCCGATGTTCCGGAAGAACAGCAGCGCCAGGTAGAATTCCTTGTGGGTGACGTCGATGACGGCGCCGTCCATCAGCAGGCGCCCGGGGCGCGTTTCGAACACATAGGGGCCGAACTGCAGCTGCTCGGTGCCGTTGAGCGAGGGGTAGGCGCGCCGCAGCAGCGCCTGCACGCGGGCCAGCAGCTCGCCGCGCCGCAGCGGCTTGATCAGGTAGTCGTCCGCGCCGGCGCCGATGCCGGCGACGATGTCGTCCTCGCCCGAACTGCCGGTCAGGAACATCATCGGCGTGGTGGCAGGCAGTTTTTCCTTGGCGCGGCGCAGGATGTCGATGCCCGACATGTCGGTCACCTGCCAGTCGAGGATCAGCATCTCGAAGCTGTCCTTGCGCAGTTGGCCGAGCAATTCCTTGCCAGTTTCGAAAGACTGGCAGGTGTGCCCGGCGCCGGTGAGGACTTGGCAAATCAGGTCGGCCTGGCTACGGTCGTGATCGAGGACGGCTATTTTCATGGTGTCGATGGAACTGTGGAGGACTGGGTCGTAGGAGTGATCCTACACCTAGCGTCAGAAAGTTACTGTAAATATAACAGGAAATTACAATTTTTTACGTCTGAGGGCTATTTATATTTACTTTCAGCAACAACAACCTCCGGTGCCAAGGTGATAACTGATTACACGTTACACTGGAAGAACGCGAATTTCAATGCGTTTTTTGCCCGTAGGAAGTTTTCCTGTGCGAAAGGAAAGATGATGGCAGACACTATTCAACGTGATTGGACCGTGATGGAAAGCCAGGCCGCGCACGTCGACGAGGCGCGCGACCGTTGCCGCAAGCTGGTGCGGCGCCGCGCGGTGATGGCGGCGAGCGTGTCGGCGATTCCGATTCCCGGTGTCGACCTGGTGTCGGACGTCTCGCTGTTCGTCAAGCTGGTCGACGAGGTCAACCAGGAATTCGGCCTGTCGGCCGAGCAGGTCGAGCGCATGCAGCCGAAGTTCAAGCTGATCGCCTACCGCGCGGTGGTGGGGGTGGGCGCGATGCTGGTCGGGCGCCTGATGACGCGCGAATTGATCATCCGGGTGTTCCGCCGCGCCGGCGTCAAGATCGCCGCCAAGACGGCGGCCAAGATCGTGCCGGTGGCCGGCCAGGTGGTGTCGGCGGCGATCGGCTTCGCGATGTTTCGCCAGCTCGGCTACAAGCACGTGGAAGATTGCGCCAGGGTGGCGACCGAAATGATGGCGGCGCGGCCGGCGTGAACCGGGCGCGCCGCGTGGTGACGGATCGCTGAAACGGCGAAACGCGGGGTCAGGCGTCCGGCAGCACCACGTTCACCTCGAGCACTTCGAGGTTGCCCTGGCGGTCGAGCGAGAGCTTGATGTTGTCGGCGTTGACCTTGGTGTACTTCGAGATCACCTCGATCAGTTCGCGATGCAGGGCCGGCAGGAAGTCGGGTCCGGCGCGGCTGGTGCGTTCGCGCGCGATGATGATCTGCAGGCGTTCCTTGGCTTCGTTCGCGCTTTTCGCCTTGGGAGGGAAGAGGAATGAAAGCAGTGCCATATCACTTCGCCCCAAACATTCGCTGCAGGAAGCCCGGCTTTTCGTAGCTGGTGAAGCGCAGCGGCACTTCCTGGCCGAGGAAGCGCGAGATCACGTCCTCGTAGGCCTGGGCCACGTCGGTCCCCTTGAAGTGGATCGCCGGGTTGCCCTGGTTGGAGGCGTGCAGCACCGATTCCGATTCCGGGATGATGCCGATCAGCGGAATGCGCAGGATCTCCTGCACGTCCTGGTAGGACAGCATCTCGTCGTTCTCGACCCGTTTCGGCGAGTAGCGGGTGATCAAGAGGTGTTCCTTGACCGGCTCGGCGCCCGACTGGGCGCGGCGCGACTTGGCCTGGATGATGCCGAGGATGCGGTCCGAATCGCGCACCGACGACACTTCCGGGTTGGTCACGATGATCGCTTCGTCGGCGAAGGTCAGCGCCATCAGCGCGCCGTGCTCGATACCGGCCGGCGAATCGCAGATGATGTACTCGAAGCCCATGTTGATCAGGTCGTTGAGCACGCGCTCGACGCCTTCCTCGGTCAGCGCGTCCTTGTCGCGCGTTTGCGAGGCCGGCAGGATGAACAGGTTGTCGCAGTGCTTGTCCTTGATCAGGGCCTGGTTGAGGGTCGCCTCGTTGTTGACCACGTTGATCAGGTCATACACGACGCGCCGCTCGCAACCCATGATCAGGTCGAGATTGCGCAGGCCGACGTCGAAGTCGATCACGGCTGTCTTGTGGCCGCGGGAAGCCAGGCCGGTGGAAAAGCTGGCGCTGGAGGTGGTCTTGCCGACACCGCCCTTGCCGGACGTCACAACAATAATTCTTGCCACAAATAGGTCCTTTAAAATATGGGGGTGTTAAGCACGGCCAGCCGGACTGAGCGATAGTATATCGATTCGGTCGCCGACGAGGCGGATTTGCGCCGCCTGGGTGGCCAGGTCGGACGGAAAGCCGTCGTCGAAAGTCCGGTAGACGCCGGCGATCGACACCAGCTCCGGTTGCATCGAGAGCGCGAAGATGCGCGCCTCCGCGTTGCCGGACGCGCCAGCGAGCGCGCGTCCCTTGAGTGCCGCGTAGACATGAATGCTGCCGTCGGCAATGATTTCGGCGCCGTTGTTGACCACGGCGGTGATGATCAGGTCGCAGCCGCGCGCGTAGACGCGCTGGCCG
>JBDSTZ010000135.1:0-15103 GCA_039927975.1 Massilia sp. | reverse complement strand
CGGAGAACTATGTCGCCAGCGCGCTCGCCGCGCTGGCCGCCGGCAAGGCGATCGAGAAGCCCAACACCAGGCCGTATGGCTGCTCGGTGAAATACGCGAGCTGAGTGCGCTGCCGGGCGCCGACCTTCGGCCGCGCGCCCGCGCCGTGCTTGATCTGACAAGCGCATTGGCACCTGCCGACGACGGCGCACCCGCCGTCCGCGCATCCGGGCAAAAAAACCCGCTCGCCGCGCGCGCCGCACTGATAAACCGCACATTCCTCCCGCCCCGATACCGAGCCGGACCCCGGCTCATGGTAAGCTTCGACCCCGCGCATTGCCTGCCCGGCGCCCGCAATTCCAATAACTCACCGTCAGCCCACTAAAGCTATTTATGGATATCATTCTCGCGATCAAAGCCATCGTCATGGGCCTGGTCGAAGGCTTCACCGAATTTTTGCCAATTTCCTCCACCGGCCACCTGATCCTGGCCGGCAGCCTGCTCAATTTCACGGGCGAAAAAGTCAAGGTATTCGAGATCGCGATCCAGGCCGGCGCCATCCTGGCCGTCATGTGGGAATACCGCGCGCGCATCGGCGCCGTGCTGGCCGGGCTGACCTCGGAGCCCAAGCAGCAGCAATTCATGATCAAGCTGATCATCGCTTTCATGCCGGCCGCCGTGCTCGGCCTGCTGTTCAGCAAAATGATCAAGGCCAAGCTGTTCGCGCCGGTGCCGGTGGCGCTGGCCTTCATCGTCGGCGCCCTGGTCATCCTGTGGGTCGAATGGCGCGCCAAGCGCAATCCTGTTGCCGCGCGGGTCGGCACCGTCGACGACATGAACTACCTCGACGCCTTCAAGATCGGCTGCGCGCAGGTCTTCGCCCTCATTCCGGGCACCAGCCGCTCGGGCGCGACCATCATCGGCGGCATGCTGTTCGGCCTGTCGCGCAAGGCGGCCACCGAGTTCTCGTTCTTCCTCGCCATCCCGACCCTGCTGGCGGCAACCGTGTATTCGGTCTACAAGGACCGCGCCCTGCTGTCCGTCGCCGACCTGCCGCTGTTCCTGGTGGGCGGCGTGGCCGCTTTTGCCTCGGCCTTCCTGTGCGTGCGCTGGCTGCTGCGCTACATCAGCAGCCACGATTTCACCGTCTTCGCCTGGTACCGCATCGCGTTCGGCGTAGTGATCCTGCTGACCGCCCACTATCAATGGATCGTCTGGGCCGACTAGCAGCATGAACACCGAACTGGGCGCGCGCGCGCTCGAACAACTAGAGACCGTCTTTGGCTATCCGGCTTTTCGCGGCCAGCAGGGCGAGATCGTCGAGCATGTCGGCCGCGGCGGCGATGCGCTCGTGCTCATGCCAACCGGGGGCGGCAAATCGCTGTGCTACCAGATTCCGGCGCTGCTGCGCGACGGCGTCGGCGTGGTGGTCTCGCCGCTGATCGCGCTGATGCAGGACCAGGTCGACGCGCTGGCCGAAGTCGGCGTGCGCGCCGCCTTCCTCAATTCGACCCAGACGTTTGAAGAATCGATGCGCATCGAGCGGCTGGTGCGCACCGGCGAGATCGACCTGGTGTATGTCGCGCCGGAACGGCTGATGACGCAGCGCTGCCTCGACCTGTTCGACGCGTCGCGCATCGCCCTGTTCGCCATCGACGAGGCCCACTGCGTGTCGCAATGGGGCCACGATTTCCGGCCCGAGTACATCAAGCTGTCGATCCTGCACGAACGCTTTCCGGACGTGCCGCGCATTGCCCTCACCGCCACCGCCGACCAGCAGACCCGCGCCGAAATCGCCCTGCGCCTGCAGCTGCAGGATGCACGCCAGTTCGTCTCGTCGTTCGACCGGCCCAACATCCGCTACCAGATCGTCGAGAAGGGCAACGGGCGCAAGCAGCTGCTCGACTTCATCACCACCGAGCATGGCGGCGACGCCGGCATCGTCTACTGCTTGTCGCGCAAGAAGGTCGAGGAGACCGCCGAGTTCCTCAACGAGAACGGCATCCGCGCCCTGCCCTACCACGCCGGCATGGAATACCCCAAGCGCAGCGCCAACCAGGCGCGCTTTCTGCGCGAGGAAGCGATCGTGATGGTGGCGACCATCGCCTTCGGCATGGGTATCGACAAGCCGGACGTGCGCTTCGTCTGCCACCTCGATCTGCCCAAGAGCATCGAGGGCTACTACCAGGAGACCGGGCGCGCCGGCCGCGACGGCCTGCCGGCCAGCGCTTGGATGGCGTATGGACTGCAGGACGTGGTGCTGCAGCGCCGCATGATCGACGAATCGGAGGCCGACGAAACCTTCAAGCGGGTGCTGTCGATGAAGCTCGACGCCATGCTCGGCCTGTGCGAGACCATGAGCTGCCGGCGCATGCGCTTGCTCGAATACTTCGGTGAGCGCTCCGCGCCATGCGGCAATTGCGACACCTGCCTGATTCCGCCGGTGTCCTTCGACGGCACGGTGCCGGTGCAAAAACTGCTGTCGACGATCTACAGGGTCGACCAGCGGTTCGCCGCCGGCCACGTGATCGACGTGCTGCGCGGCGTGCAGTCGGAGCGGATCAGCCAGTGGCACCACGATGCGCTGTCGGTGTACGGCATCGGCAGCGAGCGCGCCGAGGCGGAGTGGCGCGCGATCCTGCGCCAGACCATCGCGCTGGGCCTGGTGACGGTCGATCACGAGGTGTATAGCTCGCTCAAGCTGACCGACGCGGCGCGCCCCGTGCTCAAGGGCGGGCAGAAGGTGCAGCTGCGGCAGTACCAGAAGCCGGTCAAGCAGAAGCGCGCGACGACCAGCGCCAAGGGCTATGTGGAAACCGATCTGTCGAGCGGCGAGCAGGCCATGTTCGACAAGCTGCGCTGGTGGCGCGTCGAGACCGCGCGCGCGCACGGCGTGCCGGCGTACGTGGTGTTCCAGGACGCGACCCTGCGCGAGATCGCCAAGGTCAAGCCCACCTCGCTGGACGACCTGCGCGGCGTGACCGGCGTGGGCGAGAAGAAGCTGGTGTCGTATGGCGAAGAGATTGTCGCGATCATCCGCGAGATGCTGTAGGCGTTCAGGGCCTTGGTGCGCGATGCGGAGGCGCTGCGCTGCGACTGCGCGGGCTCAAAAAAAATTGTGAGGCGACTCGCCAAACGGGTCATAATTTCGGCATGAGGCGCATGCCGACTTTTTACCACCAAGCTGGCGCGCCGCGACGACGCCGGCGTAAGGAACCACTATGGACCGCTACCAAGGAAAACCATTTCTCCGTCTGCTGGACAGCTACCTGCTCGACGTGATCGGCCAGCTCGGCGCCCCGCAACAGCAGGTGATGCTCGAAGTGCAGCCAACGCTGGCCCGCACCTTCAATTTCAACGGCAGCTGGCAAGAGCTGGTGGTCAAGCAGCTGGAGCTGCCCGTCGACTTCCCTGATTCGGTCCGGGTGATGTGGGCAGGCTACCAGGCGCACGCCAAAAAGCAGGGCCTCTCGCTCGGCCCCAACGAGTTTGTCGAGCAGTTCGTGGCCGACAATTTCCCCAGCATCTTCGACGAAGCCGACGCGCAGCAAGGCGCGCCGGCAAATTCATCGAAGGCTTGATTGGCATGCGAAGCGGCGCTCGGCTGATCGCCGCCGCGGACCGGTATCAGGCAAGCGCCACGGCCATCAGCCAGCGGGCCCGCGCGTCGATATCTTTCCGCGCGTCAGCCGGATGGCGCTTCCTTACTTCTTGACGAACACCAGATCCCACACCCCATGGCCCAGTTTGAGGCCACGGTTTTCGAACTTGGTCAGCGGCCGGTAGGCCGGTTGCGGCGCATAGCCGTCGGCGGTGTTTTGCAGCAGCGGTTCCGCGCCCAGCACGTCGAGCATCTGCACGGCGTAATCCTCCCAGTCGGTGGCGCAGTGCAGGTAGCCGCCCGGCGCCAGACGCTCGGCGAGCAGCTTGACGAACGGCGCCTGCAGCAAGCGGCGCTTGTTGTGGCGCGCCTTGTGCCAGGGATCGGGAAAGAACACGTGCACGCCGGCCAGCGACGCGGGGGCGATCATCTGATTGAGCACTTCGACCGCGTCGTGCTGGATCAGGCGCAGGTTGGTCAAGCCCTGCTCGCCGATCTGCTTGAGCAGGCTGCCCACGCCAGGCGTGTGCACTTCGACTCCAATAAAGTCCTTGTCCGGCATGCCCTTGGCGATGTGCGAAGTGGTGTCGCCCATGCCGAAGCCGATTTCCAGAATCACGGGCGCCTTGCGGCCGAACGCCTGCTCGTGGTCGAGCGGCGCCTTGGCGTATTCGATCAGGAACTTGGGTCCGAGTTCTTCGAGCGCGCGCGCCTGGGCGATCGACAGGCGGCCGGCGCGGGTGACGAAACTGCGGATGCGGTGCTCGGTCGGGTCGTACAGCATCGGACGGCTGGTGTTGCTCGGGGAGGTATCGGAGGACATGGGCGGGAGGTGAAAAAGACTGGACGACATTATATCGCAGCGCTGAACGCTTGCCCCATCGGGCGCCCCTTGCGCTGCCGATCCGCCAAACCGGTCGCCATCGAGGGCCTTTTTACGCACCTGATCGTCGACTAGTGAAGCTCGCACGCGCAGTTGTCAAGTAACACAATGTACCGCACCCGGGCGGAAATACTTGCAACAAGCGCATCAAATACCACGCCAAATTCCCGCCAACTACGCCAGTTTCCTCCTCGGATCGTCTCCTCAATGGCCAAATCGCAAGGCAGTCGAGCTTACGCCGCCCCTTCCGACGACTTTATTTTCCTTTTAAAACAGCAACTTAACGACCGTAAGGTTTTCGGAAGGAAACAATTGCGTGTGCCGGCTACAGTTACCTCAATTGCTTATCAAAAATGTCACTGAGAGGAAACCATGCTGCAGCCTACCCTCACCCTTGTCGCGGCCGAGCCGGCCGATACGACATCCGCAGGCACGCCAGCGGCCGACGAGATCCGCGCGGAACTGCAGCGTGTCCTGGCCAGCCAACGCTTCGCGAAGTCGCGCCGCTGTTCCGAATTGCTCAGCTTCATCGCCCACACCAGTCTGCTCGGCGCCCTGCACGACAGCAGCGAATACCGCATCGGCATCGAAGTGTTCAGGCGCCAGGCCGGCAGCTATCACACCGGCGACGACCCGATCGTGCGGGTCCAGGCCGGCCGCCTGCGGGCCCGGCTCGGCGCTTATTACGCCGACGAGGGACGCCGCAATCCACTGCGCATTTCGATTCCGCTCGGCGGTTATCTGGCGCGCGCGGAGCGGGTGCAGGCCGAACGCACCAGCGCCTTGCCGCGCCTGAGCTTTTGCCCGCTGGCCTGTCTCGATCCGAATCCGGAGGCGCATGCCTTCACTTCCGGACTGAACGAGGAACTCAAGTTTCGCCTGCACACCGCCTTCCAGCTGCGCATGACCGATCTTTTTTCCGACGAACTTGGCGCCGGCGCGACCCAGCCGCGCAGCGGCTACCTGCTCGAAGGCGCGGTGCGCGGCGATGCGCGGCGGGTCCGGGTATCGCTGCGGGTGCGCGACCTCGGCATGAACGCGGTGGTGTGGAGCGAGCAACTCGACCACCTTGGCGACGCCTCGATCAGTTCCCAGGAACAGCTGGCCGACGCCTGCCACGCCTTCCTGCGTCAGCAGCCGTGGCACACGTAACAACTTTGCTTGTTACGGTATCGATACTTATTTTTTACATTGCGTCATCGTAATCTGCCGGGTGACAGCATCTCGCGCCAGCGCACCGACCGCCACAATGCCGCCATGGCGTTACCGAAGGGAATTAGGATGAAGGTTTTACATGGTCTGGACACGCGCAGCAAGCTCGACCTCTACGCGGGCCGGCTGGCCGCCTGCGGCTTCGATTTCGCGGTGCGCTACTACGGCCGCAATCCGGCGCGCAACCTGACCCGGCCAGAGGCGCTCGCGCTGGCCGACGCCGGCCTCGAACTGGGGGCGATCTGGGAAGCCGAGGGCTACCGGGGCGAATATTTTTCGTACGAGCAGGGCCTGGCCGACGGGCTGGCCGCGCAGCGCATGGCGCGCGATGAAATTGGCCAGCCGGCCGGGTCGGCCATCTACTTCGCGGTCGATTTCGATCCCAGCGGCTCTGAACTGGTCGGTCCGGTGACCCATTACTTCAAGGGCATACGCACGGCTTTCGAGGCGGCGCCGGCCGACCAGCGTTACCTGGTCGGCATCTACGGCTCGGGCACCTGCTGCCGCGCCATGCTGTACGCCAGGCTGGCGCGCTTCGGCTGGCTGTCGCAGTCGCGCGGCTACGCTGGCTACCTCGACTATTCGGAGTACAACCTCAAGCAACTGGCCGCCGACACGCTGCGGGGCGACGGCCTGGCGCCCCTGCATTTCGACCGCAACCAGAGCAACCCGCTGCAGCAGACGGGCTTGTTCACCATCAGGGCGACCGCCGAGGTGTAGGCATGGCGGTTCCCGCAACGAGAACGGCGTCACGCGGCGCGGCGGTTCCCGACATTTGAAGGAGTGACCGCGTGCCGATATCAACTTGCGCCAACGACATCATCCTCGCCGGCCACGGCAGCTACGAGGGCGACGACAGCTTCATCCTGCCCGACAGCGTCGAGCTGCATCTGCTCGCGCCGATGGGCGCCGGCTTGCTCGACGGGCCGGTCACGGCGCTGGTCGGCAACTGGCAAATCGACCGCCTGGCGCTGCAAAAGCCGTCCAATGAAGTGCTCGACCTGTACCCGCTGAACGTGCCGACCGTGATTGGCGGCGGGCAGCGCTCGCCCAATCTGATCCTCGAGGGACTCGGTTTCGCGCGCGCCTTCGTGATGGCGGCCGTGCCGCGCGGCGCGAGCAATGTGTTCACGGTCGATGCCGACACCACGCTGGCGGACCTGCTCGCGCGCGCCGACGTCGCCACCACCATCGACGCGTTCAGGACGCTGCGGCCGAAGGAGCGGGTGAAAATATTCTGGGCCGCGTATGGCGGCCGGCATGCGCACTCGGCAACCGCCAGCGTGGTCTCGTGTAATGCGCTGGCAGTGGCGCAGGCCGCTGCGGCCCGCGCGCGCCAGCTGGCCGACACCGATCCGCGTCGCCAGGCCGCCTTCGACGCCGCCCACGCGGCGCTCGGCTACGCGGTGGCGCATCCGATGGACACGGCCGGCGCGATCGCGGCGGCCAGCGCGTTCGATGCGCACAGCGCTTTGCTGTTGCGGGCGTTCTGAGCCGCTCTACATTTTTCGCTGCTACCGACCTGAATTCAAATCACTAATCAAAGGTTTAACGCCTCCATTGCAGCCGTTGCGCCGACTGCAACTACGCCAAGTTAGCCTCAACAGCCCGGTGCAGGTGCGTCAAGTCCCATCTCTGCGCAAATGTCTTCCAAGGTAAAGAATTGCTCGGTTTCGGTCGCGGTAACGACGAAGCTAACCATTACAATTCCGCCGTCTTGAGTAGGCGCCTCACAGTCAATCGCAGCGCGAAGGCACGAGGCATTGCCTTGGTAAAAAACTAACGGGAAGTCGCCCGAGTGCACTGCTAGAAGTTCACTTCCCGACGCGTCCGACAGTGCTTGGGCCAAGTCGCCCCTTACTGCGTCGACTGGGTCACGTCCAAGCGCCGCTGAGTAGCCATAACGTTCTACAAGCAATTCGAACTGATTGGTCCTTAGCAGGCCCAGTCCAGAGCAAGCCAGACCGCGTAATGCCTCCGCGTTTTGTTGATAGGGCTGTGTCCGCATTGGTCACTTATTCCTTACGCATCGGCAGATGTCCACGCCGCGTGGACATTGACAATTTTATGGACAAGGCCCGGGAGATGGAGTTTGCAACGCTATTCTTCACAGCGTTCCTCGAAGTAATTCACCGGTAACAAATAGCGGATTCGCAAAGGCGGCAATAAGCGGCGATGAAGGCGGAAAACGAGCGCTTGGCGGTGAGCGCAGCCCTTGAAACCGGAGCCACAGACGCATCGACCTCCCACAACATGATTGCTGCGGGATTCGACCATTTTTTGCCGGAATAATACAGAAGAGCGACCGCACTTAAGTGCTTGCATTTGTTGGAGCGGGTGAAGGGAATCGAACCCTCGTCGTAAGCTTGGGAAGCTTCTGCTCTACCATTGAGCTACACCCGCGACAGGGGGCATTCTACGCGGGTTCTGGCGGGTTTGACAAATTTCAACGGCGGCCGGCGCGATAAAAAATCGCTTGCCTTAATCCGCTGGCCCCGCATTCACAGCTGACCGGCGCCAAGCGGATCCGTCAATGCCATTCACGGTCATGCGCCCAGAGGCGACCGGGGACATGCGCACGCGTCCATCCCGCGCGAGGCGGGCCCAGCGAGTATAGTGGCCGGAATAGCCACACATGGGGAGACAGCGATGAAATGGGAAGGCAACCGCGAAAGCGACAACGTCGAGGACCGCCGCGGCGAGGGCGGCGGGGGTGGCAGCGGCTTCGGCCTGGGCGGACGCTCAATCGGGATCGGCACCGTCGCGATCGCGTTGATCGGCTCTTACTTTCTCGGCATCAGTCCGGGCGCCATGCTCGATCTGTTAAGCGGTGGCGGCGGCAACGCGCCGGCGCAGGTGCAGCAAGCGCCGGCGACCACGCCGCGCGCGGAAGATCGCGACACCAAGTTCGTGCGCACCGTGCTGGCCTATACCGAAGATGTCTGGGGCACCGTGCTGCGCGAGGCCGGCGGCAGCTACACCGCGCCGACCCTGGTCCTGTTTAACGGCAGCACCAGTACCGAGTGCGGCACCGGCGAGGCGGCCAGCGGGCCGTTCTACTGTCCGGGCGACCGCAAGGTGTATATCGACCTGAGCTTTTTCCGCCTGATGAAGGAGCGCTTCCACGTGGCCGGCGAATTCGCCCAGGCTTATGTCATCGCGCACGAGGTCGGGCACCACGTGCAGAACTTGCTGGGCGTGAGCGAAAAAGTGCAGCGTGCACGCCAGCGCGCGTCGGCCAGCCAGGCCAACGCAATGTCGGTGCGGCTTGAGTTGCAGGCCGATTGCTACGCCGGGGTGTGGGCGTTTCACGCCAACCAGAGCCGTTCCATCCTTGAACAGGGCGATGTCGAAACGGCGCTGAACGCGGCGACGGCGATCGGCGACGATACGCTCCAGCGCCAGGCGCAAGGCCATGTGGTGCCGGATTCGTTTACCCACGGCACCTCGGCGCAGCGGGTGCGCTGGTTCACCAAGGGCATTCAGAGCGGGCGGGTCGACGCCTGCAACACCTTCGAGACGCGCCAGCTCTGATGTCCTGGCAGCCCTAGCCGCGCGCGTGGGCTGATTGGGTGGCGATGCCCCGGGCGGCATCGGAACGGCGGCCTCAGGCGGTCGTGACGCGCGGGCTGTCCGGCTCGGACTGCGGCGCGGCCGGACCGCCCGCGTGCCGCGCGACCTGGTTGCGCCCGCCCTCCTTGGCGCGGTACAGGGCGCGGTCCGCCGCCGCCATCAAGGGCGCCACGGCGGCGCCGCAAGCGTGGGCGTCGGCGATGCCGATGCTGACGGTGCCGCGCAGCACGGCGCCTTCCCATTTCACGCGCAGGTCGGCGTAGCGCTGGCGCAGCCGTTCCGCCAGCGCGGCGGCGTCGTCCGCGTCCGCGCCCGGCAGCACGATGCAGAATTCCTCGCCGCCATAGCGGCCCAGATAATCGCCGCGCCGTATCAGCGACTGCATCAGCGCCGCCAGCCGGCGCAGCACTTCGTCGCCAGCCGGGTGGCCAAAACGGTCGTTCACATGCTTGACATGATCGACGTCGATCATCATGACCGACAGCGCCTCGCCGCTGCGCTCGGCGCGCGCGGCCAGCCGCGACAGCTCGTTTTCCAGGCTGCCGCGATTGAGCAGGCCGGTCAGGGAATCGGTCGAGGCCAGCTGGCGCAAATCGTTCGCCAGGCGGTAGTTAATCATCAGCACCAGCGCGAACGACAGCGACATCTGCGCCAGGCTGGCGACAAAGAAGACCGATGGGTTGACCGTGCTGGTGGCGAACAGGTGGACGGTGTTGGCCGGCGAGAAGATCGCGACGGCCGCGCGCGCCATGGTGGCGGCGGCGATCGCCAGGAAGGACGCGGCCGCCAGCCAGTAGGCCGTGCGCAAGGGTTGCGCGATGCGCACGAACAGCGCGCGGGCGCAGGCCAGGTTGACCAGCGAATACACCAGCCAGTTGGCGGCGATGCGTCCCTGCACATCTTCCCGGACCACGGTAAACCAACAGGTTTGCAGCGCCATCCAGGCGGCCAGCGCGATCGTCAGGCGATAACTGCACGGCTTGTCCTCGAAGGCTTCGATGCCGTTGTACATCAGACCGAGCCCGAGCGCGAGGATCACCGCCAGCGTCACCAGGATGCCGGCCGGTGGCGAGCTCATCAGCAAGCCGGCGGCGGCGTAGGCCACGCCCAGCAACAGGGTGCCCACCGCCCACTGGCGCGCGCCCTTGACGGTGTCGGCGTGCAGGGCGACCAGCGCCAGCAAGGCGGCAAACAATAGATTGATGCCTGCCATCATCACCATGACGGTACGCAGGTCGAGATGCAACTCAATATTCAAAACAATTTCCGGTCGGGGAAACAAGGCCTGGCGCGATGGGCAAGAGGTCTCATGGCGGAAGGAAGCGCGCCCACCCGGCATTGTATAACAGACACTAGATGGAAACATTCCATTTTTCAACATGCGTTCCCGTGCAACAGTCGGGCCCGTCCGGCGCGATCGCGGCCGCCGCACCCGGGTTTGGGTGTACATTGCTGTATCCAAATAAAAATAGTCGGACGGGGGAGCAGTGATGATCGAGACTAGGAGTGTGCGCGGCAGATGGAATTTGATTCAGGCTTCTTGATGCGCTTGCGGCCGGAGTTTGATGGCGATTCCGCTTTCACCGGTGAAAGTTGGGTGAAATTGGATTGCCGAGGACGTCATAGTCGGGTTTTACGGCTTTGATGGGCTTAAACGCACATCATTTTCGCCATTCTTCGCAAGTTCAGCGCGGCACAGACGAGTTTCCACTCGGCCTGTGCTTTGGCCAGTCCGCGCATGCTGAATTGCCGGAATCCCAGCACGCTTTTCACCCAGGCATTGGGCGGCTCCGAAATCCATTTGCGTTTTCGATAGGCCGCGCGCGTCGCCGGGGATTTGAACTTCTCGGCCATGGCGGCGCAGAGCGGGCGTTTGTTTGGATCGATCGCCATATCCTTTTTGCCGTCTCGCCCGAGGGCCACGATCAGTTCCGATGGATGGTGGCGCAATTGTTCGAACATTGCCTCCGAGCGGTAACCGGCATCGGCAAGCACGTGGCGAGGGTCGTCCCCGACGTTGCGCTTGACGGCGGCAAGCACGTTCGCCAGTTGCCCGCTGTCGGCGGCGCTGTTGACCAATTCGGCCGCGACAATGATGTGGGCGGTCTCGTCAACGGCCGCTTGGGCGTTGTACGCATAGTCGAAGCCGCCGCCGGCACGCTTCATGATGCGGCTTTCAGGATCGGTGAAATTATCCTGGGCATCCGGTTTCGGTTCGCCGAACTTGTACTTGAAACGCGACTTCCTGGCCGGCTTGCCGGTGTCGTCCGGCGGCCCGTCGTCGTGGCGACCGCGCGCTATGTCGGCCTCGCGCTGACGTTCTTCCAGTCGCGCCCGCGCGGCGCGGATCACGGCCAGGCGCTCTTCGCGCCGCGCGATCTCGGCCGGGATATCAAGCTCCGGTTCGTTCCTTTCGGCCGCGTCCGCCGCCTTGGCTTTGGCCAGCAAGGCCTCGACTTGCTCCTTCAATTCACGTTCCGCCTGACGCATACGGTCGTAGCTCATCGCCTTGTGGCGCGAGGCGTTGGCCTTGATCTTGGTGCCGTCGACGCCGATCGTGCCCAGTTTGACCAAACCGCATTCCTTCGCCAGTTTCACCACCTGCACGAACAAATCCGACAGCTCCTTCAAGTGAAACGCACGGAAATCCGACAGCGTTCGGTGCGCCGGATAATTGTCGGCGGCGAGCACCCGAAACGCCACATCCTCATGCAGCTTCCTGGCCAATTTGCGCGACGAGAACACGCCGGTCGCATAACCATACACGAGCACCTTGACCATCATGGCCGGATTGAACGGCTGGTTGCGCGCGCCGCCGCCGGCGTAGCGGGCGTGAAAGGCCGACAGGTCGAGCGAATCGATCGTATCGCTGATGAAGTAGGCAAGATGGCCCTCGGGCAGCCAATCCTGCAAGGCGTGGGGCAGAAGAAATTGCTGTTGAGGATCGTAGGGTAGATAGCTCGTCGTCATCCGCCTAGTTTACAACACGCAAACGGATGACGGAACGGCTTCTGCCGCGCAAACTCCTAGGTCTGTCCATCGTCCAAATGATTGCTCATCGCATCGGTGCGGAAATCCGCCTCGATTTCGCGGACGAAAGTCAGCAGACCGGCTTAAATGTTGTCGTTATCGTTCCCATGAGGTAACGACTTGAGAAAAATGGAGAGGGGCGTAATGGTTACTTCATCGGGGTGGTTCTATTGGGCTTTGCTGTCCGCTGTCTTTGCGGCGCTGACAGCCATTTTTGCCAAGTTGGGCATTCAGGGGGTTGATTCCGATCTGGCCACCTTGATCCGAACGGCCATCATCATCGTCGTCCTGTCGGTGTTTGTTGCCTACACAGGCAAATGGGCTAATCCCTTGGAGTTGTCACCCAAGACATGGCTTTTCCTCGGACTGTCCGGCTTGGCTACAGGCGCATCGTGGGTGTGCTACTTCCGTGCACTCAAGATCGGCGAAGCATCCAAGGTCGCGCCGGTTGACAAACTCAGTCTCGTACTGGTGGCGGTGTTCGCGTTCGCATTTCTGGGGGAACGTCCGTCGCTCCGCGAGTGGTCAGGTATCACGATGGTCGCTGGCGGCGTTTTGTTACTCGCGTTCAAGCGCTGACTGTCAGATTGAAGCATACCCTAACCTGATGTCAGAAGACCACAGCGCAAACCGTCAGAATAGGGTTGGTATCGCAATTACTTGACATATGCCTTGAACGGTCATAGAGTCTTTCCTGACATATCTTGTTAGGGAGGCACGTTTTGCGAGGTCAGCGCATCGGTTATGTCCGGGTCAGCAGTTTCGACCAGAATCCAGAGCGTCAGCTCGATCAGGTCCAGGTGGACAAGCTGTTCACCGACAAGGCATCGGGCAAAGATACGCAGCGGCCGCAGCTCGACGCGTTGCTGTCGTTTGCCCGCGAAGGCGACACGGTAGTCGTGCACAGCATGGACCGTCTAGCGCGCAACTTGGACGATCTGCGCCGGCTGGTACAGACGTTGACCAAGCGCGGGATACGAATCGAATTCGTCAAAGAGTGCTTGAGCTTCACCGGCGAAGACTCGCCAATGGCCAACCTGCTGCTGTCGGTCATGGGGGCGTTTGCGGAATTCGAGCGGGCCTTGATCGGCGAGCGGCAGCGCGAAGGAATCGCATTGGCCAAGCAGCGCGGCGCCTACCGAGGTCGCAAGAAAGCGCTGGTGGACAACCAGGTTGTCGAGCTCCGCCGCCGCGCTGGTGCCGGCGAGCAGAAATCAACGCTTGCGCGTGAGTTCGGCATCAGTCGGGAGACCCTGTATCAATATTTGAAGGTGGCGCCAACTCCTTAACCCGGTTTTCCGTTCCACTGCACCTCAAACCCCACAAAGGCGAGCTGCTCGAGCGCGCCGCCAACGATATATTGACCAAGCACCCCAATGACCGTCACGACGCGCTCCTGATCGTGCCTCTTAACGACGACCGCAACGCTATCAATAAGATAGTACGCGAAGGCCTGCAGGAGCGCGGGGAAATCGCGGCAAACGCTATCGAACGCACGGTGCTGGTGCCGAGCCACTATACCGATGCGCAAACCCAATCAACGGCCTACTACCAGCCCGATATGGTCGTGCGCTTCGGCCGCGACTATCGCAGCATGGGCGTGGAACGTGGCGAGTATGCCACGGTGAAAAGCGTTGACAGGCCGGGCCATGTCGTAACGCTACAGGCCTCGGACGGCAGGGAGATCAAGTGGACTCCCGAGCGCAACGGAAAAGTGGAAGTCTACGAGCAGGACAAACGCGACCTGGCAGTCGGCGATGAACTACGCTTCACACGGAACAATAAGGAAATCGGTGTGAATAATGGCACACTAGGCAAGGTTGTCGAAATTAATGGCGAAACGGTGGTACTGAGCACGAAGGCCGGCCACGTGACATTGCAAGCCGGGGCGAAATCCGACTCGCATATCGACTATGCATATGCGATGACGGTTCACGCAAGCCAGGGCAAGACGACGCAGGACAACAATTTGCTCATCACGAGCGACAGCGGAAAGGCAATGAGCGAGCGGGCTTTCTATGTCGGCATCACGCGGCCACGGGAAGACATGACCATCTACACAGATTCGAAACCGCATGCCATGAAGCTGATCCAGCAGGTGATGGACAAGACGAGTCCGGTGGAAGAACTGAGGTCAGGTGAATTGGTCAACGGGCTACGTCCGGACGACGAAGCCAGCAAGGCGGGCAAGGTATCGAGCGGCGGCCGCAGCACCGGTGCCGAATTGTAGGAGGCCGGGCATGCAGTTGAACACTAATTTGGAATAGATAATGGAATTGTTGCCATCGCGCAGGACCAGATATTTGCTGCTGTTCGTCAGCCTCCTGGCGATGGTTGGTCTGATCGAGGCGCTGGCCAAGGCCGTGGCAGGCTACGGTGGTCTAGGTTTTGCCGTAACGTTGTGGGCGTGCTTCGGCGCGGCATATGCGTGGTTGCTCTTGGAGCCGATGGTTAGGCCAATGCTGCTCATGCGCCGCGCGGTCCATGACGGCAGCGAGCGGCGCGTTCGGGAGATTGGTGCCGGCATGGCGCAAGATAGCGGAACGGAAAATCCGAAATTTTACGTCTACGACAGCGACAAGTTCGATGTCATGGTCAGCGGAATCGGCAGGGGCGTGACCATCCTTGTCAGCGGAGCGGCCGCGGAGCTGGACGAACCTCGGCTGCGTTCGATCCTGGCGCACGAGTTCGGGCACATCAAGCTGCGACACGCGGTGATCCGGCTGACCATGTACGGGTCGCTGCTGACGCTAGCGATCCTGGGACAGAGCGTCACGGCAGTCGTGCTGCCGGCGAATCTCTTCGTGCTGTGGACGATGCGGCAA
>JBDSTZ010000134.1:0-4794 GCA_039927975.1 Massilia sp. | reverse complement strand
GCGTCGGTGGCCGGCCTGGTCGGCGCGCCCACGCAATCGGCCTACGCTGCCAGCAAGCACGCGGTGGTCGGCATGACCAAGACCGCGGCGGCCGAATACGGGCGCGAGGGGATTCGCATCAACAGCGTTTGTCCCGGCGCCATCAAGACACCGATGTTGGCGCGCGCGCTTGAACGCGAGCCGCAGCGCGAAAAGAAGCTGCGCGGCCTGCATCCGCTGGGCCGGGTCGGCGAATCGGCCGAGGTCGCCAACGCGGCGCTCTGGCTGTGCTCCGAGCAGGCGTCCTTCGTCAACGGCCACCAGCTGGCCGTCGATGGCGGGCTGACCGCGATTTAAGGCCGGCGCCGGGCTCCCGGTGTCGGCGCGCATCCATGCGGTGTTCGGTGCGCCAGTCGGGACGCCGTCAGCGCACCATCAGCAACTCAACTCCGCCACGAAGTCATACATGTCGCCCCTGAAATAGGAGCGGCAGAATTCGATCGCCCGGCCGTCCGCCAGGAAGGCCAGCCGCTCGACGCACAGGCCGGCCTCGCCGGCGCGCGTTTGCAGCAGTCCGGCTTGCTCGTCGGTCAGACGCAGGGCCGACAGGCGCTGCAACGCCCTCACCGGGCTGTTGCCGGCCGCAGCGAGCGCTTCGTACAGCGATTCGCCGACCAGCGCGAGCTCTGGCAAGGCCGAGGCGGCGAGGGTGGCGTATTCGAGGCACATCGGCAGCTCGTCGGCAAAGCGGATGCGGTCGAAGCGCAGCACTGGCGCGCCGGCCGGGAGGCGCAGGCGCACCGCTTCCTCGGTGCTGGCGCCGCCGGCCGCGCGCCGTAGCCACACGCTGCGCGGGGTGCGTCCGCGCGCCCGCATGTCTTGCGAAAATGAACTGAGGGCGGCGAAATTTTTCTCGATGCGAGGCTGGATGAAGTTGCCCGAACCGGGCCGCCGCACCAGCAAGCCTTCGCCCACCAGCGCGTCGATCGCCTTGCGCACCGTGATCCGAGACATGCCGAGCTCGCTGGCCAGCAAGCGTTCGGCCGGCAAGGCTTCGTCCGGCGCATACACCCGCGTGTCGATCGCTTCGCGCAGCGCGCGCTGCAACTGGCGGTACAGCGGCAGGCTGCTGCTGGCGGCGCGCTTTTGCAGGATCTCGGCGAGTGCGGTCATGGCCCGGTGCTTTCTGTTGGCGTGAATAAACCTTGGCACGTCGATAATACCAAACAAAGACCAGTCAGGGCGTGGCTCGGGGACAACAATCACGGACAACAAAAAGGGCGGGCCGGACTGCTGTCCGAACCCGCCCTTCGATGCCGCCGCCCGCAGGCGGCGCTTTTCGCTGCGCCTGTTACTGCGCCGCTGGCGTCGTTGCCGGCCCGGCCGCCACCGCGGTCGGCTGGTTGAACCACAGCTTCCAGTAGCGCGCGATGTCGCCCATGCCGTCGTTGCTCTTGATCGAGTCAAAGATTTTATTGGCGTCGTCCTTGCGGCCAGCCTTGGCGTAGGCCACCGCCAGGCGCAGCTTGTAGTCGTCCGGATGCTTGCTGATGCCTTTGGCGATGCCTTTTTCCATCAGCGCGATACCCTTGTCGTAATCGCCCATGGTGGTGTAGGCGTGGCCAAGGTTGACCAGGCCGTTGCCCTCCTTGAGCTTGTTCGCCCCCGCTTCACCGCTGGCCATGGTCTTGGCGTCGTCGGCGGCCTGGCGGGTCGCCTTGTCGAGCAACTGCTTCTGCTTGGCGGCGCCGGCGCCGGTGCCCAGCACCTTGGCCGCATAGCCGGCTTCGAGCGCCTGCTTGGCTTCGCCAGGGAAACCGGCGCCGAGCGCCAGTTCGGCCAGATCGGTGTATTCGACGGCCGACATGGCCTTGGTGGTGGCCTGTTTCAGGCGCAGCACGTCGAGCAGGACGCGCTCGTCGATGCCCTTGCGGCCGAGCAGGCGGTTGTTCAGTTCAGCCCAGTATTCCGGCGAAGGGTAGTACTTCACCAGTTTTTCCAGCGTCGCGACATAGGTCGTCGTGTCCTGGGTCTTGGCGGCCGACGAGAACAGCAGGCGCAAGTCTTCCAGCGACGGCGTCTTGCCGGCTTTTTCGGCCTCGGCGACGACAGCGCCCAGCTCGGTCTTGGCGGTGGCGTAATCGCCGCTCAGGTAGTACGAGCGCACCAGGATCGGCCGCGATTTTTCCTGCGCGCCCCCGCTCGTCTCGTAGCGCTTGAACAGTTCGATCGCGCGCGGATAATTCTTGGCGTTGTAGTAGGTGCCGCCCAGCGCGAAGTACACCTCGGATTGCTCCTGCGGCAACAGACGGCCCGAGGCGCTGATCGCTTCGAGCGCGCCCATCGTCATCGCTTCGTTATTCGTCAGCGTGCCAAGTTGCAGCTTGATGCGGTCGAGCAGATACGACTCGAACGGCGTCTTGTTGGCGAAGGCTTCGGCCTTGGTCACCCGGTCCTGCAGCTCGGCCGTGTTCTTGGCGCTAACGAGCTGCTTGATGGTGGCCGGATCGATGATCTTGGCATAGTCGGGGCGTACCGTGTCAGCCGGCTTGGCGGCCGGGGCGCCGGCCGCTGGCGCAGCCGCAGCAGCAGGGGTGGCCGGTGCGGCCGGAGTTTGCGCCTGCGCGGCATGGAAGCCGACGGCCCCCAGCAAGACACTCAGACGAAGAAGACGAAGGTGGGACATGGGTAACCCTTAACGATAATAAGGAAGGCAAAACGGCGGACGGACGCGAACATAACGCATGAGTTCACCGGTCAGTGGACACGTATTACAAAACTGCAATTTTTACACGACGCATATTGTCCCATAAACTCGAAGATCCGACCGCAACGGTGCGCTGCCGGGCCGGCGGCCGCGCGGCGCGCCTGAGCCCGGGGCGGCGCACCTCGGTGCGGCAGCCGGGGGCGAAGAAATGCCGGTCCCGGACGGCACCTGGCCGTGCCAGCGACGATGCACCGAAAACCGGCGATGGAGAGCTGCCCTGGCGTGTCGGCGGCGCCGGAAGTCCGCGACCAGGCGGCGGCCCTGGCGAGGCGGCGACGCTGGAAAATCTCGCGCCTGGCAAGCGACTTGGCGTGCCTTCGATGCGGGGCAACCGGCGCCAGCCAGCGGGCCTGGGCTGCCTGCGGCGGTGGAACACCTTGCGCAGCCACCGACCATGGTGCGTCGGCGATGCTAGAAACCCGGCACCGGGCAGCGGCCCTCGGCCGCCAGTTCACCCGCCAGCCAGGCGTCGACCGCGTCGAGCGCGGGCGCGGCGAAGCCGTAGGTCATCAGCGCCGGTGCGGCGATGTCGAGCGCCTGGTAGGGATTCCACAGCGCCAGGTGCAGATCGGGCTTGAAGCCGGCGCGCGCGTTCGGACCGTAGCGCAGGCGCGAGGTCGAGGCGAGGATGGTGAAGCGGCCGTCGGCCGGCAGCGAGGCCCAGTCGAAGCTCTCGGCGTCGGCGTAGGTGACGGTGTCGACATCGTGCCGGCGCGCCAGCATTGCCGCCACCTCGGCGGCCGGCACGCCGGCCTCGGAGACGCCGTCGCTGACGCGGTCCTGGCGCATCACCAGCCGCAGGCGCGTGCCGGCCGGCGGCCGCAGCGGCGCGCCGTACGCGGTCAGCCCGCGCCGCCAGCCCTGCGCCATGAGCGCGCGGTCGTCCGCTTCGCACAGGTAGGCGCGCGGCGCGCACGGGTAGGCGCCCGCCAGCGCCGCCAGCCGCGCCAGGCGCTGCGCCACCTGCGCCGGCGCCAGGCGGCCGTCGGCGATGGCGGCATCGATCGCGTCGACGGTTTCCTGCTGGCGTGCCGGCGAACCGAGCGCCATGACCATGTCGGCGCCGGCCAGCAGCGCGCGCAGCGCCGCCGGACCGACCCCGTAGTCTTCGACGATCGCCTGCATGTCCATGCTGTCGGTGATGATCACGCCGCGATAATCCCATTCGCCGCGCAACAGGCCCGACAAAATCGGCTGCGACAGCGTGGCCGGATAGTCGGGGTCGAGCGCCGGATAGACAATGTGGGCCGTCATCAGCGCCGGCGCGCCACCGGCGGCCAGGCGGAACGGGGCGAATTCGAACTGTGCCAGTTCGCCCAAGGGCTTGTCGACCGTCGGCAGCGCGTAGTGCGAATCGTCGCGGGTGTCGCCGTGGCCGGGGAAGTGCTTGATGCAGCAGGCGATGCCTTCGCCCTGGCTGCCTTCCATCCAGGCCATCGCCAGCGCGGCGGCGCGCGCCGGATCGGCGCCGAAGGAGCGTTCGGCGATGACCGGATTGTGCGGATTGTTGTTCAGGTCGAGCACCGGCGCGAAGTTCCAGTTGAAGCCGAGCGCCTTGAGCGCGCGCGCGACCGCCGCGCCGGTGGCGCGCGCCAGCGCGATGTCGTCGGCGGCGCCCAGCGTCATGGCGGCCGGCGGCGCCGGCACCCAGGTGGTGCGCACCACGGCGCCGCCTTCCTGGTCGACGGCGATCAGGGCATCGGGGCCGATCAGCGCGCGCAGTTCGGCTGTGAGGCGCGACAGCTGCGCCGCGTCACGCATGTTCTGGCGGAACAGGCAGACCCCGCGCACCCGGTTGTCGGCGATGAAGCGCGCGCTGGCGTCATCGAGCTCGGTGCCGGGAATCCGGATCATCATCAGCTGGCCGGCGCTGTGCGTGTGCTTGTTCATGGGTCGATTGGTTTGTTAATTCGTCTGTTGATTCGTTTGTTGTAGTTGCGATTAGCCGTCTGGATCAACTAAGTGGACACTTAGTTGGATCGTGCGGCCGTCAATAAGTTTGGTGCTTAATTGGTCCGTGTGACCTTGCTCAAATGGCGAGGATGGTC
>JBDSTZ010000133.1:0-18254 GCA_039927975.1 Massilia sp. | reverse complement strand
ACGTGATCACCAAAATCGGCGATTCGGCGATCGACAACCAGGGCATGGTCAAGATCGGGCCAAACCTGCGGGTGCGCTTCCAGTACCGCGTGCAGCAGCTGGCGAAGGACGGCAAGGTGCCGCTGACGGTGGTCCGCGCCGGCAAGCCGATGCAGATCCAGCTGCCGGTCAACAACGTGCGCAAGCTGCTGATTCCGAACCTGAACGGCGCCTATCCCTCGTACTTCATTTACGGCCCGATCGTCTTCTCGCGCGCCAGCGGCGAATTCCTGAGCGGTCTCAATTCTGGCGGCATCCAGGCCTTCAGCTTCATCGGCAATCCGCTGATCACCCGGCGCGGCGACCAGCCAGACGCCAAACACGACGAACTGGTGGTGGTGAGCTCGCCGTTCTTCCCGCACAAGCTGGTGACCGGCTACAGCAACCGCCAGGGATCGGTGGTCGAGTCGATCAACGACATCCCTGTGCGCAGCCTGAGCCACCTGGTTGAAGTGCTGCGCGACCTCAAGGACGAGCTGGTGGTGATCAAATTCGCCCAGCGCGCCGGCGAAAGCATCGTCCTGCCGCGCAAGGCGATGATGGAAGCGACCGAAGGCGTCCTGACCGACAACGGCATCCGCTCCCAAGGCTCGCCCGAACTGATGAAAGTCTGGACCCGCTAACCCCCACACCCCCAATGCATGGGGGTCAAATGCATGGGGGCCAGATCCGACATTCGTACACGGCCTCATCCATTCGATTGAAACAGCAGATTTTTCATCGACAGCGCGCCGCCCAGCGCACCAAGAAAAAACCGCCGCCATACCGAAGTATGGTGGCGGTTTTTTACGCGCTATCGGCCAACTGGCCGCCGTTTTCGCGCGCGTGAAGCAAAGCCCCGCGCGGCGCTACGAACCCACCTTCTTGTCCACGCCCGCCTGCGTCATCGGGTGATAGCGCACCCGCGCCGCCTTGTACACCTTGTCGCCCCAGGCGCGGTCGGCCGGCTGCTTTCGCAGCGCCTCGTACAGCGGCACCACGAACTTCTTGCGCCCCACGCTCATGAGGAAGCTGTTTAGCGGCGCGCGAATATCGCGATACCCCGCGTTGATGCTGGCCCGGTAAAACCTGAACGCGACTTCATTGTTGGTCGTCTTGCCCAGGCCGAAAGCCTGGTCGAGTTCCTTCAGCTTGGCCGCGTCGGCCTTTCCGTCGATATCATTCAAGAACTTCATCCACTCGGTGGCGGTCCACTTCTTGGTGTCGAGCTGCGCGGTGGTCAGCTCGCCCTTGAGCCAGGCTTCGCGGGTGGCGTCGAGCGCCGCCAGCCGGCTCGACACCGCCCGCTTGGCGCTGGCCGGAATCCCCGGACCGTACAGCCACTCATCGAGTTCGGCATTGCTCATCACTTCCGGATGGGCGGCCAGCAGATTGCTGCGCAGGTACTGCACGAACTGGTCGGTCGTCACGCTCTGGAATGCATGCTGGTCGAACCAGCCGCGCAGGAAGGGATCGAACACCGCGCGGCCGGCGCGCTGCTCCAGCGTGCGCAGGAACCACGCGCCCTTCGGATACGCCAGCCCGTCGTCGGTGTAGGTCTTCGACGAAGTGTCCGGATCGCGCGTGAGCAAGGCCTGCTTCTGCGGTTCGATCTTCTTGAGCGATTCGATCGCCTCTTCCTGCTCGAGCTGCAGGTTCATGGTCGCCACGTCCTCGCCGTACAGCTTCTCGATGATGCGCGTGGTGACGTAGGTGGTGAAGCCCTCGTTGAGCCACCAGTGCTTCCACGAGGCGTTGGTCACCAGGTTGCCCGACCAACTGTGCGCCAGTTCGTGCGCGATCAGGTCGACCAGGCTGCGGTCGCCCGCGATCATGGTCGGCGTCACAAACGTCAGGCGTGGATTCTCCATGCCGCCGATCGGAAACGACGGCGGCAGCACCAGCATGTCGTAGCGCCCCCAGCGATACGGCCCGTACAGCGATTCGGCGGCGGCCACCATCTTCTCGGTGTCGGCCATCTCGTATTCGGCCGCCTTGATGCGCTTCGGTTCGGCGTACACCGCGGTGCGCGGACCGAGCGTGCGCACATCGAGTTCGCCGATCGCGATCGCCAGCAGGTAGGACGGAATCGGCTGCGGCATCGAGAAGGTCCAGCCACCCTTGCCGGTCGCCTTCGGATTGTTATCGGCGCTCATCACCACGCGCAGCCCGGCCGGCGCGGCGATCTTCGCGGTGTAGGTGAAGCGCACCGCCGGCGTGTCCTGCAGCGGCACCCACGAACGCGCGTCGATGGTCTCGGACTGGCTGAACATGAAGGGCTTCTTGCCCGACATGGTCTGGGCCGGCGTCAGCCACTGCAAGGCGCTGGCGGTCGGCGCGGTGCGGTAGTAGATGCGAACCTTGTCGGCCTGGCTGGCCAGGTTCACGTGCAGCGCCTGGCCCTTGTCCGGGTCGAGTTTATCGAGCGTGAACGGCGCGGCCACCCATTCGCCGGCGCCGTTTTGCACCTGCACTTTGGCGATCGACAGCGAACGCGTGTCGAGGTCGAGGGTGCGGGCCGATTTGTCGAGCCAGTTCAGCGACAGCTCGGCGAAGCCGGCCAGCGTCTTCTGGCTGAAGTCGGCCTTCAGGTCGATGTGGAGGGCGGTCGTCTTGACCTGGTCGTAGCGCGCGTAGCTGAGCGGGTCGAGCGCGAGCGCGGCGCAGCTCCAGGTGGCGGCGATGGCAAAGGCGACGAGCCGGGGTAAGGTCGGCCGCAAAGAAGCGATATTGTGCATGGTTTCTCAGTCAGGAAGTGGAACACCGGCTTATGCCCGGTGGCCGGAGCAGAATAGCACTTTCGGCAGCGCTGCGGGCGCGCGAGCCCATGTATTGACGCGTCCCGCTTCAATGCGGCCGCAGCGGCGCTCTGCTAAAATCCGGCCCTCTCCCCGCATTCAATTCCCCATGGAAGCCTTCCTGATATCCACCGGCATCGTCGCGCTCGCCGAAATCGGCGACAAGACCCAGTTGCTGGCGTTTCTGCTCGCCGCCAAGTTCCGTCGTCCCTTGCCGATCGTGCTCGCGATCCTGGTCGCGACCGTCGCCAACCACGCTTTCGCGGCCGCCGTCGGCGCCTGGATCAGCAGCGCGCTGGGGCCCGACGTGATGCGCTGGGTGCTGGGACTGTCCTTCCTGGCGATGGCCGCCTGGACCCTCATCCCCGACAAGATCGACGAGGACGACGCCAAGCTGGCCCACTATGGCGTGTTCGTCACGACGCTGATCGCGTTTTTCCTCGCCGAGATGGGCGACAAGACCCAGATCGCCACCGTCGCGCTGGCCGCGCGCTTCAACGCGCTGGCGGCGGTGGTCGCCGGCACCACCTTCGGCATGATGCTGGCCAACGTGCCGGCGGTGTATCTGGGCAGCCGCATCGCCAACAAGATCCCGCTCAAGCTGGTGCACGGCATCGCCGCCGCGATCTTCGCGCTGCTCGGCGTGGCGACCTTGCTGGGCGCCGGCGCGCGGCTGGGCTTTTAGGACACGACGCCGAGGCTGGCCAGCAGCGCGCGCTTGTTCGTCACTTCCCCCGCGATGCTGGTGCTGCAATCGTCATCGGCGATGGCGCGCAGATCGGCCAGCGCTTCACGCTGTCGCCCAAGGCGAGTGTGGGCGTAAGCACGATGCAGCAGCGCGGTATCGGAATAATAAGGACGGTCGTATTGGGCTTCCATGGCGAGCAAGGCGCTGAAATCCTTTATCGCGCTGGCGTCCTCGCCGTTTCGCAAGTACCACCGGCCTCGATAAAAATAGTCGCAAGGTTCTTCGTTGCCGCTGCTGTGAAGCAGAACACCGCTGATGAGCGCGATGGCCTCCGCAAGCCGCCCCTCGCCCGCGAGGATGATCGCCTTCAGCCGCAGCCCTTTAGCGTGCCCCGGTGACTGTTCCAGCAGCGCCTCGCACAAGCTCAGCGCCGCCTGCGTGTCGTCAGCCCCGAAGGCCTTCTCGGCCGATTGAAGTAAATGATCAGTGTTCAACGCGATTGCCCCCACAACGTTCAGACACATATCCTTTGGCACAGCTGTGCAGGTTTGACGGCCCCGTTCCAAGGCGCCGCCAATTCTTCATGTTAGCAGGATCGCGAAGCAGCGCCTCGCACGTCCTGTAAGCGCGGTCCCATTCCTTGGCACAATCGAACTTTTCGTCGCGCGCCTTCATCAGTGTGCCTGGTGGGGAAGTTGGCTGGCGACCTGCTGATCCACCCACACCGGCGCCGACCACAGGATATTGCCGTCGGTCTGAGTCAGCCGCGCGTAATAAAAGTGCGGCCCGGGAATCGGCTCGATGGTCACGGTGGCCATCTCCGACAGCACGCTCACTTGGCCGTTCCGCCCCGGCACCCCTTCCATCATCGCCACCGCCGCGACCTGCTTGCCGGCGCTGCTGGCGAAGTGCGCCGCCAGCGTCAGCCGGCCGCGATTGACGAAGCGCTCGCCCATCAGGTGGCTATTGGCCGACAACACCAGCTGCGAGGTCTTGTCCATGGTCGCGAACACGCGGCGCGCCCTGAGCGCGTCGATCAGCGCGGCGCGGCCGGGCTGCGCGCCGTTCGGGATCAGCACCCCGGTGCGGTTCGCGGCCGACACGCCCCAGTTGGCGCAGTGGTTGTCCTGATTGCTGCTGAAGGCCACGTGATACCCCGCCTCGAGCGCCTTGTTGCAGGCGCCCTCGAAGGTGCTGCGGCGGGTCTCGGTCTCGGTGGTGTTGACCGAAAACGCAGTGCTGTTGACGACTTCGCACAAGGCCATCGCCTCGTCGCCGTCGGCCGAATAACCGAGCGCCACGCCGCCCAGCATGAACTGGCCCTTGGCGGCCGGATGGTTGAACTGGCCGATCCAGCCTTGCGCGCGCATCAGGCTATACAGGCCCGCGTAATCGCCCTTGGCGGTGTAGCGGTCGGCGACAAGTTCGCCCTCGCGGTTGCGTTCCCAGCCCAACAGTTCGCTGCTGTTGAAGATGTTCATGTGGCCGCCGTGGTTGATGACGCCCCATTCGAGCCCGTACACGGCGATGAAGTCCGGGTGCAGCGCGTTGAAGGCGGCGGCGGCGGCCAGGCCGCTCTGGTACAGCGCGCGCGCGGCGAGCGTATCAGCGTCGGGATTGGTGCCGTCCGAACCATCGTACATGTGGTTGTGCTCCGACGCGACCAGGATGTCGAGCCCGCGCCCGCGTGCATAGGCAAACGCCTCGGCGGGCCCCAGCGGACTGCTTTGCGGTTCCTGCGCGCCGTGGCAGTTTTCCAGCGCGCCGCCGCCGTCGCTATGGCCGGTCTGGCTGTGCAGGTTGCCCAGCCAGACGGTGTACGGCAGCGCGGCCGGCGCCGGCGCCGCAGACAACGGCCCGCGCGGCATCGGCAGCGGCGCGAACGGCGCCATGGTCGGCATGGCCCGCTGGCCCACCGCGATGTCCCAGCGCTGCTCGACGACGTCGGCGTCACCGGCGTCATCAAGCGGCCGGCCGGCCGCCCCGTCTTCACGCGCCGAGGCGCGCAGTGTGACGTGATAGACGCCTGGTCGCGGCGCAACCCCGGCCAGGCGCCCGTCCCAGCGCACCACCACCTGCAACGGCTCGTGAAACAGCGCTGCGCTGCCATCCCACTGGCGCACCACCTTGCCCGCCTGGTCGCGCAGCACGAGCTGCCAGTCGATCCGCTGCGGCGCCGGCGCCAACGGAAAATCGAAGGCCAGCGTGAACGCGCGCGCGGCCACCGCATCGCCCTGCCAGGGCGCGTTCAGTTCGGCCGAAAATTCACGGTGGTCGGCCACTGCGGCCCAGGCGGGGGCGCAGGCAAACATCGCCAGCGCCAGCCGGTAGCGTGCAAATCGCATGATGCCCTCGTTCGTCGTTTATGTATTGCAAGTATGGCAATACATAAACATGACGAATTGACACCAGGCGCGATCCGGCCTTGCGGCCGATCAAATCCCGGCGAAGCTTTGGCGGACCACCTTCACCGTGACGGCATGTTCGCGCCCGTCGTCGCGCAGTTCGATCGCGTCGGTGGGCTGCTCGGCGCCATCGACCACCAGCGCGGCGCGCTCGCCCGCTTCCACCGCGATCACATAGGTCGCGCTGTGGAAGGTGTAGCGCAGCGTGAAGCGGTCCCAGTCGGCCGGCAGTCGCGGCGCCACCGTCAGCCGGTCGCCGGCCAGCGACACGCCAAGCAGCGATTCGACGATCAGGCGATACATCCATCCCGACGAGCCGGTGTACCAGCTCCAGCCGCCGCGCCCGACGTGCGGCGAGACCGCGTACACGTCGGCCGCCACCACATACGGCTCGACCTTGTAGACCGCGCTCGATTGCGCCGTCGATCCATGCTGCACCGGATTGATCATCCGCAGCAGCTCCCACGCCTTGTCGCTGTCGCCCAGTTTGGCGAAAGCCATCGCGGTCCAGATCGCGGCGTGGGTGTACTGCCCGCCGTTCTCGCGCACCCCCGGCACATAGCCGCGGATGTAGCCCGGATTGAGCACGCCCTTGTCGAACGGCGGATCGAGCAGCTGCACCAGGCCGACGTCGCGCCGCACCAGGCGCTCATTGACCGCCTTCATGGCGCTGGCGGTGCGGGTGGGATCGGCCGCCCCCGACAGCACGCCCCAGCTTTGCGAGATCGAATCGATCTGGCATTCGTCGTTGGTGTGCGAGCCGAGCGGCGTGCCGTCGTCAAAGTAGGCGCGGCGGTACCACTGGCCGTCCCAGGCGTGTTCCTCGACGTTGCGGGCCAGCTGGGCCGCCTCGTTCTGGCACACCACCGCGAACGCTTGATCGCCACGCACCAGCGCCACTTCGCTGAACTTCTGCAGCACGTCGTACAGGAAGAACGCCAGCCACACGCTCTCGCCCTTGCCCTCGTTGCCGACCCGGTCCATGCCGTCGTTCCAGTCGCAGGTGCCGATCAGCGGCAAGCCATGCTCGCCGAAGCGCAGGCCGCGCTTGATGGCGCGCACGCAGTGTTCATACAGGTCGGCCTGCTGGCTCGAGTGCCCCGGCATGTCGTAATAGGACTCCTCTTCCGGCTTGAGCATGCGCCCTTCCAGGAAGTGCGCGGTTTCGTTCAGCACCTCGTGATCGCCAGTGCCGATCACATAGCGGTGAGTCGCCAGCGGCAGCCACAGGTAGTCGTCCGAGCAGTGCGTGCGCACCCCGCGGTCCGACGGCGGGTGCCACCAGTGCTGGACATCGCCCTCGGCAAACTGGTGCGCCGCGCACAGCAGCAGATGCTCGCGCAGGATGTGCGGCTGGGTGTGGATCATCGCCATCGCGTCCTGCAGCTGGTCGCGGAAGCCAAACGCGCCGCCCGACTGGTAGTAGCCGCTGCGCGCCCACATGCGGCAGGCGATGGTCTGGTACATCAGCCAGCCGTTGGCGATCACGTCGAGCGACGGGTCCGGCGTTTGAATTTGCACCGCGCCCAGCGTCGCATCCCAATGCTTGCGCACCTTGTCGAACGCGGCGGCCGCGGCCTCGCTGCCGTTGTAGCGCTGCACCAGGCCGCTGGCGTCGGCGTTGCGCCGCCCGCCCACGCCCAGCATGAACACCAGCTCGCGTTCCTGGCCCGGTTGCAGCTCGATCGTCACCTGGATCGCCGCGCACGGATCGAGCGCGGCGCCCACCTTGCCGGACAAGCGCGCACGGCCCATCGCCGCCGGGCTGGCCAGCGTACGGTTGCGGCCAATGAACTCGGTGCGGTCGCCCGTCACGCTGCGGCTCTGCGCCTCCACGTGGAAGAAACCGACGCGGCCCGAGAACTCCGTGTTGTAGGCGTTGCGGGCGAACAGCGCGCCGCTGACCGGATCAACCTCGGTCACCACGTGCATCGACGACTTCGGCCGCAGGTCGCCCAGCACCCATTCGACGTAGCCGGTGGCCGACAGGCGGCGCGGCAGGGTCGAATCGTTGCGCAGCCTGATCACCGAATACTTGATCGACGCGTCGAGCGCGACGAAGGTGCACAACTCGCTGTGAATGCCCTCCTCGTCGTGCTCGAACACGCTGTAGCCGAAGCCGTGGCGGGTGATGTACTCGCTCTCGGCCTGGATCGGCAGCGCGGTCGGCGACCAGAATTTGCCGCTCTGTTCATCGCGGATGTAGAACGCCTCGCCGCCCTTGTCGGACACCGGATCGTTGTCCCACGGCGTGAGGCGGAATTCGTGCGCGTTCTCGCTCCAGGTATAGGCCTGGCCGCTTTCCGACACCACGCTGCCGAAGTTCGGATTGGCCAGCACGTTGACCCATGGCGCCGGCGTGCGATTGGCGCCGCTGCTGCGGATCACGTACTCGCGCCCGTCCGGCGTGAAGCCGCCGATACCGTTGTGCAGAATCAGCTCGCGGCGCGCCTGCGGCCGTTCGGCGCGCAGCTGCCACATCTCCTGGCGCTGCTCGGTCGCCAGCAAGGCCAGCTTGCTCGCGGCGGGAGTGCCGCGCTTGATCTGGTCGGCCAGGCTGCCGCGCGCGTCCGACAGGATGGCGCGCGCCACCGACTGCATCAGCACCCGGTCTTCGCTCGAGATCTGGTCGAGCAGGCGGACAAAAATGCCGCCCGGCCGGTCGATCGCCTGGGCGTCGATGCCCGAGGCGATCAGGCCCATGATCTGATCGTGCAGCGCCTGGCGGTAGCCGGACAGGTCCTCGTACCAGATCACCAGGTCGACCACCAGGCCCTTGAGGCGCCAGTAGGCGTGCGCCTGCACCATCTGGCGCGCCAGTTCGATGTTGGCCGGATCCTTGATCTGCATGAGCACGATCGGCAGGTCGCCCGAAATCGCATACGCCCACAGGCCCGACTGGCCGCGCTGATTGCGGATCAGGATGCTGGCGTCGGCGCGCAGCGCGGCGTTCGGATAGATGATGCTGCTGGCCAGACGGCTGTAGAGCTGCGCATCCGATTCGCTCGCATTCAACTGGCGCAGCACCACCTGGCTGTGGGTCCACGCCAGCTCGAACACACGGTCGGCCAGATGGCGGTCCTGGTATTTGTCGATCAGGTGCAGCGCAGCCTCGCGGGTGTCGGTCATGCCGGTCACCACGTCGAGCACCACCACCTGGTCCGGTTCCAGCGTGAGCTTGTAGCGGATCGCCACCACCGGATCGAGCACCGAACCTTCGCTGCCATGCAGCGGCTCGGCTTCGAGCATCGCGCGCGGCGCCACCGCGGTATTGCCACGGCCGAGGAATTCGGCGCGGCTGGTTTCAAACGAGGCGTCGAGCAGCACGCCGTCGTGCACCGTCATCAAGTTCAGCAGCCATGGCATCTGCTCGTCCTTGGTGCGCGGACGGCGGGTGCACAGGATCGCGTTCTCGTTGCGCAGGATTTCGGTCTGCACGAACAACTTGGAGAACGCCGGATGGGCTGCATCGGCGGCGGCCGGCGCCATCACCACTTCGGCGAAGCTGGTGAATTCGATCGTGCGGCGCACCGACGACTTGTTGGTGATGCGGGTGCGGCGCAGCTCGATGTCGTCTTCCGGCGACACCACCATTTCGGTGTACAGGTCGATGCCACGGTCGTGGCGGCGGAATTCGGCGCGCCCTTCCGAGAAGATCACCTCGTACTTCTTCGGCTCGACCAGGGTCGGCTGGAAGGTGGTGGACCAGAACTGTCCGCTGTCGACGTCGCGCACATAGCAGAAATTGCCCCAGTTGTCGGCCGTCGCGTCCTCGCGCCAGCGCGTCACCGCCAGGTCCTTCCAGCGGCTGTAGCTGCCGCCGGTCGAGGTGACCATCACGTGGTAGCGGCCGTTCGACAGCAACTGCACTTCCGGCTGCGCGGTATGGGTCTGGGTGAAGATCCGGGTCGGCATCGACGCTTCCGACGCCGGCGCGCGCAGGGCCGCCAGTTCGCTGGTGGTCGAATAGAAGGCGCCGGCCTTCGGCACGCGCTCCTGCAGCACCAGCATGGTGGCCTGGAACAGCGGGTCGGACTCGAAGCGGCGCTGCATCGGCCGGTCGTGCAGCAGATAGCTGAGCGCGCGGAAGCCCATGCCCTGGTGGTGCGCCATGAACGAGCGGATCAGCGCGAAATCCTGGCCGCGCGGCAGGCGCGCCGTGGTGTAGTCGATCGCCTCGTAGAAGCCGTACTTGCCCATGAAGCCCAGTTCGGCCATGTGTTCGAGGTTGGCGCAAGCGGTGTCCGGGTCGACCATCAGGCCGAGCATGGTGGCATACGGCGCCACCACCAGGTCGTCGGCCAGGCCGCGCTTCATGCCGGTGCCGGGTACACCGAAGGCGCGGTACTGGTAATTGAGGTTGGCGTCGACGGTGTTGTAGCCGGATTCGGAAATCCCCCACGGTACATTGCGCTGGCGCGCATAGTCGACCTGCGCGTTGATGATCGCGCGGTAGGTCTGGTCGAGCAGGGTGTTCGGGTAGGTCGGCATCACCAGCAGCGGCATCAGGTACTCGAACATCGAGCCGCTCCAGGACAGCAACAGCGGTTCGCCGCCGACAAAGCACAGCTGGCGGCCGAGCGCGAACCAGTGCTCCTGCGGGAACTGGCCGAGCGCGATGCCGACGAAGCTGCACAGGCGGATTTCCGATGCCAGCAAGTCGTAGCAGCTGGCGTCGAGCCGGCGGTCCGACACGTTGTAGCCGATCGCCAGCAGATTGGTGGTGCTGTTGTACATGAAGCGGAAGTCCATGTTGGCGAAAGCACGCGCCTGCGCCGCCAGTTGCGCCAGTTCTTCCAGCCGCTCGCGCGCGAAGTCGCTGCCGGCGCTCACCAGTTCATTGAGCGCCTGCTGGCGTTCGCGCTCGCTCGGCGCCAGGTCGCTGCTGGCGCTGCCGGTCATGCCGAAGCCGGCCAGTTCGCGCAAGGTGGGAATCCGGGTCAGGCTCGAATCGACCACATAGGCCTGCGCCGCCTTCATCCACGGCGCCAGTTGCAGCAACTCGTCGAGCGCGGCGTGGCACTGGGCGGCCAGCTTGCCGGCCCAGCCCTGCAAGTTCGGTTCACCCGCCGGCGCCATGCTGGCGGTGATCGCGTCGGCCGCCTGCGCCAGCGCGCTCAAGGCATCCGTCATGCCGGGCAGCGTATGCGCTTCGCGCGCCCGCTCGGCCAGCAGGTTTTGCATCGCCAGCACGGCCGCCTTGACCTGCTCCGGCGCGTCGGCCGCGTACTCGTTTACCACCATCAGGGTGATGCCGATGCCCTCCAGCGCGCGAGGGCCGGTGATCGGCTGGTCGGCCAGGTCGTCGAAGCCGGGAGCGAGCGTGAGCAGGTGGCCGGCCATATTGCCGCTGTCGACCGCCGACACGTACATCGGGTGCAGCGGCGCCAGCGTCTGGGTGTCGTACCAGTTGTAGAAGTGGCCGTGAAAGCGCTCCATGCGCATCAGGGTGCCGAAGGTGTCGCGGGTGCGCGCCAACACCTGGCCGACCGTGATGAAGCCGAAATCGTAGGCGGTCAGGTTGGCCAGCAGCGACATGCCGATATTGGTCGGCGAGGTGCGGTGCGCCACCACCGTGACCGGATGCTCCTGCATATTGTCGGGCGGGAGGAAGTTGTCCTCGCGGCCGACGAAGGTCTCGAAGAAGCTCCAGGTCTTGCGCGCCAAAATCTGCAGGAACATGTGCTGCGGCGAGCTCAGTGCGGCGCCGGGGCGTGCCAGCGGAAGGCTGATCCACCAGGCCACCACGGGCGAGAGGAACCACAGCAGCAGCACCGGCGCGGCGACAAACAGCGCGAGCGGATTGACAAACGAAAGCATCACGGCGGCGCCCACCGACAGCAGCGGCGCGAACCACATCGCCTTCCAGCTGTTTTCCATGTCGGTCGAGGAGCGCGACAGGCTCGATGGCCGCCATTCGAGCAGGTGGTGATGCGAGACCAGCATGCGCCAGCCGGTGCGCACGATGGCGTCGAGGCTGAACCAGGCTTCGTACGGCAGGAAGGCGAGCGTCAGCGCGGCGTGGCCGAACATCAGCTTGGTGCCGGTGAGCCAGCTGTCGATATGCTGGCGCCACAGCACGTGGTGCGGCTTTTCGATCAGGTTGAACACCGCGCTCACCAGCGTCGGCAGGAAGATCACCGACAGCACCGCCAGGGTCCAGAACAGCGGCGACGGCAGCAGGGCCCAGCACAGCAGCAGCAAGGCGGTCAGCACCGGCGCCACCACGCTGCGGCGCAGGTTGTCGAACAGCTTCCAGCGCGACAGCGCCGTCAGCGGGTTCGGTTCGCGCTTGCCGTTCGCCGTCGGCACCTTCAGGCCCAGCCAGCCGGTCAGCTGCCAGTCGCCGCGAATCCAGCGGTGGCGCCGGCTCACGTCGTCGCTGTAGCGCGACGGGTAGCTCTCGTACAGCTGGGCGTCGCTGAGCAGGCCGGCGCGCAGATAGCAGCCTTCCAGCAGGTCGTGGCTGAGAATCCGGTTGTCTGGCAGGCGCTGGCCCAGCACGCGCTCGAAAGTGTCGACCTCGTAGATGCCCTTGCCGACGAATGAACCTTCAAAGAACACGTCCTGGTAGACGTCCGACACGGTGCGCGTGTAAGGGTCGATGCCAGGCTCGCCGCCGCACAGGTGTTCGTAGCGCGACGCCGTCTCGGTAGGCAGCGCGGCCGACACGCGCGGCTGCAGAATGCCGTAGCCCTCGATCACGCGGCTGCCGGTGGGGTCGAGCTGCGGATGGTTCAGCGGGTGCGCCATGGTGGCGATGAACTGGCGCGCCGAATCGCGCGGCAGCTGGGTGTCGGTGTCTAGCGTGATGACGTAGCGGATGTTCAGCAGCCCTTCGCAATCGCCTTCGACCAGCGCGAACTTGTCGCGCGCGCCGCCGCGCAGGAAGGCGTTCAGGTCGGACAGCTTGCCGCGTTTGCGCTCATGGCCGATCCAGGCCCGCTCGCTGGGGTTCCACACGCGCGGCCGGTGCAGCAGCAGGAACGGTTCGAGCTTGGCGTTGGCGGTATCGGGCTCGCCTTCGCTGGTGACGATATCGACCACGTGCTGGCCGGCGTAGCGGCGATTCAGTTCGGCGATGCCGGCGCGGGCCTGTTCGGCCAGTTCGGCGTCGCCCGGCATGACTTCGCGCTCGGCGTCGCCAAAATCGGTCAAAAGGCAAAAGCGCAGGTTGGGATCGCGGTTGGCCAGGTAGCGCACTTCCAGCCCTTCGAGCAGCGACTCAACGTTATCGCGGCTGTACAGCATGGTCGGCACCACCACCATGGTGCGCGCGTCCGGCGGAATGCCTTCCTTGAAGTCCATCCGCGCCAGCGGGTGCGGCCGCGTGAGCTGGGTCGCCATGAAGTTCACCAGCCCCAGCGCCAGCTGGCTCGAACCGATCGCCGACAGCACGCCGAGCACGATCAGGAGCGGCAGTTCGACGCCGCTGTTGTGGGCGTGGGTCAGCACGCTGGCGGTAAACAGCACCGTGAAGACGAGGATCGAGCCGAGGTAACTGGCCAGCGGCGCGCGGCGCGAGAGCTTGCCGGCCGCCGAGCCGAAGGGATAGCGCACCTGCAGCTGCTTTTCCAGCGTCGCCAGGCCGGCGCCGACCAGGTAGTAGCCGACGTGGCGGGTGCGCGCATCGAGCCCGCCGCGCGCCGGTTCGCGGTTCTCCAGCGCCAGCGCGATCGCGCGTTCGGCCACTTCCAGCTCGGTGTACTTGCTGCGCTTGGCCAGCGTTTCGATCACGTGGCGGTAATTGTCGCGCGTGGCGAAATCCATCTGGCCGTAGGTGTTGGCCGGATCGAGCCGCAAGCTCTGCTCGACCGCGCTCATGGTCTCGACGAATTCGCGCCAGTCCATGCTGCCCAGGAAGCGCAGGCTGCCGATGCTGTTGCTGATGGTGACCTGGTCGGCCGCCTGCTGGCCGATCTCGGCCTGGATCTGCTGCTCGATGGTCAGGCCGGCGTCGGCCAGGCGCGTGGTCACCCACTGCAGCGCCAGCGTCAGGGCCGAACTCTGGCCCTGCAGGCGGCGCGCGATTTCGGCCACAAAACCGCTGCTCATCGGCTGGCCGGAACGGGCCATGTCGGCCACCAGCAAAATCAGGTCGCTCGGATTGTTCTCGGCCGTCTCGCTCATCTGGTCGGCCCAGATGTTGGCGCGGTCGCGCTGGCTGCGGTTCTCGTGCACCCGCACCGCCACCCGCCGCAGGTTCTCGATCAGCGCGAGGCGCAGCATGATCGGAATCGCCCACAACTCGCCCAGCTTGAGCACCGCCACTTCCTGGTAGGCGTCGACAAAGCGCGACAGGCTCTCCGGGTCGACCCGGCCGTCGCCGTGCGCGATGATCTCGAGCGCGATCTGGTACACCCGTGGCGTGCCCTCGACATCCTCGTTCGACAGGCGCGGCAACTGCTTGCTGTAATTCTTCGGCAAGTGGCGGCGCGCCGTGCGAATTTGTTCCTCGATCAAATAAAAGTTGTCGAGCAGCCACTCGGAGGCCGGCGTGATCTGGCGTCCCGCCTTGATGGCGCCGGTCAATTCGGTGCAGGTGGCGCTGATCGCCTCCTCGTTTTCGTCCAGGCGCGACAGCAGGCGGTCGGGACCGCCGTGCGCGCTCAGCTGATGCCGGCTCGCCAGGTGGCGGCCGTGGGCGGCCATCTGGGCCGCGCTGAACAGCTCCGAGCGCAACGGCAATTCTTCATCGGCCTCGGTGTTGCCGTCGAGGGTGTCACGCAGCGCGTTTTTCCACGAATAAAGTGTGTCCGGCAGGACGGTTTTTTCTTGGTTCAAAAGTGACCTCGCGAGTGGCGTGAGCTGCCAAGCCGCTGTGGGAGCGGGTTGCGACCGGTTCGATTCAGCTGGAAAATTGGGGGAACTGACGGCTATTTCCATAGTAAAACCTGCCACATTGCATGACTGTGCGCCAACGAACATATATGCCAAGCGGGCCGAGCTTTTGCAGGAGGTGACCGCCCGCCCATTGTTCGGTAAGATCGGGCATCCAGCGACCACCCACAGGAGCCCGGCCCGATGTCCGTCCACCGAATCATGATCTGCCTGGCGCTGGCCGCCGCGCCACTCGCCGCCCTCGCCCAGGGAGCGGCCGTCAAGATCGGCGTCAGCGGCCCGCTCTCGGGGGCCAACGCCTTCGCCGGCAAGGACGATGAAAGCGGCGCCCGCCTGGCGATCGAAGAATTGAACGCCAGGCGCGCCGTATCGGTTGCCGGCCAGCCGCTGCGCTTCGAACTGGTCTCCGAGGACGATCAGGGCGATCCGAAAACTGGCGTCACGGTGGCCCAGAAGCTGATCGACGCCGGCGTGCATTTCGTGCTCGGCCCCTACAACTCGGGCGTGGCGATCCCCGCCTCGCGCCTGTACAGCGAGGCCGGCGTCGTCATGTCCACCGTCGGCACCAACCCGAAGATCACCCAGGCCGGCTACCCCGCCGTGTTTCGCATCGTCGCCAGCGACAGCCAGGCCGGCGCCTCGATGGCCGCCTACGCCGCCAAGCAACTCAAGCTGCGCCGGGTCGGCGTGATCGACGACCGCACCGCCTTCGGCCAAGGCATCGCCGACGAATTCGTCAGCCAGGCCAAACGCCTGGGTGTAAAGATCGCCGGGCGCGAGTTCACCACCGACAAGGCGAGCGACTTCAACGCCATCCTCACTGCGCTCAAGGCAAAGAAGATCGAAGCGATTTTCTTCGGTGGCTACGCGCCGCAAGGGGCGCCGATGGCGCGCCAGATGAAGCAGCTGGGACTGAACGCCAGGCTGCTCGGCGGCGACACCCTGTGCAGCCCCGAGATGGCCAAGCTGGGCGGCGACGCCGTCGGCGATAACGTGTTGTGCGCGCAGGGCGGCGCGATGCTGGAGCGACAGGCCGGCGGCCCGGCCTTCCAGGCCCGCTACAAGGCGCGCTTCGGCCGCAAGCCCGACGTCTACGCGGCGGCCTTCTACGATCAGGCGATGTTCATCGCGCAGGCGATCAGGAACGTCAATTCAACCGATCCATCGGTGGTCTCGGCGGCGCTGCACACGATGAACTACAAGGGCGTGGCCGGTGTCTACAGTTATGATAGCGCCGGCAATCTGAAAACCTCCGCCGTCACCATCTACACATTCAAGCAAGGCGCGCCGGTACCCCTGGCGAGCTACTGACATTCCTTACCAAGGATTCGCACACATGACAGCACGACCGACCCTTGGCGCCATCGGCGCCGCCCTGCTTTTGGCCTTTGCTCCTGCCGGCGCCGCGCCCGCGACACCGGTCCACCACGTGGCGGCGCCCGCAGCCAGCCACCAGCTCGACCTCCTCGCGGACCAGTACTACGACGCGCTGGCGCGCTACGAACCGGTGTCGGCCAGCGAAAACGGCGACAACCGCTTCAGCGACCAGATCGGCATGTCGATCTCCCCGAAGGTACGCCAGCGCCAGTTCGCGCTGCTCCACGGCTTTCAACAGCGGCTGCAGGCGATCGACCGCGCCCGGCTCGACCACGCGGGCCAGACCAACTACGACATCCTGGCCTACGAGCTGAAAAGCGAACTGAGTTTCGAGTCCTTCCCCGAACACCTGCTGCCGCTCGACCAGATGGAGAGCATGCCGGTTACGCTGGCCAACTACGCCAACGGCCAGGGCGCGCAGCCGCTCGCCAGCGTCAAGGACTACCGCGCCTACCTGAACCGGCTCAATCAGCTGCCCGGCTGGATCGACCAGGCCATCGCCAACATGCGCGAAGGGATGCGCACCGGCGTTGTGCTGCAACGCGCGCCGATGGTGTCGGCCCTGCCGCAGTTCAAGCAGCTACTGAGCAAGAGCGCGCGCGAGAGCATTTACTACACCCCGGTGACCAATATGCCGGCGAAGTTCTCGGCGCTTGATAAGCGCAAGCTGACCGAGTCCTATCGCGCCACCATCGAGCAGAAGCTCAACCCCGCGCTGGCGCGCCTGGCCGCCTTCCTCGACACCGAATACCTGCCGGCGACCCGCAGCACCACCGGCTGGCAGGACCTGCCCAACGGCGACGCCTGGTACCTGGCGCGGGTCGCCAGCCAGACCACCACCACGCTCGACCCGGAGCAGATCCACGCCATCGGCCTGCGCGAAGTGGCGTGCATCCAGGGCGAGTTCGCGGTGCTCGGTCCCAGAATGGGCTACAACGGCCCGGCCGCCGAGCTGCCGAAATGGGTGGCCGCGCAGGACAAGTTCAGACCCTTCAAGACCGAGCAGGAAGTCCTCGACGTCTACCGCAAGCTCGACGCGCAGCTGCGCACCAAGCTGCCGGCCCTGTTCTCGCTGCGGCCCAAGACGCCGCTCGACCTGCGGCTCGAGCCCGAACTCACGCGCGCCACCGCGTCTGACCATTACACGCCGCCCGCCACCGATGGCTCGCGGCCGGGCGTGTTCTGGTCGGTGGTGAACGATCCGAAGCAGTACGGCAGCACCGGCATGGTGACCCTGTTCCTGCACGAGGGCCAGCCGGGACACCACTTCCACATCGCCCTGCTGCAGGAGATGAAGCTGCCGAAGTTCCGCAAGTACGGCGGCAACAACGCCTTTACCGAGGGCTGGGCCTTGTACGCCGAGACGCTCGGCAAGGAGATGGGCCTGTACGACAAGCCCGAGGATTATTTCGGCCACCTGAGCGACGAGATGCTGCGCGCGGCGCGGCTGGTGGTCGACACCGGCATGCACGCGAAAGGCTGGAGCCGCGAGCGCGCGATCGCTTATCTGCGCACCACACTTGGCTACAGCGAGGCGGAGGCCACCTCGGCCATCGAGCGCTACATGGTGTGGCCGGCGCAGGCGCTCGGCTACAAAATCGGATCGCTGAAAATCGCCGAGCTGCGCGCGCGCGCCAGTGCGGCGCTGGGGCCGAAGTTCAATCTGCCGGCATTCCATGCGGTGGTGCTGGGGGATGGGACGCTGCCACTGGCGCTGCTGGAAGCCAAGGTGGATCGGTGGATTGCGGAGAATCGCTAAGGGCGGAATTAGGTCAATGCTATAAACCGACAGGGCTTCCAATTCCAGGCCCTCTTTTACGTTTAAGGTGCCGACAGTGCTGAACCACATCCGAGCCGTCTTTCTGCTAGTTTTCGGAACGAACGCAGAAGACAAGCAACGGCACCGTCTAGTTACGGAAGCGCCTGGCGAGCAAACCTGCGCCGAGCAAGACAACCCCGACAATAACCATGGCAACATCGGCCGCCCACTGTTCTTCCTCTACACGCACCACCCTGAAAAAGACCGAATCCCCGTGCTGCCAGAAGGCTAACGAATTGACAGGCAAGAGGTCGAGAAATGGCGGACTCACGAGGATCCCCAAGTCCAGGCAAAAAATTCCGATCCGG
>JBDSTZ010000132.1:0-9919 GCA_039927975.1 Massilia sp. | reverse complement strand
CAGGTCAGCGGCGAATACGCGATGCTCAAGGCGGCCGCGCAAAACGGCTGGCTCGACCACGACAAGGTGATGATGGAAGCGATGATGGCGTTCAAGCGCGCCGGCGCGGACGGGGTGTTGACCTACTTCGCGCGGGATATTGCGCGCCTGCTGCGGCGCTGAAACGTTTTGGGGGCGCCGACACCTTCGCCCCCGGTCCCGCGACGCTGGCGGCCGCGCGGCGCCGCCTACCTCGGCCGCTTGTAGCCCTGGAACATTTCCTGGAACAGGAAGTCTTCCAATTCCTTCTGGTCCTTCGGCCGCGCGCTCATCTTCACGGTGCGCTGCAAACGGTGTGATTCCCACTCGAAATCGCCATCCTTTTCAAGACGAATCAGCTCGATCATCTTCTTGACGATCGCCGTCTCGATGTCCGGTTCCTTGCCCAGCTCGACAGGCACCTGCTTGAGCCAGCGGCGCTGGAAGTTCTTGTTCCAGCCACGGAACTTCACCTCGGCCGTCAGCGAGGTCTTGTTGATGACCTGGAACACGCCGCCGCTGTCGTTGTCGTCGGCGCCCCGGCTGCGGCCGTTGGCGGCGGCGATATTCGCCTTGGCGATGCGGTTGCCGCGTTCGGATTCGCTCTCCTCGACCGCGTCGCTCGGCGCGGCCGCGCCACGGGCCTTGCGGCGCGCCTCGATATAGGCGGACAGATCGACTTCCTGCGGCACTTCCTTGACCGGCGGTTTCGGTTCCTCCTTGACGACCTCGACCGGTTTTTCCTTCGGCAGGGTGATCGTGTTGGGCAGGCGTTGCACCTGCACCGGCGCGGTGCGGGTGGGCTTTTGCGGTTTCGGCTTGGCGCTCTGCTTGGGCTGCGCCTGTTGCGGCGGCTTGGCCTTGTTTTGCAGCGGCATGACGTAGGTGATGGCGCCGCCGGCCGGCGGCGGCGCGTGCTTCTCAGTGTGGGGTTGCAGCAGGTAGACCAGGACGATGATCAGGTGGACGAGGATCGCCACCCCGATGCCGACCGGGTTGGGCTTCTTGTCGCCATAGCGCGGGACGAGGTCGGGCAAGGGCTGGCCGCAATGCTCGCAATAGCCCGAGCTGTCCGTCGAAGTATGGGAATGGTCACGCAAAATGGCTACAACTTTCCAAGGAGCAGGGCCTATCAATGCACCGCAAGTGCCGAAGTCTATACGTTTTAGCGCGCCCGCGCCACGCCGGGCCCACCTTGTACAGCTTACAAGAACACGCTCCTGATGGATGTTACAACATGTATCCGTGCTTGAAATACCAATCTTGGCGTGAATACACCTGCGGCCTTTCGCGACCTCGGATGGGCGTCGCCGGAACGTTGCCGGTGCGCGGGAGGATGGAAACCTGGCTGGCGACCGTGTAGATCAGGTGATGGTCCGGCTGCGCGCCGCGTGCATGCCTGGAACGAACTCGCCGGGGCGATGAGCTTGATTCGCGGGCGAGGCTGGCCGGCGCGCGCCCGCGCTCCCGCCAGCAGCATTCCTGCCACTGGCGCTCAGGCTTTGCCGAAATTGTCGACGGTCGATAACAAAGTCGCGCCGCAACTGGATTTGTGTCCCTCGTAGGCCACGGCGATGCCGTCGATGGTGTGGTGGCGGTCCCCCTCCACGATCGACCCGGGGCCGTGGAGCGGACAGCTGGTCTTGTCGCCAACCCGGGCCAGCGCCACGCCGTCGACCGTGAAGTGGGTCGCAGCCACCTTGCTTACCTTGCCGCCGTGGCTGGTGGGATCGTTCAGGCGGATGACTTTGCGCATGGCCCGGCCTCCTATTTGTAATCGGCAGGTTCGACCGCCGGACTGCCGTGATGGGCGAACACGTCGCCGCCGCGCGGATGGTGTTGCGTCTTGCGCTTGTCCTCCGACGGCGGGCTGATGAAGACAATCGAGGCTTCGCCGCTGTCACGCAGGTTGACCGCCGCGCTGATTCCGCCCTCGCGGTAACTACCCATCACGCCGATCGCCATTTGCATGAACAAGGTGGTCGCCCCGGTGTTGCCGAGGCGTTTGTCGGTGTCGATGAACTGGGCGGATTTGCCGCTGTCGATTTCCGGTCCGCCGTTCGCCGCGTGCGCGCGCAAGGTGCTGTGCAGCAGGTTGAGCTGCTCGTGGTTGTCGCCCGTCGCTGCGATGACGAGCGAGGGAGACTTGGGACGGTCGGCCTCGGGCAACGTGAGCAGCGCCTGCTGCCAACCAGCTTGCAGGGCTTTCTCGCGCGCATCGCGGCGGGTCAGCGGCTTGCCATGCTCATCGGTAAATTTAACAAAAGTGGGGCGATGGATGAAGCCAAGCGTGGGCAAACGATCGAAGGTCGCCAGCTGCTCGCGATTCCACGGGATCGGAAACCAGGGAGTGGGTTTCCAGTCCGCCGGCGGATAGGGCCAAGGCTTGCTGTGGCCGAAAGGGTTGAGGCGATCTGCCATGCTGACGGGAGCGGTGCCGCGGATGTCGGGGCGCTGGGCGAAGGCGGCAGCCGCTTCGAGCCATTCGCTGACAAGAGGTTTGCGCTGGGCGGGATCGCTGCCTTCGTGTCGGATCGGGTCCGCGCCGACCTCGGCCGGTGTACGTAGGATCTTCTTGCGTTCTGGATGAGGCACCGCTTCCTCCAGTTCGCAATACATCCACCGGAATACGTTTTGCAGGAATTTGTTGTCGGGATCGTCCCAGACGAAAGGGCGCACCGGATCGACCCGCTCTCGCCTTGCCAGCACCAGCAATGTTGAAGCATCGGGCATCGCGGGGATGTAGTGGCCATCTTTCAGCAGTGGTGGAGATCCCTCGGCCCGGTAGCCTTCGCGGGACGCCATGCTGTCATCGGAATTAAGGACAACATAGGGAACGTCCGGATTAGCGTCGAAGAATGAGAACACATCCTCCAAAATCCGGTCAGGATGTTCGCCAAAACGGCGCGGGCCGACCACGAATAGGTGCCAGGCCATGCCGGATAAAACGCTGCCGCTCGCTAGGCCAGAAAGGGGGGCATCAGGCTTATCTGCCCAAGCATTATGGACAGGCGGCTCGGCGTTGAAGACCGGTACACCATAATACTTCGGCGTGTATTGAGCGCCGTTCTCCAACGAGTCGCCACCCCGCCCGCCCGAGATCCCAATTTTATCCATAATGCTCCAAAAGTACTTCGACTTGTCTTGATCGCGGATCGTCGCGTAAGGGCTGCCATTTTGCAAGGCCGCCCACAAGCTGCCTTGCCGGTACTTGTCCAACGTCACGCCAAGACCGATGACTTCCAATACATATTCGCGTTTCGACTGATCCGTTTCGACGATTTGCTTCGTTTTCATACTTGCGGCGCGTTCGCGGGTCTGAGTCGCGTTGGAGGCGTGCTGCCATCGCATTCCGAAGATCAAAGTTACGACCACCACTGGACCAGCTACCCACCACAACAATCGATTGTTCATCGTCTGCTCCTGGATCATAAGACTGTCGGGTTGCAATTCCATCATGACGAACACCGTCCACAACGGAATCAAGATTACGAGCGCCAACGCGGCACCCACGAGGTATTTCCACAAAGTTGGCGGTTGCACGGCGGTCGGAACGACTTTCATATCCCCCCCTTCTTTAAGGTAGACAGGCCGCCCCCAACTTCTGCTGGTTTCCCGGACCTCGAAAAGATCGTCCGATCAACTGTTTCGCACACGACGGTGCTAGGCAATCCTTCAAGCGAGGGGACACATGCGGGGAGTTCGCCAGTACTATAGTAATTGGCGCTCGCTTTAATGAGATCTTTGCGCCATTGCGGCTCGGTTTTCCAGTAAATCTTGAACCGCGTAAGAAAAATATCCCACCGCATGATTGAAGGCCGAGCCTTCGGTCCCTGTTGTAACCGCCAATCAGCCACCGCGCACAAATATTGATAGAAAAGCGGGTCAGAGGCAGCCTTACCGCCACCGATCGCGATGTCGTAAGCGGTCACCTGACGATGGTTGGCAGCGCCACCGAAAATGGCCCCGTGGAACGAGCGAGCGCCACTTGCCTGCTGCCAGCGCAATCTGGCCTCGTCCCCACTCTCGGAACGCCGCACCAGCACCTGTCCGGTGTAGCGTCTTGGTCCAGAAATACCCATGCAGTCGAATACTTCAAGCACCGTGAATGCCTCGGCTTCATTCCTCCCTTTGTTTAAAAAAATTTGTAAATCCTTGACCTTTTCACCGGCGGCGGTCACGAAACCGGGGTACACCGATTGCGCCGGACTGCGCGCCACGCCGCTTTCTTTGAGCGCGCAGGGGCGGCCCGTTGGATCGGGACAAAGCTGCCACACGCCAGGCGATGCCAAACCATAGTCGCTTGTTATCGCGATCGCGGCATCGATCTGGTCCACATCTTCGCTCGCGCCCGCGCGCCCCTTGGCATCTGCATAAGCTCCCTCGCACAGACTTGCCTCCACCGGGACTGGTAATGACTCACCGTTAATGCGACGAAGATTCGCACGCGCCGCTTCGTGAGAAGCCGCTGCCGCCTTGGCCGACGCTGGCTCCGCGAAATGGGCGCGTATCCCATGTTTGCTGGTAAAACTGTCGCTCGTGTCGGTATGTGCCTGATCGTCTTCCCCCTTTGCCCTCAGCACGAAGTCATGCGGAGCGGCCTGGCCAATCAAGACCGGTTTGCCGCTATTCGGATCAGGACGTTTTTTCGCACTAAAGACGCGCTGGTAAAACCCTGCGCCGCTGGCGTTATGTGCGGTGAGCTCATTCATCGGTTGGCGCACGATGTCTGAAAGAAGGGGCGTGGTGCGACCGGTCTTGTATTGCTGCCGCGTTTCCGGGTCGCGCTTCACTTCCGGCGTCTCGATGACACGCTTTCCATGCTGGAAATCCGGCACGCCCTGCCAACCGATGCCCTGCACATTGTTCAACGCAACCGTCATATCTTCCGGACAAAAGTACAAATAGACTTTGCCGCGGTTGTCGCGATCCGCCGAAGCCCTCCACAAGCCGCTCACCATGCCGTGATGCGCACGCTGGTCGTCGAGCGCCGTAAATGCGGGCGTCGCATGTTTTTTGCCAACGACGCCGTGCACGATATTGACCAATGTCTGCAAGCGGGCGTGCATGGTCTGCCTGCCGTTAAGCGCGCCATATTCCTTCATCTGCTCATCCGCTCCCGACGTCCCTTCCACCCAGTTGGTCGTCATTGGAATTTCATCGACCAGACTGTAAGGCGGGTTATTCAGGATGAGGGTGTCGGCCGGACGGATGCCGTCTTCCAGCAAAAACGCCTGGGCCAACAACGACAACATGCAGCCCTGGCTGTGGGCAACCAGCGTTACCGCTTCGTTCTCATCGTAATCGCGAATCATGCTGATTAGAGCGGCAAGGCGCTTGGCCGCCAGCACCATGTAAAGATGGCCGGGATTGTCGAGCACCGGATGGGTCGCGTCCTTTTGGGCATAATCGAGCAGCCCATGGGCCTTCGACTTACCTTTTGCCCACATGTCAGGCAACGAGGAGGTGGCGTTGGCGAACGGGCCGCCGCCCTTGGACAGGTCTTTGTCGAGACGATTGCCGTAGCGGTCGATGCGTTGTCCACGCAAACTTCCTGCTTGCCGTTCTGTCTCACGAAATCCCCAATAGAACGGAATCACCGGACTGGCCGTGTTGTCGTGAATCTGCCGCTTGAAAAACACGGCGTCCGGGTCTTCCTGCAATTCATTCTTATCCTTCGCCTCGGGCATCCGGTATTCGCCCGGCACATAGTGCCAGCCGATGCGCGCCCGCAATCCTTCGCACAGGCCGCTTTCGACCGCGTTGAAACCGGTCCCCACATCGTTGACGCCATGAATGACAATGACATTGCCCGGCAAGTTCGGCCGCACATTGACCTTCTTGTCGGCCAGTCTTCCGCTCTGCAAAACACTGCTGTCCTTGCCTACCGTGTAGGGCACTCGCTCATAAATTCCCATTCCGAAATCCTCATCGAAGTAGTTCGAAGCCAAAGGGGGAAAAACCAGACAGGGCCGCTTATTTTTTCCCGTTCAAAATTCGCACGTTTGCAATGTGCATCGCGTCACGCGCAAGCAGGCCGGTATTGCCCAAGGCATCGCTCAAGCCCTTGACTGTGGTGCCGTCGCTCAGCTCGATCTCGTACTCGCGGTTCGGCGCGATGACCGCCCCTTCGGTATGCTGGCCGTAGGTGAGCACGAATTTCTGGTCGGGCGTGCCGCTGCCGAATGTGGGCAATTCGGTGTGCATGGCCGCCGGCCCGCTGAATGGAAAACTGGCCGCCTGATTCTTGATGTCGCCCTTGGTCCCGAGCGTGATGCCGCCGCCGATCTTGATGAAGGAGCCGTCCTCGGCGATCAGCAGCACTTCCTTCGCCATCACCGAGACGACTCCGTCGGTCGCCGTGAGCTTGATGTTTTTCGCCGCGTTGATTTCGGTGTCGTCATGCTGGCTCTGCATGACGAATTTGCCGTAATGTGCGATGGCCCTGATCCCGTCGTGATGCGAGAAGAGTGACACGCCCTTTCCGGCATTGAGGTTGAAGCGTTGGCCGCAACTGAACTGCATGTGCTGTTGCGCGACGGTGTCGATATTCACGCCGGCGTAGCTGACGATCGTCTTCGGCGTGGTAGTGGCAATGCCCTCCGGCGCGCTGATGCTCACGGTTGGCTTGCCGCCCTGCGCGCGCGGATCCGTGTTGCTGCCCGCTCCGGCGGACTTGATATCGCGCCCCAGTTCGGACTGGGGGACCACTTCGAGTTCCAACCCGTGGTTGGCGAACGCGACCTCGCCCAGGGACTTGAACAGCGCCACGCATTCCTGCATCAAGCCGAGGTGTTCTTCGGCGCTGAGCTGACCGGCGCCGGCGTCGAGCCGCCCCCACGCCGATATCAACAAGGACTTGGCCGTCCGGATGCTGCCACTCTCGTCGCTGCGCAACTCGAACCCTTCGTCACGCGGCTTGGCTTGCCCGTTGCTACGCGGGTGTCCCAGATAGCCCATGTTCAGCTGGGTGGCCGCATGGTCGCTCGCCAGTTGAATGCCGATCTGCCCGGCGGTGTCGTCGATGCGCAACTGGTTGGATCGGTTGCCGCCGATTTCCCGGCTGACAATGCCGGACAAATAACGATCACCCGGCAGTTTGCTCACATGACTGAAACTGGGCGGCGGAGTCGCACCGCTGTGCGCGGCATTGACGATGATCGGCTTATCGGGATCGCCGCCGAGAAAGGCCACCACGGCGGTCGTCCCCACCCGCGGCAAGGAGCTGAACCCGAACCCGGCCCCCGCCCAGCCGGTGGCCACCAAGACCCACGCCGAGTCGTGCACGCTAACTCCCGGCGCCACACTGCGCATGCCGGCGCGTTCCTCCGGCCGGCAGCCGGGGAAACGCACGCGCACCCGCCCCAAGGCGTCGCAGTGGACCGATTCACCTTCGGGCCCCACCACCACCACGGTTTCCTCGCTGGTGCGCGGCAGGTCGACGCGCGGATCATACGATGGCACGATGGCGATGCCACGCCGGATGCAGGTGAATTGCGCGGTGTAACGCCCTTCGCGTTCAGCGCCGGCTTCCCGCAACCCGGCCTCGAGCGCGCTGCCATCGCCATCGGTACTCCAGCGGTTCATGACGAACAGGCGGTTGACCCGGCTGCCGATCGCCTTGGGGAGATTGTTTTCGGCAATCACCCGCAACTCGGTGAAAACGAACTCGCGCTCGTCCTGCGGATGGCCATCGAGTCCGGCGTGGCCGTTCACGCCGAACCACTGGCCCGGCGCCCAAGCGCGGCCGCCGCCCTCGCCGCGCCAACATTTCGAAATCGATTCGTGGTGGAGCATGCGCAGGGTCCCCAGCGCCAGATGGTCGGCATCGTCGTCGCCGACGTGTTGGACCTCAACCAGAACATCGCTGAGCGCCGCCGCGAAACGATCGCCCTGGGGGCCCTGGTCGATGCAACTGGCGACGACCACATGTTCGGAGTGCGCTCGCTTGTAATCCCAGCTCTGGCGCGTGACTTTCCCCGGCCGCAAGGTGCGGACAGCGTGCAAGGAAGTAATGCTGTCGGCAGCTTCGGTCCCGTCATCGCGGTGATAGCGCACGGTACTAGCCGCGTTTTGTTCAAGGGCTCGCGCGTCGTCGAACAACACCAGCGTGTGCGAGGCCGCATCGCTCGCGCTCCGGGCAGGAGTCGGCTCGAAAAACCAGGCCAAGCCACGACGTTTCCACAGGCGCCGCAGGAAGGCCGAGTCCGACTCCTTGTATTGCATTGTGAACTCGCGCCGGGGATAAAAGGCGCGCCGGCAGCGCAGCTGGTAGTTGAAGGCGCGGGCCATCACAGGATTGTCGTGGCGCCAGTCGTCCATCACGAGCGCGGCGATCTCGACTTCGTTCATGTCGCGGAAAATGCGCGTATTGCAGCCCTGGTCCATGATCGACAGGGCGTCGCGCAGGATCAACTGGTAGGTGGCCAGGCCGCCGTCCGACTGGCCCTCCTCAGCGCAGTCGATCAGGCCGCACACGCGCCGCAAGCTTCCGGTGCTGGTCACAAACATCAGTTCGGCGGGCATCGCCATGAACTGTTTTAGTTCCAGACCCGCGTTCAGGGCGACGCAGAGCAGGCGGTACTCAACCCCTCCGCAGACCGCTTCAACGCCCGACACCTGCTTTACGAGCAAAAAATCCTCGACCTGTCCCTTTTCGCTCCACAATTTCAGCCGAATGGGCCGGTTACGGTCGGCCAAGCCTGGAAATTTGGCGAGCGAAGTAGGTGGTCGCATTGAACTCTCCGAGATTGGCCGTTATGTAAAGGCTGGGAAAGTCCCTTGCGTCGCGGTGCCGCGACGACAAGCAGGAGCTGCGATTGGACTTGCCCAATCGCAATTATTGCTGGCTTGGAAGGTCGAATTCAGCGATCACCGCAAAGGATGAGCACTTAATCTTTGTGATAGGACAGGCGATGAAGGTTTGACCGCCGTCAGCGGTTTAGGCCGCTCGCCAGCGCGGCAATCCTCAGGGTATCACCCGGCTGGAGGATTGCCTGCCGAAACGCTGCAAGCGCTGGCGCTCCAGAAACCTAATGCGCTTCTTGATAAGTCTTCAGCTGCGCATCGGTCATTGGCCCGCTGCCGCTGTAGCGGTCGAGGAAGAGATAAATCACCGGCGTGATATACAGCGTGATCACCTGCGAGAACAGCAAACCGCCCACCACCGCCAGGCCGAGCGGCTGGCGCAGCTCGGCGCCGGCGCCCAGGCCGAGCGCGATCGGCAGCGCGCCCATCAGCGCGGCCATGGTGGTCATCATGATCGGCCTAAAGCGCAGGATGCAGGCCTCGTGGATCGCCTCGGCCGGCGTCATGCCGCCGTTGCGCTGGGCGTCGAGCGCGAAGTCGATCATCATGATGGCGTTCTTCTTGACGATCCCGATGAGCATCAGGATGCCGATGATGGCGATCATGGTCAGGTCAAGGTTGAACAGGCGCAGGGTCAGCAGCGCGCCGACCGCCGCCGACGGCAGCCCGGCCAGAATGGTCAAGGGGTGGATGAAGCTCTCGTAAAGCACCCCGAGCAGCACATAGATCACGCCGACGGCGGCGATGATGAGGATGATCTGGCTCGACTGCGAATCCTGGAACACCGCCGCGTCGCCGCCGTACTTGGTGATGACCGAGGCCGGCAGCTTCATGTCGTCGCCCATCTTGTCGATCGCCCCGGTGGCCACGCCCAGCGGCACGCCCGGCGCCAGGTTGAACGACAGCGTGATCGCCTGCAGCTGTCCCTGGTGGTTGACCGACACCGGGCCTACCGTGCGCTCGATCGTCGCCAGGCTGGCCAGTTTCACCAGCGCGCCGCTCTTGCTGCGCACCGCAACCCTGGCCAGCGCGTCGTCGGACTGGCCGGCGCCGTCGGCTTCCAGGATCACGTAATAACTGGCGGCCGGCGAAT
>JBDSTZ010000131.1:0-5757 GCA_039927975.1 Massilia sp. | reverse complement strand
CCGCAGGCGCCGCCGGCCGGACGCTACGACGCCATGCAGCAGACGCTGATGAATCAATCGGCGTCCTATCTGGCCTTGTGGCACAAGGCGGATGGGCACAAGGCGCACGGCGCGCGCGGGCAGCCTGCCGCGACCACGACCGCGACTGCGGCGCGGCCGCCGGTCGGCGCGCTACACGCACCCGTCGCGCCGCCACCGGGTGGTGGTGGCGGCGATGAGGGCGCCTCGCGCGTTCCGCGCGTTTCGGTGGTGCGCTAGCGCGCGCTGGTGCCGTAGTAACCGTGGATCTGGCTGGCCCATTGCTGGTTTGCCATGTTGGGCCAGTTGTCGGTGTCGAAGCCGGGCGCGTTCTCGATCTGCGCCTTGTCCATGTTCAAGGTCATGCGGTGGTTGGTGGTGTCGAGCGTGAGCGCTTCCCACGGCACGGCGAACAGTTTTTCGCCGATCCCGAGCACGCCGCCGCTCGACATCACCGCATACGCCACCTTGCCGGTACGCATGTCGAGCATGATTTCCTTGATCTCGCCCAGGTGCTCGTTTTTGAGGTTGTGGACGTGGTCGCCGATCAGGGTGTCGGCCCCCATCAGTTCAGGACCGGGACCCTTGTGGCCCTTGTCGACATACATGCCATAGGCATCGCGTTCTTCGTAAGACATGGTGACCTCCTGCGGTGGGAAAAGGTCAGCATGACCGGCGCGGGCGCGGCGGTCTGTTCGTTGCCTCACGTAGCGTTCGGTCCGCCAGGCACGCGACAGAAATGCCGGCCCGGCGCCGCGTGCTTACGGCGCCGTCACCGGCAGGCTGTTCGCCCGCAGACGCTTGCTGCGCTCGGCGGTGGCGGGGTGGCTGGAGGCGAAATCGAATCCGGCGCGCATCCAGGCCGGCATCTGGCGCTGCGGATTCTTGGCGCCGGCGCGTTCCAAGCCCTCAAACAAGGTCGCCAGCGGCGCGCTCGGCATGCCTTTGGCCTTCAACACGCCCATCGCGTAGGTGTCGGCCTCGGTTTCCATGTCGCGCGAATAGCTCATGTTCAACACCAGCACCGGCAGGCCGGCGGCCACTGCGCTGAAGTCGCCGAACAGGGCGGCCGAGGCGGCGGCCGTGAGCGAACCGCGCGTCAGCACCCGCACACTGTGACGCAGTTGCACGTGGCCGATTTCGTGCGCCAGCACGCCGGCCAGTTGCGCTTTCGCGAAAGGCGACAGCTTGTGATCGCTTTCGTCCTCGCCGTCGTCCTCGCCGTCGTCCTCGGCCGCGTCGACTTCGTAGATCACGTTGATCATGCCATCGGTGATGATCAGGGTGCCGTCGGGCAGCGCCAAGGCGTTGGCGCCGAGCACGGGGGTATTGCGGATCAGTAGCTTGATGGGCTGGCGCGGCGAGGCCGGCAGCAATTCAGCCAGCACTGCGCGCACCTCGGCCTGGCGCGCGGCGCTCACCTTGGTCGGTTCCAGGAACTGCTTTTCCAGCGCGGCGTGCGCCTGCTCGCCGAGCGCCTTGTCGACCGAGGGCGGCAAGGCGTCGGCGATCTTCACGGCCGCCGCCGGCAAGGCCCAGGTCCAGATCGCGCCGCCGGTGCCCAGCAGCAGCACCAGGGCCAGCAGGGCACCCCACCAGCGGTCTTGCCAGCGCACCACCCACGACTTGCGGTAGCCGATCCATTCGGCCAGCGCGGCGCGGCCTTCCGGCGCCGGCACTTCGCAGCGGCCGCCATCCTTGAAATACAGGACCCCGGCGGCGTCGGCGAAGGGCTCGGCCATGCTGAGTTCGTTCAGAGGATATTCGCAATTGAGTTCGGGTCCCACCAGCGCCAGCGCGGCGCTGCGCAGGTGCAAGGTGACCGCGTGCAGGCGGGCCGATCGGCCATCGAAGTAATGTGCAGTAATCATGATGCCCTACCAGGAAAGATCGATGCCGAAGAAGTCGGCGATGCTGTCGCCGGCCGCGCCGGCCGGCTGCGCGGCCTGGGCCGCGATGTGTTCGAGCCCGAGCGGCGCGTGCAGCGTGATGTTGGCGAGGCGGAATCGATGCAGCTTGACGACGGCGAACGGCCGGTACAGGCCCAGCGTCAGCAGCGTCAGCACGGCGTTCTTGGTCTGCAGCCAGATCAGCGAGCGCGCCGACATATTTGATCGGATTTCGAGGTCCGGAAAGCGGGTGTGCGACCAGGCCAGGTTGCCCACCCGCGCCTGCACGTAGGGGCCGGCGAACAGGTAGGCGATATACCCAAAGGCCACGCCGATCACCGTGCCGATGATGGCGGCGGTATTGCTGCTCTTGCCCCAGCCGCCGGCCACCGTGAGCACCGCCGCCGTGCCTCCGAAGACGACGGCGGCGATCAGGAACGCGGCCAGCGCCAGGCCGAGGCACTTGAAGTAGATCGGATAGAAACTGCGCGGACGCACGTCGTAACGCGACTGCTGGCCGCCGTATTGCAGATGGCCGTGCTGATACTGGCGCATCGCGCCATGCATCAGCGGCCAGCCCAGGTACAGCAGGAAGCCGGCGATCGCCAGCTTGCCGCTGCTGTCGATGGCCAGCAACACGGCCGGCATCAACAGAGCCAGCAGCAGCGGCAGGTAAGTCTTGTAGGCGTCGGCGGTGCTGCCGCCAAACGAGAAGCGCAGGCCGCGGTAGGCGGTGTTCTGCAAGCGAAAGCGCAAGGCGCCGCGCATGAACATCGGCAGCGCCACCAACAGCACGCCGATCACCGTGAAGCCGAACACCTTGGAAAAGCCGAACGCGTAATGGTAGGCGCACAGCAGCACCGTCGCCATCAGGCGGCCTTTGAGGATGGCCTTGGGGTCGCCGTGGAAGTCGAACGAGGCGCCCGCCAGCTGGGTGTTGCGGTCGAAATACTGCAGGCGCCGCACCTTGGCCCAGGCGGAATAAATGCCCAGCGTGGCGACGGTCAACATCAGGTTGACCAGCCAGATGCGGAAGTATTCCTTGCCGCTGCCGCTGAAGGTCGGCGTGTAGACCGTTTGGGTGGCCAGCGCGTCGTTGGCGGCCGGCGGCGTCGGGTTCACCGGCGTCTCGGGCAGGGTCGCGGTGGCTTCTGACTGTTCATGCATGATGGATAGTTCCGTTGAATGTTGCTCAAGAGTATAACCATATCCACAGTAAGTTTGGCAAATAAATAACGTTAAATTCCTGATGGCAGTGTCGATCGCGCCACGGCCGCGCTGCACCCGCCGCCGGGCAAAACTGGCATTTTTGGCTCGAAAGGGGGAAGTAGCGGCCGGTTTAGGGTATAATTTCAATTTCCCGCACGTGCCGTTCGGCACTATCTGCACATGACCAAATTTGTCTTCGTCACCGGCGGCGTCGTCTCTTCCCTGGGTAAGGGAATTGCCGCTGCTTCTCTCGCTGCGATCCTCGAATCGCGCGGTCTTAAAGTCACCATGCTCAAGCTCGATCCGTACATCAACGTCGATCCGGGCACCATGAGTCCGATGCAGCACGGCGAAGTGTTCGTCACCGACGACGGCGCCGAAACCGACCTCGACCTCGGCCACTACGAGCGCTTCATCAGCACCCGCATGAAGAAGGTGAACAACTTCACTACCGGCCAGATCTATGAATCGGTGATCCGCAAGGAACGGCGCGGCGAGTACCTCGGCAAGACGGTGCAGGTGATCCCGCACATCACCAATGAAATCCAGGATTACATCTACCGCGGCGCCGAAGGCGTCGACGTGGCGCTGGTCGAAATCGGCGGCACCGTCGGCGACATCGAATCCTTGCCCTTCCTCGAAGCGGCCCGCCAGCTGAGCCTGCGCGCCGGGCGCAAGTCGGCCGCTTTCGTGCACCTGACCCTGGTGCCCTACATCGCCTCGGCCGGCGAACTGAAAACCAAGCCGACCCAGCACAGCGTGCAAAAGCTGCGCGAGATCGGCATCTCGCCGAACGCGCTGCTGTGCCGCGCCGACCGTCCGATTCCTGACGACGAGCGCGCCAAGATTTCGCTGTTCTCGAACGTCGAGGAAGCGGCCGTCATTTCCGTGTGGGACGCCGACACCATCTACAAAGTGCCGCAGATGCTGCACGACCAGGGCCTCGACGCGATCATCCTCGACGCCCTCGGCATCGAGGCACCGCCGGCCGACCTGTCGGTCTGGACCAAGCTGATCCACGCGCTCGAGCACCCGAAGGCGGCCGTCACGATCGGCATGGTCGGCAAGTATGTCGACCTGACCGAGTCCTACAAGTCGCTCACCGAGGCGCTGCGCCACGCCGGCATCCACACCGAAAGCCGGGTCAACATCGAATACCTCGACTCCGAGGACATCGAGACCAAGGGCTGCGAGCACCTGGCCAAGTACGACGCGATCCTGGTGCCGGGCGGCTTCGGCAAGCGCGGCGTCGAGGGCAAGATCATGGCGGCGCGCTACGCCCGTGAAAACAAGATTCCCTACCTCGGCATCTGCCTTGGCATGCAGGTCGCGCTGATCGAATACGCGCGCCACCAGGCCGGCATGACCAGCGCCAACTCCACCGAGTTCGATCCGGACACCGACCAGCCGGTCGTCGCCCTCATCAACGAGTGGCAAAACCACGACGGCAAGGTCGAGCGGCGCGACGAGAGTTCCGACCTGGGCGGCACCATGCGCCTGGGCGCGCAAACCTGCGCCGTCAATCCGGGCACCCTGGCCGCCGAAATCTACGGCAGCGTGGTCACCGAGCGCCACCGTCATCGCTACGAAGCGAACAACCACTACCTGTCGCGCGTCGAAGCGGCCGGCCTGATCGTCTCGGCCCGCACCCCGACCGAAGACCTGTGCGAAATCATGGAATTGCCGCGCGCCGGCGCCAACGCCCACCCTTGGTACATGGGCGTGCAGTACCACCCCGAGTTCAAGTCGACCCCGCGCACCGGCCATCCGCTGTTTACCTCGTTCATCCGGGCCGCCCTGGCGCACCAGGCAGCCGGCGCGCACCCATCGGCCGCCAACGTGGCCCAGTTGGCCTTGCAAGGAGACGCAGCATGAAGCTTTGCGGTTTTGACGTCGGCCTCGACCAGCCGATCTTCCTGATCGCCGGCACCTGCGTGATCGAGTCGCGCCAGATGGCGCTCGACACCGCCGGCACGCTCAAGGAAATCACCTCGGCGCTTGGCATTCCCTTCATCTACAAGTCCTCGTTCGACAAGGCCAACCGCTCGTCGGGCACCTCGTTCCGCGGCCCCGGCATGGAGAAGGGCCTCGACATCCTGGCCGAGGTCAAGCGCGAGATCGGCGTGCCGGTCCTGACCGACATCCATTCGATCGAAGAAATCGCCGCCGTCAGTTCGGTTGTCGACGTGCTGCAGACTCCGGCCTTCCTGTGCCGCCAGACCGACTTCATCGTCGCCTGCGCGCAATCGGGCTTGCCGGTCAATATCAAGAAGGGCCAGTTCCTCGCGCCCGGCGACATGAAAAACGTCATCGACAAGGCCCGCCTCGCCGCCCGCGAAGCCGGCCTCAACGAAGACAACTTCATGGCCTGCGAACGCGGCGTCTCCTTCGGCTACAACAACCTGGTCTCGGACATGCGTTCGCTCGCCATCATGCGCGAATCGAACTGCCCGGTGGTGTTCGACGGCACCCACTCGGTGCAGCTGCCGGGCGGCCAGGGCACCTCGTCGGGCGGCCAGCGCGAGCACATCCCGGTGCTGGCGCGCGCGGCCGTTGCCGCCGGCATCGCCGGCCTGTTCATGGAAACGCATCCCAATCCCGCGCAGGCAATGTCGGACGGCCCCAATGCGGTCCCGCTGGG